>URXG01000129.1 GCA_900551715.1 uncultured Blautia sp. | reverse complement strand
TCCACAAAATTCAGTTCTGTCATTTCCAGTGTGATATTTCCGGTGCTTGCCTTGGATGCCTCTACGACATCTTCTGTAAGAACCTTCAGTCTCTGTGCCTTATTTTCCAGAACTTCCAGATACCCCCTGATCTTGGGATCTTCCGGATTTTCTCTCTTGAGAAGATCTATATAGTTGATGATCGATGTCAACGGTGTCTTGATGTCATGTGAAACATTCGTGATCAGTTCTGTCTTCATCCGCTCGTTCTTGAGGCTGTTTTCTACGGCTGCGTCCAGTCCCTCCCCGATATGGTTAATATAATCCGCCACCATTTCCTGCTCACCGGAGAGTTTTTCCGTTGGAATTTTATATTGCAGCTCACCGTCTGTGATTTTTTTCAGTCCACCTATAATCTGTTCTCTTCCCCAGGCTTTTTTCAGCAGCCAGTAAAGTACTGCCACATCCAATACAAGCAAAAGCAACAGGGGAAGCATGGCACCGGCTCCAATTCCCAATATAACAAGCAGCATCTGTGCAAATACAAAACATCCAAACCCGGCAGCTATCTTTATTCTGCTGATGGTATTTTTACTCATGAAAACCACCAGATTTCCGATGCCTGAAAAGATTTTCTTTAGCAGCCGCAACACATGTCTGAGAAGTGAATCTCTCCATAATGATTTCTCTTTAATTCTACGCACCAGACTGAGCCAGCCAGTCAGGAACCAGCATCCTGTCCAAATGCCGATCATTCCGAAATCAATGACTTCCCAGATTATCCGCATTTCTTCTGAATCCATTGCCCGTATCAGTATTGAAAGTCCCATCAGCCAGATTACAACAATCATACCTGCTGCAATCTCTGTATACCATCGGTCAAAGAAATTCAGATGTACTTTTTCATCTTCGTTGTTTCGTCCTGCTGCAACTGTCAGAATCACAATTCCTACGAGTGCCAGAATAAATGCAGCCACAGAAACAACCATGATCGGCACCAGCCATGGTTCAAACTTCTCATAAGCCAGTTTTTCCTGCTTGATTCTGTCTAATACAGGAAAATCTTTATCTACAGAAACAAAGTAAAGATAATTTTCTCCGGCAAGTCCGGTATTCTCAATCATACTCTGCCAGTAAGATTCCGTCCAGCTCGAAACATTAGTAAAACCAAGTATACAGTCCTGCACCTCCGGTGAAATGAGCATGAAAGGATCAGCACCAGATGTCAGCTTATCCAGCATTTTTTCATAATTTGCCGAAGTGACCCCATTTATATTACTGTACACTTTATCGGACTTTGTATCTACATACATATAGTTGATATTTGTCGCACCCTGCGTATATGTTTTCAGGATTTTCTCACCATATGATGCGTCACTGTATTCTACCAGTGCCTCATATAAATACTGATATGCTCTGCTGATGTTCCCTTTCCATTCTTTACTGTTATTTACAACATCAAGAATGCCGTCCGCTCCATCCGGCTTATATTCTTCCTTCAATGGAGCATCATTATTTCCGCTGGACTCATAATTATATATGTCTGTGTAAACAACATTGCCCTCTGCATCTGCAACGTATTCCACTCCGTCATTACGGATTCCTATACTGTTATCAGTGTATCCATAATAGATATATTCCTTACCCGAAAGCATGGACAGTATATCTTTTGTATATTCTTCCTGTCCTTCCTCGCTTCCAAAGACAAACTTCAGTTCCCCTGTGATGATCTTGTCTGCAAAGTCATTATAATACATGTAGTAATTATTACCGTCCGGCTGACGGCAGATCAGAACATTGGCACTTTGATCCCAGGATGATTTTTTTGCCCAGTCATACAAATCCTTCGCTCTGTATGCAAGCCCGGACGTATTTTTGTGTGTCAGCTCCGTCCCCTGGTTCAGTTCAGCAAGATCGACCAGCTCATCATCCGATGCCTGATCCAGAATATGTCTGTTACTGATCGCATTGACAATCGTATGTGAAAGATTATAAACACTGTCTCTGAAACTCTGCGAATCCACGTAGCTTTTGCTGTCCAGAGGCCGGACCCCTTTATTCATGATCACTACGGATGCTCCGGCTCCCACGCAGGAAACCGTCACAAAAAATATCGTCAGCAGCACAAGAAGTCCCTTTATGCCACTCTTTCTAT
>URXG01000128.1 GCA_900551715.1 uncultured Blautia sp. | reverse complement strand
GACAAAGCCCGTAAATAAAGGCTTTTTAGCCTACCGCGTACTACTCAAACTCAGTAGTTTCTGCTGTACCTTTCAGAATATTGGCATTGCCTACAAAAGTTGCCACATAACTGGTCTTTGGATGGTTGTAGATCTCATCCGGTGTTCCGATCTGTTCAAACCTGCCATCCCGCATTACTGCAATTCTGTCAGACATATTGATAGCCTCTTCCTGATCATGAGTAATATAAATAAAAGTAATGCCAAGTTTTTTCTGAAGTTTCTTCAGTTCGATCTGCATGGCACGACGAAGCTGCAGATCCAGTGCACCCAGAGGTTCATCCAAAAGAAGTACCCTGGGATTATTCACCAGTGATCTGGCAATGGCCACCCTCTGTTTCTGTCCACCGGAAAGCTCTGAAGGTTTTCTTTTTTCATAACCGGGAAGCTGCACCAGTTCCAGCATCTCTTTTACTTTTTTCTTTATTTCCTGTTTTGGGACTTTTTTCAGTTTCAGTCCGTATCCGATATTGTCAGCAACATTCATATGAGGAAACAGAGCATAATTCTGAAAAACAGTATTTACATCTCTTGCTTCCGGTGCCAGCAATGTAACATCTTCTCCATCGAGAAATACCTGCCCGGAATCCGGCATCTCAAGCCCTGCCACAATACGGAGTGTAGTGGTCTTACCGCATCCGGAAGATCCAAGAAGAGTAATAAATTCACCTTTATGGATCGTAAGGTTAATTCCGTTCAGAACTGCATCTTCTTTTGTAAAAGACTTTGTGATATTTTTCAGTTCCAGACAAATTTTCGTCATTTTTTCTGCCTCGCCTCCTGTTGTGTTATATATTTCACATATTCTTCTTTGTTAAATACAGGCTCAAAGCTATCTTTGATCTCCCGGGCTTTTTGTCCATCTTCTTTCAGAAGTCTGTATGCAGTAAGCGCCATCAGTTTCGCTGGAAGAATATATGCTTTTTCTTTATCCGTAATGCAAAAATCTGCACCATGCAGTTTCCCCTGAAAGCCTTTGAAAGTGAAATTCACTACTGGAAGGAGGTGGCTGAGATCCCCAACATCTGTACAGGCATTATTAAAATCCCAATTCTCCACAGTACGATAATTCAGATCCAGTTCCTTAGCTGCCTCAATAAGCACATCGTCTGCTTTACGGGGCAGGATCGGCATATAGCCCTGAAGGATTTCTCTTTCTATGGTTCCTCCGAAAGCATAAGCAGCTCCGTCATATGCCCGGTTCACCATATCCATGGTTTTCTGTATACAATCCAGGGAAGCTGCCCGGACTTTTGTTTCTATAACAGCCTCATCCGGCACACTGTTGATCACATCTCCTGCTTTGCGGATCACATTGTGAAGACGCACATGATCTTCCTCCCGGAAAGTCTCCCGCATCAATCCCATCATCTGAATGGCACTGGTAGTAATACTTAAAGCATTGACCCCATTCCAGGGATCAATGGCTCCATGAGCCGCCTTTCCCCTGACTGTAACACGCTCTGCTGTATAACCGTTGCAGGCAGGATTTCCCAGATAAAAATCTTCTCTTACAGGAACCATATGGACGTGGGTGGTCATAGCAATATCTGTATGGTCAAAAACTCCTGTTCGGATCATTTCGCTTTTTCCACAGCAGAATTCCACATCCTGTTTTTTTAGCTGCTTTCTTTTGTCAGCGTCAATATATTCTTCTGCGGGAACTGCCAGAAATGTAAGAGAGCCTCCCAGCCTGGTCCGGACTTCTGGATCTGCCATGGCTATGGCTGTGCCCAACATGGCTGCCATCTGTGCATGATGACCGCAGGCATGGGCCACGCCTGTTACAGGATCTGCCTTGGGGTGAGTATGACAACCTATGGCATCCATCTCCCCGATTACTGTAATATTTGGTCCTTCTTTCTGCCATTCTCCTTTGACACCGGTAAGGGCAAGCCCCTCTTCCACCTGATATCCCAGTTCTCTGAGAAACTCTGCTGTTCTGGCTGCTGTACGAACTTCCTGATAACCAGGCTCCGGATGATCTTCTATATCTTCCGCAAAAGTAATGATGTTCTCCCTGTTATCATCAATCAGCTGAATGATTCTTTTTTCTATATCATCCACTGTTATCATCTCCTTTATGACTTGATTATCATAACATACTTTTCTGGTATTGTATGTACATAAATGTATACAGAAAAAAAGCCCCTGAAAAGACAAATTTCAGGGACTTTTATAAGCTGAAAATGGGACTCGAACCCACGACCCCTTCATTACGAGTGAAGTGCTCTA
>URXG01000127.1 GCA_900551715.1 uncultured Blautia sp. | reverse complement strand
GGTCCCAAACCAGGCGCTCTAGCCAAGCTGAGCCACACCCCGTTAACGGTATTTAATTGTTTGCGTTTGGCTTTGTCGCTCAACGCAAGACATATTATATTATAGTGATATGCAAATGTCAACAACTTTTTTCAACTTTTTTTCGAAAAAAGTTTTAAGACCTAAAAAACATTGATTTTACAGGGGTTTCAGGTGGAAAAAAGTTTTATATTTTATTGCGAAAAGAGTAAAAATTATAGAAAAGAGATACATTTTCTTGGAAAAAACAGAGAAGGATGTTACAATAAAAAACGGAGAAAAAATGAAAAATAACAGTGTGTTTAAATGATCTTAATAAGATAATGACAGATGAACTGTCGGAATAAAGGAGAACTGTGATGAATGTACAGGAGTTTCAGAATAAACTAAAAGAAGTGCAGGAAATTGCCAGACAACATGGGAATGCGTTAAATGCAGCCGAAATCCGTCAGGTATTTGAAGAGTGTGACCTGGACAAAAGCCAGTTGCTGGGTGTATTAAAATATCTTACTTCTCAGGGAATTCTCATTGAAGGTCTGGAAACGGCAGGAGAAGAAGCCAAGGAGCCTGAACATAAAAAAATTCCTCTTACAGCAGAAGAAGAAGCTTATCTTAAAAATTATCTGGAGGAACTGCCGGTTGTTGATGAGGTGGATGCTGACAGTGTATTTGAAGCTCTGGCAGCTGGTGATCAGAGGGCACTTCAGACACTTACTTCTTATTATATGAAAACGGCGGCAGATATGGCTGTTGAGATGAATATAGAAGAAATGCAGCTGGCCGATCTGATTCAGGAGGCGAATCTGTGCCTGATCCAGGCACTTGGAACTGCCGGTGATGAATGCAGAGATGAGAAGTGGCTTCTGAGTGAAATGCGCAAAGGAATCCAGCTTGTTCTGGAAGAACAGACACAGAGAAAATTCGAGGATGACAGTCTGGTAGCGCGTGTGGAGAAACTGGAGCATGCAGTGCGTGATCTGAATGATGGAGAAGATGAAAAAAATGCTTTTACCATCGATGAGCTGGCAATCATATTGGATATGAAAGTTGATGAGATTCGAGATATTCTCCGTCTGACGGGCGATGATAAATAGTTAGCTGAGAAAAACAATCATCTTGAATTCCCGTATTTTGTTGTGCTTTGAGCATTTTTGTGATATTATAAGCCGTGTGGGAGGTATTTTTTATGCAAATCAGAGAATCAGCAGAGGATTACCTGGAGGCAATCCTTGTTTTATCCAGAAAAGGCGGCGGAGTACGTTCTGTTGATATTGCAACCATGCTCGGGGTATCCAAGCCAAGTGTCAGTCATGCAATGAAACTTCTCAGGGAAGACGGATATATTGCCATGGACCGTTATGGAACTGTGACACTGATGGAAAAAGGAGCAGAGATCGCGAATCGAATTTATGAGCGTCATACAGTTCTGACCAAAATGCTGGAGGGACTTGGTGTATGCAATGAGGTCGCAAGAGCAGATGCGTGCAAGATGGAGCACGATGTCAGTGACGAAAGCTTCGAGAAGATTAAAGAGCATCTGAAGGCGAAAGGTGAAATTTGAGTAGAAAACAGGTACTTGCCTGAATAAGATAAGAACTGGAAAGAGGTCATCATGAGCAGTGTTGAAATTATTTCAAAACTGCTCATGATGACCTCTTTGTTTGCTGAAAACAAATGTTAAATTCAGAAAACTTTATACGGAAGCTTCTTTCTGTGGAAGTTGGGCGAGTATGATGGCACCAAACATCAGAATACAGCCCCCAATTTCGCGGCTATTTAAATTCTGTCCGAGAATCAGCCATCCGGCGATGACAGAGATGCAGGATTCTAGGCTGAGGATCAAAGATGCTACAGTAGGGTTCATATTTTTCTGTCCAATGATCTGCAGGGTATAGGCGACACCACAGGACATGATACCGGCATAAAGAACTGGAACTTTGGCGGCAAGGATATCTGTAAGATCCGGCTTTTCAAGAAGTAATGCCGGGATACCGGAAAGGATTCCACAGACAAAAAACTGGATGCAGGACATTTTTACACCGTCTACAAGAGGCGAGAAATGATCGATGACCAGAATATGTATGGAAAAAAGAAAAGCACAGACCAGAACCAGAAGTTCTCCTTTTCCAATAGCAAATCCCTCTCCCGGGGTCAGGCAAAGAAGATAAAGACCGCACAGAGACAGAATGACAGCGATCCAGATAAACGGGCTGCATTTTTTTCTGAGAAAAATGCCGATTACAGGAACGATGATAATATAACAGGCAGTAATAAATCCGGCTTTTCCTACAGTTGTGTATTTGATTCCAAACTGTTGAAAATTACTTGCCAGGCAGAGAATGATGCCACAGCAGATACCGCCCGTGATCAGGATCTTCTGATTGGACGATGTCTGTGGTCTGTTTTTTTCTTCGGCAGATTTTGGCTTGCTGAGAAGCAGGATGACCGGCAAAAGCGTCAGTGAACCAATAAGGCTTCGGATTGAATTAAATGTAAATCCTCCGATGTAGTCCATACTGACACTCTGGGCAACAAAGGCAATGCCCCAGATGGTTGCAGTCAGCAAAAGAAGTAAAGAATTTCTGACTGGGACTGTTTCTTTTTTCATAAAAGATTCTCCTTGTGTGAATAACATATTGGATACTTACG
>URXG01000126.1 GCA_900551715.1 uncultured Blautia sp. | reverse complement strand
AACTGGAATCTGTAGGTGCATTTGGCGTCAGCGCCATGATGCATGGATATATGCCTTTCAATAAAGAGGGAGAACTTCTTGTACCATTCCGTACATGGAGAAACAATATTACAGGGGAAGCCAGCGAGAAACTGATGGAACTGTTCAACTACAACATCCCTCAGAGATGGAGTATCGCACATCTGTATCAAGCAATCCTTAACGGTGAAGAACATGTGAAAGATATTGACTATATTACAACTCTGGAAGCTTATGTTCACTGGAAACTGACAGGAAAGAAAGTTCTGGGTATCGGCGATGCAGCAGGTATGTTCCCCATTGATACCACAAAGGCTGATTACAATCAGGAGATGGTTGATAAATTTGATGAACTGGTAGCCCCTTATGGATTTTCATGGAAGCTTCGCGATATTATGCCGAAAGCCCTTGTTGCAGGTGAAGATGCCGGTGTTCTTACAGAAGAAGGTGCGAAACTTCTCGACGTAACAGGAAAACTGAAAGCCGGAATCCCGATGTGCCCTCCGGAAGGTGATGCAGGAACAGGTATGGTTGCCACAAACAGTGTAGCAGTCCGTACAGGTAATGTTTCAGCAGGAACTTCTGTATTTGCTATGATTGTTCTGGAAAAAGAACTCTCCAGACCTTATAAAGAAATTGATATGGTTACCACTCCGTCCGGACACCTGGTAGCTATGGCACATTCCAACAACTGTACTTCTGACCTGAATGCATGGGTAAATGTGTTCAAAGAATTTGCAGAAGCTATGGGTATGGAAGTAGATATGAACAAACTGTTCGGAACCCTTTATAATAAAGCACTGGAAGGAGATCCGGACTGTGGAGGACTTCTGTCCTACTGCTATTTCTCAGGTGAGCATATGACAGGCTTTGAAGAGGGACGCCCCTTATTTGTACGTTCTCCTGAAAGCAAATTTAACCTTGCAAACTTTATGAGAAATAATCTGTATACATGCCTTGGTGCCATGAGAGTAGGTCTGAACCTACTGTTTGAGAAAGAAAACGTAAAAGTAGACCGTCTTCTTGGACATGGTGGATTATTCAAGACCAAAGGCGTTGGACAGCAGATTCTGGCAGACGCTGTAAATGCACCGGTATCTGTAATGTCTACAGCAGGTGAAGGTGGAGCCTGGGGAATTGCCCTTCTTGCATCCTATCTTGTAAATAAAGAAGAAGGTGAAACTCTGGAAGCATTCCTTAATAATAAGGTATTTGCAGACCAGGAAAGCAGTACTCTGGATCCGAAACCAGAAGGTGTAGCAGGATTTAATTCCTTTATGGAAAGATATATGAAGGGACTTGCGATTGAAAAAGCAGCAGTGGATTCCAAAATCTGGTAAATAATAAAATAATAAAAAAAACGTTTTGTACGTGAAATGAGTACCGACCTCCGGAAATCAGATCTGAAAATCTAATAACCGGAAGGCCGGTACTTTTTATGATTGTTCGAAAATATAGAGCTTCTTTTGCGAATATTTATGAAACTAAGAAAAAAATTATTCTTATTGTGCTGCGTAATAGGTAAGTGATATAATAATACAAGTTTATATCGCAGAAAAAAGCTGGTGTTCGTGAGAGGCTGGGAATAATGATCGAGTGGAAACAAATAACAATGCAGGAAGCAGAGAATAAAATGGAAGTGCTCCGGGAGATTTTTGATATAGTCCGTCTTCTGAAGGGCAGTGATCTGCAGGCTGCCGGAATGGAAAGTAAGCTTGCAGGAAAAAAATATCTTTGTCAGTGTTATGCTTTCTGGAATAAAAATAAAAGATGTGATAATTGTATTTCTCTTAAAGCACTGGATGAAAAGAAACAGACATCCAAGATTGAATTTCTTGATTCCGACATGTACCAGGTGTTTGCAAAGTATTTGGAAATAGATGGTGAGCCTTATGTAATGGAAATGCTGAAAAAGCTGGATGAGAATACACTGACTGATAAAGAAGGGTACGAAAAGCTGGCAGGAAAACTGACTGTATATAGTGAAAAGCTGTATAAGGATGTGCTGACCGGGGCATATAATCGCAGATATTTTGAGGAAAAAGTCAAGGATATGTCTGTGAATGCCGGAATTGCGGTTATTGATCTGGATGATTTCAAATTATACAATGACACTTATGGTCATGATGGAGGAGATCTGGTACTGACAACCGTAGTGAAGGTGATTCGGCATTATATTCGCCGCACGGATATTCTGGTGCGCTATGGAGGAGATGAATTTTTGCTGATCCTGCCTGGAATTGAGAAGGAGGTTTTTTCTCAGAAGCTTCGCATGATCCAGGAGAAGATTCATGAGACGCATATCCCCGGCTTTAATCGTCTGATCCTTTCAGTGAGCATTGGTGGAGCTATGTTTACCCACGGCAGGATGGAGGAAGCAATCACCAAAGCAGACAGACTTATGTATATGGCCAAGGGGCATAAAAATACAGTAGTGACCCGTTGGGATCTGAAGCAAAATACAGATGAGATGGAAAAAAGAAATCTGCCGCAGCTTCTGGTCGTTGATGATTCTGAAATGAACCGCGAGATACTCAAGGAAATTCTGGGAAAAGAATACCGGATTCTGGAAGCCTGTGATGGAAATGAGGCCCTGGAGATGCTGGAGCAGTATGGAACTGAAATCTCATTGGTTCTGCTGGACATTATTATGCCCAAAATGGATGGATTTGAAGTACTTGCCTATATGAACAGAGATAAA
>URXG01000125.1 GCA_900551715.1 uncultured Blautia sp. | reverse complement strand
CTGCATTTGGATAGATTCTTATTTTTACTGCCCGATTTATTTTCCTCACCTTATTTCTACGTATTGATAAATGATTTCAATCATTTCTTCTGAACATTTTGTTCTTTCTGTTCCATTATAATACAAACCCGTCACCAGAACAAGCGTTTCTTTTTTTATTTGCAAAATTCTTTTGAGCATTTATGCTCAGATCTACAATTCATCTCCCACCTACAGAGGAAGGAGAATTCTTGCTATGTTATGTTAAAATTATTAAGCCGTTGCTTGACCGACCAGAAGCAGGGTGCTATACTTGCCGCAAACAAAAGAAACCGCAAAGATTGTATTTTCCACATCCGTAGAACACAGAAATCTGCTTGTGAGTTGATTTTTATGGAGATACTGCAAATGAACAAAAATAAGATAAACGGAATATCCATGATTCCATTCGGGCTGCTGGCCGGTTTTGCAGATGATAAAGAAATTCGGCTCATTGAATTGGCAGAAAACGGGTTTAAATTCCGGCTGCAACAGGAGATTGCGGATGTCGGACAGTTTCGAATCTGTTTTTATAACAGTAATGATTCTGCGTATCGGGAGATTCAGGTAAAGGAATTTTGCATACAGAAAGAGCAGCAGGAACAATTTTATACGGTGTATTCTGCATTTACAGAGCAGGAAGATTTCAGAAAAGAAGTGCAGGGACTTGTCGCCCGTTACAGCAGATATATTCGCCTGAAAACAGAATGTGATGATGCAGAACTGGCTGAAGAACTGACCGGTTATCCGGCAGAGAAAGATGAAATTTTTGCAGAAGGTCTGGAGCAGCAGAAGAAAGAGTGGTTTCAGGATGTGCCGGTAAATAAACTGGCAGAAGCTATAAATCGTGTATCGGAAGTCGCGTTCGAGCTGGACCACCCGGAATTGTATCAGGCGTATCTGAAAGAAGATATTTCCGCATTCATGGAAAATTATTGGATTCAGAATGGATTTTCACAGGCAGTGTCAGATATCGCCCCAGACAGATTGTATATAGGAAATCAGTTCTGCCATCTGTTGTTTCCAGAGGAGAGATGTCTGTTTGAAATGATGGAAAAAGCACAGAGAGAAAATATTTCCATCACACTTGCATACACATATATCCGTGAGGATATGTTGAAAACAACGGACGAGCTGCTGGCAAAAGTGGATAACTGGTGCAAAGAGCGACAGACCACAGTAGAGGTTGTTGTCAATGACTGGGCAATGGTGGGAATTCTGCGAAAGTATCCGAAACGAATGACACCACTTCTGGGAACGCTTCTTAATAAACGAAAAAAAGATCCACGGATGGGTTATAAAAAAGGCGGCCGGATTTTATATGAGCAGAACAGTCTGAATGCAGAATTTTACAGGAAATTTCTTGGAGAAGAATGTAATATTTGGCGTTATGAATGGGAATCCTGTGGATATGCACAAAACTTTCCGGGCACTTTGAATGAAAAAAACAGTCTGCATTTTCCTTTTTATCAGACCAATACCTCCCAGTACTGTCCATTGCACGCAATCTGTACGGATGGTGAGAGAGGAAAACAGAAACTGGTGACGAACTGTCCTTATTTCTGCGAACGGAATATGGTGCTGTACCCAAAACATCTGCATATGACGGGAAGATACAATTCACTGTTTGGAGTAGATACAGAAGTACTGAAACATCCTGAAAAACTGGAAGCATATGTAACAGCAGGAATCGACCGGCTGGTATTGGGACTGTCATAAGGGGTGTCAGACCAGATGGACAGGAACAATAAAATAAGATAACGATGAGGAAAATGCGAATGAAGATTACAGCGGGACTGGGATCGGTGGAAGAGTACGAGCGTTTTGTGAGGGCAGGAGCGGACGAATTTTTCAGTGGGTATGTGCCTTATGAGTGGGCAAAGAAATATGGGACAGTTATGCCGCTCAACAGAAGAGAGGTGCTGGCTTATAATGTACAGATTGGTTCATTCAGTGAAATGGAGATCCTTTCTGCTATGGTAAAAGAATATGGCAGGCCGGTACATCTGACGTTTAATTCTCTTTATTATATTCCAGAGCAGTATCCGGAGATTGCTGAGATCATAAAGAGGTGTATGGAGATTGGGTTTCATAGCTATATTATTGCGGATCCGGCGCTGATTCTGTATTTAAGACAGAACAATATCGACTGTGAAATTCATCTTAGCGGGGAAACAGCGGAAGTAAATCGGGGCATGGTGGATTTCTTTCAGAAGCTGAAACTGAAACGTGTGATCTTTCACAGAAAGAATACGATAAAAGATATGCAAAGTATTATCGCATATCAAAGAATAACAGAAACGGAGCAGTCAGGGCATGTACAAAATGTAATGCCGGAACAGAGCAGGGTGGAATTTGAAGCATTTATTTTAAACGAGCTCTGCCAGTTTACCGGAGCATTCTGCAATTCCCTTCATTGCGATGAGATGGGATATCTGTGTCGTGTACCGTATCGATTGGGAGCTATGAGTACGAGAAAAGTACAAGAATCGACAAAATTCAACAAATGGAAACAAGAAAAAAACCAAGAAACAATTGATTTTACCGGAGAGGAGCTGCCGGAAAGTATTTCACAGGACACCAACGGTTATCTCTGCGGCGAGACGGGCTGCGGACTGTGTGCGTTATATCAGTTGCAGGAAGCAGGGATCACACACCTCAAACTGGTTGGCAGAGGAAACTATACAGACTTTATGGAAAAAGATATTCGGAATCTTCGGAGAGCTCTGAGTATTCTGGAAGTATCTGACTCGAATGTTATCTACTGGCAGAATCTGAAAGAAGAACTTTTTCCATATGGATGCAGCGAAAACTGCTATTATAAAGAAAATTTCAAATATAGATAGGAAATAACTGAACTGCGGCAGAAGTCGAAAAAATTAGTGTTGCACTCGTAAAAATACAATATATTGATAAATAGTTTCAAAAAACAACTATAAATTGTACAAAATTAAAAGCATGCGTTAATTAATTGACAAGGGTACTTTCTATAGTGTAAACTAGCGGCGTGAACGAGGGAGAGTTCACATGTAACTATAATAAGATTCCGGTCTTATTTTTCTTTTAGGAGAAAAGTTAGACGGGACATACGCGGAATAAATTCTATTTTAGAGAGGTGCAAAAATGAAAAACTTTTCACAGTGGGAAGGTTTCAAAGGAAACCGTTG
>URXG01000124.1 GCA_900551715.1 uncultured Blautia sp. | reverse complement strand
GCATCCGTAATGAGCTGCCAGTGGCAGGTCATGTAGGTGGCAGGTTCTCTGTATGAAAAAATTTTAAAATATTTCTGTGGTCAGTCTTTCAGTTTGCCCAGAATTTTTACAAGGTAATTCCATACACGTTCTGTAGAGGCAATGTCCAGAACTTCCTCTGAAGTGTGGATAGCTTTCATATCAGGTCCGAGGGAAACACAGTCCAGACCCTCTATCTTTTTGTAAAACAGGCCGCATTCCAGACCTGCATGGATGGCAACCACCTGTGGTGCCTCCCCATAAAGATCTGTATAAACAGAAACCATCTTGTCACGAAGTGGAGATTCTTTGCGGTATTCCCATGCAGGATAAGCACCCTGGGTGTTATATTCACCGCCAAGGAATTCAGTCAGATAGCGGATTTTGTCGGATAAAGCATCCCTTGCTGCTTCTACAGAACTTCTTACACCGGAGCTTGCAAAGAATTCATCCTGATAAAGTTTGACAATACCGATATTGGTGGAGGTTTCTACCAGACCTTCAATGATTCCACTCATTTTCTGGATACCAAAAGGAATTTCCATCAGATAGAAGAGAATTTTTTCTCTGCTTGTAGGATGAAGGACTCTTTCGGTAGAGATGCCCTTTTCTGTGATCTCTATGGTAATATTTTCGTCACTGCCTGTATATTCTTCACGAAGGGCACTCTGTACCTGAACTGCATAAGATACGGTTTCAGCAGTATCTTCTTCTCTTATGAGAACTTCTGCCACAGCTTCTCTGGTAATGGCGTTGTCTTTCTGACCACCTTCCAGTGAGACGATCTCATAATCTACAACAGTCTGAAGTCCGTAAAGGAAACGCCCCATGAGAACGTTGGCATTGGCACGTTTTTTGTCGATTTCGGCACCGGAATGCCCTCCTGTGAGACCACAGATTTTGATCTGGATTTTTTCTCCTTCACCATCAAGACGCTGAACAGGAATGCTGCTGACAGCAGAAAGTCCACCGGCACAGCTGATCCAGAGACTGCCTTCTGCTTCGGAGTCCATATTGATCATTCTTTTGCCTTTCAGAACACTGCAGTCAAAATCAACAGCTCCAAGAAGACCAATCTCTTCATCTACTGTGATCAGGACTTCAAGGGGAGGATGTGGAATATCGGTACTGTCAAGAAGTGCCAGACCGTAAGCAACGGCAATACCGTCATCACCACCCAGAGTGGTTCCGTTGGCAGTAACAAATCCATCTTTTACAGAGATGTTCAGTGGATCTTTGGTAAAATCATGTTCTACATCAGGTCTTTTCTCGCAGACCATATCCATATGTCCCTGAAGGATCACAGCAGGGGCATTTTCGTAACCTGGTGTGCCCGGTTTGTAGATTACAACATTGTTGGAATCATCCTGTACATATTCAAAGTGATGGTCCTTAGCAAACTGAACAAGGTAATCACTGATCTGTCTGGTGTTTCCGGAACCATGAGGGATTTTGCAGATTTCCTCAAAGTAATAAAAGACTCTTTCTGGTTTACAGTTTTCTAATGCTCTCATTTTCGATTTCCTCCATTAATAATCTTGTTTTGTTTTACAGTCTGTAATTTTACGGGGTTTGATCTGTCGCTCCTGTATCGACAACAACATTTTTGCTAACATATCTGTCTGATATGTATCATAGGATTAAGAAAAAAAGTAAATGATAATGAAAAAGGGATTTTTAACAGCGATCATTTTTTTTATGCTGGGATATCTGATCCGGTATCCCAAAGAGGCACTGATTGCCACCAGAGAAGGCATGGGATTATGGCTGAATACACTGATCCCTGCTCTCCTTCCGTTTATTATTCTGACAGATGCTATGATAAAAAAAGGCAGTATAGAAAAAATCCTCCATCCTTTTCAGAAGGTATGGCAGTTACTGCTGGGAGTATCTTCCTGTGGTGCCTATGCCTGTCTGCTGGGAATTCTCTGCGGTTATCCTATGGGTGCCAAGATCACATCGGATCTGTATGGGGCGCATAAGATCAGCCTCAGAGAAGCAGAATATCTTCTGACTTTTGCAAGTTGTGCAAGTCCTGCATTCATTAGTACATATCTGATAAAAATCTGTCTTGAAGATCAGTTCTCTGTCAGGTATGTATATGGGGTTCTGTTTCTGTCCAGTGTTCTGACTATGTTGTTCTTTCGGTTTCTGGTATACAGGAACCATACATTTTCAGATAAAAAGGTTACAGAGTCAAAAAAAGAGGCATCCATCTCCAGCTCACAGGGAGCCCTTCTGGATACCTCCATTATGAACGGATTTGAAACAATTACCCGCCTTGGGGGATACATACTTCTGTTTTCAATTGTTATATCCTGTCTGAGACATTACTGGAAACCAGATAGCCCGGCAGGGTATCTGATGCTTGGGTCTGTAGAACTGACTACAGGACTTTGTCAGATTGCTGCCTCTACGCTTTCATCTGATCAGAAAAGTTTCTGTGCGCTGACGCTGACTTCTTTTGGAGGATTCTGCGTTATGGCACAAACCAGAAGTCTCCTTCATAAAGAAGTTCCCTTCAGATTTTATATGGAAGGGAAGCTGATAAATGCTTTCTTTACTGCAGGGCTGAGCTTAGTTTTCTCCAAGATCATCTAAAAGATCGTCATCTTCCTGCTCTGGTTCTTCTTCATGGTAGGAACCGGTAATTGCTGCTGCCTGTGCAGTCTGTGGAGCCAGTTCCTGGCGGTTATGGTTAACAACTTCCAGACAGCTCTGAAGAGAATCAATAAATCCCTTGTACTTGCCGCCGGCATCTTCCAGTGTCTGGCTCAGTACAGAACCGATATTAGCCATCATATCATCTGTGTAGGTGATTGCACTGAGACGGATACTGTTGGCATCCTGTGTTGCAGAATCCAGGATTTCCTGTGCCTGTTTGTTGGCTGCATTGATGGTATCATTAGCCTGTGCATATGCCTTCTGCATGATCTCATGCTGTGTTACCAGCTCCTGTGCTTTGGCCTGTGCATCAGCGATAATTGCATCTGCTTTGGCCTGGGCGTCCTCAAGGATTGCGTCTTTGTTGCTGATGATCTTCTGATAACGTTTAATCTCATCAGGTGTTTTCAGACGAAGTTCTCTTAAAAGTTCTTCGATCTCTTCTTTGTTGACAATAATTTTGGTTGCAGATAAAGGCTGAAATTTACAGCTGTCTATAAATTCATCAATTTCATCAATAATCTGTTCGATTCTGCTGCTCATAGTAT
>URXG01000123.1 GCA_900551715.1 uncultured Blautia sp. | reverse complement strand
TATGGGATTTATGGGTTATTTATGAGCATTTATGCTCAAATCTACAATTCATCTCCCACCTGTAGAGGAAGGAGAATTCTTGCTATATATTATGTTAAAATACTCTTCTAAACGAGTTCGTACTGTACATCTGATCCCACCTACAGCCAAAACTGCTTCATGTCAAGCCATTGGATAATCCCAATTTTAACAGTAACGTATTTCATATCTTTTGATAAAGTACCAGCTTTTCGTTCTGCAAATCATTACACAGTTCGCATGATACTTTGCTCATATCATACACATGAACAACCTGCCTCAACTCAGGATCCTCCGTAAACAAACTTACAATATCAGGATATTCTGCCAGTTTTTCCGGTGCAAACCGTAACGTTTTTTCATTGGCAAATACTGCGGTGTACAATATCTCTGCTTCTACCAGATCCTGAAAAATATGGCTTCCATACGATAGTTCCGGATTATATCCCGCCTTTTTCTCTTCTATCTCACAGATTGCTTCAAATTCACTGATATCTGCAAAAGTTGTCGGAACACCAAGTTCCGGAGAAGATGTACCTATACGCCCCGGAACCATAAGAAGCATATGCTTATTTTTTCCTTTGTATTTCCAGTTTATTGCTCCGATCAGTTTCGCCACATTTGGCTTTCTGACATACGGCATATTATAGTATGCAATCGGATCAACCAGAACAATGTGATCGATTTTCACATTTCTGGACAGTCCCATCGAAGAATGCACATTCTCAAGAATTATTTTTTCTTCTGCAATATGTTTCGGAATCTTTGCTTTTCCGATATCCTTAAACACCTTCAGTGGCCGGCACTGCAACAGGTTTATGGAATATTCTCCTGTTTCCGAAAGGTTCACCGTAAATTCGATATCAACCGGATATTCATATTCTTTCTGGAGCAGCTGCATAATATCCTGTATCTGCTTCATCAGAATCTGGTTCTTTACTATACCACTGCACGTAATAAAACGAACGGATCTGTTTATTCCCCTCTCTCTGAATGATCTTTCTGCGTCAAAATCATGATCCAGAAGAATATTGGCAAGATATTCCGGAAGGAATCCTTCGATCTGATCCAGATACATTTGTCTCACGCAGTGTCCTGAGGTATCCACTGCTTCTACTTTCCGCTGCGAAAACTGATGTTTCTCTGCAATGGTTGTACAACTTGTTGCCAGTGGCATATCCAGACTAACAAGCCGGGGATAAGAGCCTTCCGTGCGGTCCACTGCTGCTGTTCCAAGACCCATAACCAGCCTCAGCATTCCTGCTTTTGGATCGATCTGCTCTAAAAACTTATAAGGGCTGTAAGAGTACCCAACTCCCGCTGCACATGGCATATAATAAGATCCATAGTAAGAACCCGAAACGCGCTGTACAAGAAGTGCCATCTGTTCATCCCGTTTGTCAAGTCCTCTCCGCTTTCTGTAATCCAGTGCCGACAGACTCATGGAACTGGCATATACAGTCTTTATTGCGTTTTCAAACTCCAGAAGACGCTCTTCCAGAGTTCCCCTGTTGGCGCAGAAAACTGACTCATATTTTCCTGCAAATGCATTGCCGAAACCATCCTCGAGAATACTGCTGGAGCGTACTATAAAAGGATCCTGTCCATAGTATTCCAGAATATGCAGAAACTGATTTTGCATTTCTTCCGAAAAAACACCATTTTTCAGTTTCTGTGCAAATTCTTCTGCCAGCGGAAAGTATTCCTCTTCCTCTCTCTGACGAACACGGATATCCCAGAATCCATTATCTACAATGTAAGTATAATAAACATCAGATCCGATAAAAAAGGAATCATGAGGTTCAAGCACCTCATCAATGTCCGGTGCCAGATTTCGGACAATTGCTCTGGAAAGCAGCATTCCACATGCTTTTCCACCAATCATACCTGTTCCGATCATATGATTTCGAACATTAAAATAATCCTGTGGCGTAAAGTGCTTTTTCACCATAAAACGCATCTTTTCATCTCTGGTCATCATAATATTACACATGGTATTACAGGCATCATCTGTGTTCATATGATTGTCATATAACATTTTTGCTGTGTTGAAAAAACGATTCCAGGAATCCGTAAACTGCTCTTCACCTGTTCTCTGAAATTTATCAAGAACCTGATAAAAACGGCTGGACTGTACTCCATCCAGGATCGGACGGAATGCACCTGTTTCTCTGTTATAAATATGTGGTCGAAACATGGTTTCCGAATCTCTGTTCCATACTTTTGCAGGACGGACGTATGTGTTTCTCCTGTCAGAATAGACATCCAGAAGCAACTGTGTAGTATTTAATATTTTCTTTACTGCATGAAAAGAATGTTTTCCCCTGATAATCGGAAAAAATGCAACTGTATCCAGTGTAAAAAGGAACGGACACGTAACACGAAAGAAATTTCCCATCATCAGGTCTGTTGCCCAGGCTGTCTGAAGTTCTGAAAGACAGTCAAATACATAAAATACATCAAAGCCTTCTTTTTCAATAATTTTATGTATTTTCACAGTAAAATCCTCAAACCTGTGTGATAAGGGACTTTCTATACGTTCTACCTGTGGATATTCTTTTACCAGCGGCTCATGACTGGCAAATCGAAAATATACAATTCTTCTATTGTCCTTGATTGCCTGCTCTATATAAGGCTCGCAGAAATACCTAAATTCCTGGAGATTTGAAACTCTCCAGACTACATTATCCCCCAGCCGGATATTATCCAGTGCCTGATCCATTTCCGGAATCCCCGAACAAATTCTCTCAAAAGCTGCCATATTTTCCCTCCATAACCCAAGAATAAAAAAAAGCACACAGACATTCCTGTCCATGTGCCACGCTGCACCCTTTTTATGAAATTATTATAAAAAGAATATATTATAAAGTCAACCATCTTTATTGGTGTTATGGACGCACCCTGAAAAAAGACGGTACCCTGCCAGATTTCAGATGCTCTGATAACTCAGTTGCCGAGTAGTTCACTATCCATAATAGCAAGTTCGAATGTGCTGCTGAATTATTTTGGAAAAATGGGTATTCTGCCACTGGAATCAGCGAAATTCTAAAACAAACCGGCCTTCCAAAAGGATCTTTTTATTTTTATTTCAAAAGTAAGGATGATCTGGCATCAGCAGTGACGGAATACTATCAAAAAATCTTACTGGAACAATTTCAAAGCAGTTCTCAGAGAAATGACTGGGAAAGTTTTATAGAAGAAATCTTTGATTATTTATCTGTAAGAACAAGCGGGCAGACATTTGCAGGCTGCCCGTACGCGGTGATGGGCATGGAAACAGCCCTTAGCAAGCCAGCGGTTGCATCTGTATTTA
>URXG01000122.1 GCA_900551715.1 uncultured Blautia sp. | reverse complement strand
TGATTCAATTTTTAAGGAGGAACATGAATATGTATGATGTTTTAGTGAAGAACGGAAAACTTGTAACACCAGATCGTATCTACGAGGCAGACATTGCAATCCAGGACGGAAAGTATGCAGGATTTTTTGCAAAGGGAGCACCGGTAGATGCAAAAGAAGTGATTGATGCAAAAGGAAATTATGTATTTCCAGGTATCATCGACTGTCATGCACATCTGAATGAGCCAGGATTTGAGTATCGTGAGGATTTTGAGACAGGTTCAAGAGCAGCAGTTGTTGCAGGGTGTACAACACTGATTGATATGCCACTTAATAATGATCCATCTCTTATGAATAAGGAGATTTTTGACCTGAAGCTTGGAAAAATTAGCAAACACTCATTAGTTGATTATGCACTTTGGGGAGGAATCGTAGGAGATTATGATGACAAACCGGACTCAGTAAAGAATAATATGAATGATCTTGTAGATCTTCACAATTGTGGAGTTGCAGCATTTAAAGGATTTACATGTCCAAACGGTGATCTGTTCCCGACAGTTAACATGGGAAATGTTCGTAAAGCTCTTGAAATTTTAAAACCGTATGGAGCACTTTGTGGATTCCATTGTGAGGAATATGGACAGGTTCTTGAGAGAGAAAAAGAAGCAAAAGCAAAAGAAGGAAGAACAAACGAAGAGAAGATTCGTGACTTCCTGGATTCTCATGACGTATGGACAGAATATGTTGCTACAAAGAATGTTATTGATATGGCTAGAGCAACTGGCGGACGCGTACACATTTGCCATGTCAGCCACCCGATGGTAGCTCAGGTTGTTAAGGATGCAATCCATGAAGGACTTCCGATTACTGCTGAGACATGTCCACATTACCTTGGATTTACAGAAGATTTTGTATTTGAAAAAGGTGCACCGGCAAAATGTACACCTCCGATGCGTAAGAAAGAAGATATGGAGAAGCTGTGGGATTACGTTTTAGATGGAACACTTTCCTGTGTAGGAAGCGACCATTCTCCAGCAGCAGATGAAGAAAAAGATAATGCAACAAAAGATATCTGGCATGCATGGGGAGGACTTAACTCAATCCAGTTCTTCTTACCAATGATGTTCGATATGGTTGTTCATAAAAAAGGCTTAAGCCCAAGTCTGATTGCAAAGGTTATGGATTATAATCCGGCAAAAGTATTCGGACTCTATGGACGTAAAGGAGCATTTGAATTAGGTTTTGACGGTGATATCGTAATCGTTGATCCGGAAAAGACATGGAAATGTGAGCAGGAGAAACTGCTTACAAAAGGACATGTTTCCTGCTTCAATGGACTGGAAGGAAAAGGAACTCCAGTATGTACAATGATCAGAGGTAAAGTAGTTGCTCAGGATGGCATGTACAAAGATGAAGCAATCGGATACGGCGAATATGTAACACCGGTAAAATAAACGAATACACATAGGAACACGAATAGGAGAGAGAACATGAGTGATGTAAACAAAGAAGTAAAACAGGAAGAAACAAACTCCCTTGCGCCAATTCCTGAGAAAGATCGAATCATGGGTTGGGGATCCAACACAATGCTTTGGCTTGGTGGATGTATTTCTATCGGAACATTGGCAATGGGATCTGCACAGATGGAAGCAGGACTGAACCTGTTGCAGTTATTCCTCGCAGTAGCAATTGGATCTATGATCCTCGTTGTAGGTATCGCAATGAATGACCAGTTTAGTTACAAGACTGGTGCACCGTATGCAGTTCAGCTTAGAAGTGCATTTGGAACAAAAGGTAACAAAATTCCAAGTTTGATTCGAGGACTTCCGGCTATCGTATGGTACGGTTATCAGACATGGCTTGGAGGAGCAGCAATCAACAATATTTCAAAAGCATTATTTGGATATGATAATATCTGGTTATTCTTCATTTTATTCCAGATTATCCAGATCCTGTTATCAATCAAAGGATTCCAAGGTGCAAAATGGGTTGGAAATATCGGAGGAGTTGTTATTTCTCTGGCTATGATTTACCTGTTATTCCTTTGCATTACACAGTATGGCGATGTTGTAAGTGAGAAACTGATTAATAAGTCTGGAACATGGGGAATGCCATTTATCGCAGCAATCATTGCATTCTTTGGTAACAGTACTACAGTTATGCTGAATGCTGGTGACTATTCCCGTGAGATGAAAGGTGGATATTCTACAGTGAAACGTGGAAGTTCTTACTTCTTATCTATGGTACCAGCTACTGTACTTCTTGGAGTTATCGGTGCTATGGCATCTACAGCAACTGGAAAAGCAAACCCAATCAATGCTTTTGCCGATATGGTAGACAACAAAGTCGTAATGATCGTAACACTTGGATTCATCATCTTTGCACAGCTTACAACAAACCTTGCAAGTAATGTAATTCCACCTGCATACGCATTTATGGATGCATTCAAGATGAAACATAAGACAGCAGTTATCTTAATCGGTATCCTGGCAGTATGTACTTGCCCATGGATCTTGACAAGTGACAGCTCAGCAGCAGGACTTGCATTATTCAGTAAGATTTACACTGCATTCTTCGGACCGATCTTTGCAGTATTGATTACAGATTTCTTCATTCTTCATAAGAGAAAAATCACACCAGAGTATCTGGATGATCTCTATGATGATAATGGAAATCATGCAGGTGTCAACTGGGCAGCAATTCTTGCAATTGCAATCGGAGCTGTAATCGGACTTCTGAATGTAAATATTTCATTCTTTACAGCAACAATTCCTACAGGACTTGTTTATTACTTCGGAATGAAATATATGAAGAGTTGTAAGAATTTCAGAAAAGGAACAACACTGGAAAATAAGTAGTTTATTATTAAAAAGGTTAAGAAGGCTGGACGTAAAAGTCTGGTCTTCTTTTTGTTTGCGCGCCATGGGCGCGCTCTAACGGGTGAAAGTCCTGAACACGCCTAGGCAACGAGGAAGTGTATAGCTGAACAGCAAGGGTCCATCGCGAGGTGGAATCTGAAGAAAGCTGTAAGCAAATTCTTGGCCCGACGGACAGAAATCACATATAAGGATTGGAAATACGGATAAGTCTGCAAAAGAAGATGAAGTCCAAAAGTTGCTGGAAGTACGAGTAAATGTGGAGAATAGATGAGAAGAAAGGGTGTGCACCTTAAGCGTGGAGGTCTCAAAGAGGTTCCGTTAGCCTAGTAACAACGAACTGTGAGAAGTCAGCAGATCCCATAGTAGTGAAGAAAGGATTCCGAAAAGGAACTATTTTTGAAGACTAACATATTGAACAAATAAAAACCCCGCAAATTGTATATCAAAGCAATTTGCGGGAGATTTTTTCTCTGAAAGAAAGCTAAAAACTACTTATTTAAACACTTCTCAATAAAC
>URXG01000121.1 GCA_900551715.1 uncultured Blautia sp. | reverse complement strand
TAAGAAGTATCTGCAAGGACTTCAATTTCTCGATGTGTTTGAGTATATTTAAACACATTTTGAGTGGCAGGTGTCAGAAATGTGTAATCTCAGCAAAGGTGTAGAAGCAAGGGGAATTCAAAAAGGAATCTTATCCTCTATACAGACTCTTATGGTTACAATGAACTGGACTGTAGAGCAGGCTATGGATGCATTAAAAATTCCGAAAGAAGACAGAATAAAATATCTGGAAAAGCTATAATAATTTCAGGAATATTACAGCGGTAGGAGAACTCCTACCGCTGTTGTTATATGGTTTATTTTATTTATTTCTTCCACAGCACTTCTTGTATTTCTTACCGCTGCCACACGGACATGGATCGTTGGGGTAAATCTTCTTTGGTGCTGTTACAGGGGTGTTCTTCGGCTGCATCGGAACTGCCACATGACCTTTTTCCTTTGGTGTGTGACCTCTGAAATCCAGCATTCTGGTATTATTGTTGGCATCTACCAGAAGGGAAGTGAATTTCTTCATCTGATCATCTGACTCAAACACTACATTTTCTTTTTTGAAAATATCCATAATATCGGACAGCATTCCATTCATGGAAAATTCCTTATAAATAATATAAAGGAGATAATCTGCCCGTTCTTTTGTATTATGCATTTCCTCAGTCATAAACTTGAAAACAGCATGATAAGCCGGTTCTCTGGAAGGATAACCATTGGTCACATAATCCTGTACTTCTTCTGGTGAAGGAATATAGAATTCATTGCCATACTGTACACGTTCAATTTCTCTGTAAAGATTATTTTCCAGAACTGCTTTGTAAAGCATCTTGTCATCTCTGATGATACAGATATTTACTTCCTCATCAATGCTGTTAAAAATCTCAAGGAATTCATCCATATCTACTTCAAATCCCTGACGGCTGCTGTAGATCTGATGCATAAGTTTCACCGGTGCCACCGCATAAACAAATCCAAGGAAAGATTCACAATCCAGCATCCATCCGATCTTTCTGCGACGATCCTGGAATTCCGGTGTATTAACCTTTGCATATACATCCACTACTTCTCTGGGGACCTCTCCCTTGTCATCGCTGTATGCAACAAAATATCCTGCTGCTCCTGCCCAGTCCAGAGCTGTCCACTCTGTTTCTGTGGGAACAAAGCACTTCTTACTCATTGCATCTTCAAAAACTTCTATCTGGTGATCGTCCACAAGAAGAAGTTTCTCTTCCATAACTTCCGGTGTAAGAATCTTTTCTGCAATCTTTTCTGCCAGTTCTTCTGTCGTCAGACCTTCTCCGGATATTTCCAGTTCTTTTGCCTGATTATCCAGTTCCTCTCTGGAAAAAGCAGCCAGGTAATCCTTTACCTTAGGATCTCTGGTCACACCAAGGGCATTGGCAGCCGTCTCTACGCTCATCATAAATTTCTGACCAAGTCTGGTATTTACTTCTTTTGGATCTGACCAGAATTCGTCGTCATCCGGTTCGCTGCTCTTAATGATCATGGGCCACAGCAGAGGGAACTTGTTTTCTCCTTTGCCGATTTCTGTATTGGCGATCACCTCTTCAATGTCTGCTCTGTACTGGGGCAGTTCTCTGTCCGGATCATTTACACGAAAAGTAAACCACTTTTCGCTTTCCATCCAGCTGTTGATCTCTGTTTCTGCAGTAATCACTTCAAATCTGGATTTCTCTTCTGCTGCAGATTTTCTTACCTGAACTTTTTTCTGGAAAAATTCAAATTCATACAGATCAGAAGTCTCATACTGAAGAATATTCTCCAGAATATCTGCCAGTCTGTCAAAAGTAATGTCCGCCGGCACCAGACATCGCCTCCATACAGGAGGTTTCGTTCCTTTTCTTGCTATTTTTAACTGATAAAATTTCATAGTGTCTACCTTCGTTCTTTTAATCTGTATAGTCCTGATTTTCTATTATACACAAAAGCACCAATATTCTCAATCAAAAATTTTTTCCACAGAAATCCCCTGTTACCTGCTCTTCCCTGCCACAATATTGGACCAGGAACTGTAGACCTTCTTTCCGCCGATCACTTTCAAGGACCGGATGCGGAAATAGTATCCTTTGTTCTTCTTAAGTTTTGATACCGTATATGCAGAAGTCTTTGCATTGACCACCTTTATAGTCTTGTAACCGGATTTTTTACTGGTGCTCATCTGGACTTCATATCCCCTGACACCGGAAACTTTCTTCCAGTATACTTTCAGGCATCTTGTTTTTCCTTTCTTTACGGAAGTAGCCTTTGGTGTAGATGGCAGGGTATACGCATTTTTCAGAACCTGCTGGCGTCCGGTCACTGTCTTTTTCCCTTTCTTATATAAAGAAGTAACTGTGATCTTATAAGCAGTTCCTGCTGTCAGCTTCTGTTTGCCGACTTTCTTGATGGTATAGGAGGTGGTTTTACTGCTCACATCAACGACCTTTGTATTCTTCTTAAACTTGCCTCCCTGAATGGAGATCCGGTATCCGGATACAGAAGCTTCCCGCTTCCAGGAAATCTTGATGGCAGATGCGGAGACAGCTGACTGTTTCACTCCTGCCGCAGGTGTTGGCGTAGCGGTTGGCTTCGGTGTTGGTGTGGCAGTCGGCTTCGGTGCCTTTTTCTCCAGTTCACTGTAACGCTCTTCTGCATATTCCAGATAGTCTACCTTCTGGGCATCAACATTCCGGTATGCCACAGAACCTTTTTCAAGGGCATCGTAAGCCTTTCTTGCTGCCAGAATCTTCTTGTGGCATTCTTCCGTATAGACCACATCTTTGTCCGAAGAACCGATGGCATCAATAAGATCTTCCACCTGTTTCACCTTCGCTACAGCCTCCCGGTCTGCCTTGATCAGGAACTGTATGGAATCCTGGACAAAACGGTTCTCCCTTGAAAATGCAGTCACTGTCACAAGCTCATCTTTTGAAATATACTCATTGGCATGGAGTCTTCCCTGATAGTCCATATAAGCTGCGGAACCGTCCACTCTCCAGCGGATGGACTTCTGTGCTGCTGAAACCGGAAGAACCTCTGCTTTCAGCTGGATACTCTCACCTACATTTAACTCTGTTTTATTGCTTTCTGCCGAAATTTCAATAGAGCTTACTGCTACCGGTGTACTACTCTCACTGACAGTGATTTTCGCAGTTGCCGGGGAAAAAGCTGCCCCGTCTTTTCCTGCATTATTTTTTTCTGTAGCAAGAAGGTAATAAGTTCCTGCCTTATCAAACGTACAGGAAACATAACCATCGGAATCATAGTCCAGCTTCTCTACCTGATTCCAGTTCCCGTCATAAAGGACTACATCCATGTTCTGGATGGCTACAGGGTCCGGCACACTGTTATCAGAAGACATAACGGTTTTCTGGGAATATACTTTCGTTTTTAAAG
>URXG01000120.1 GCA_900551715.1 uncultured Blautia sp. | reverse complement strand
AAGACTCTGTGCACCGTTCAGAAGAAGTGTCCCATCAAGATCGCTTGCAATAAGTTTAATCATGATTCCATTCCTCGTATATTCTGAACAGATCTGTTGGTTTTTCCGCAACGATTTCTGCTCCGTTACTTTCCAGTTCTTCTCTGTCCCTGAATCCCCAGAGTGCTCCTACTGTATGCATTCCAGCAGCAGTACCTGTCTCCATATCGGTTTTTGTATCCCCTATGTACATGCACTCTGAAGGCTGTACTCCAAACTCCTCTGCAACTTTCAAGGGTCCATCTGGTGAAGGTTTGCGTCGTATTCTGTCACTTTGCCCGATCACCAGGTCAAAACATCCTTCAAACATCCTGGCAATTACTTTTACAGCAGCCTCATGAGGCTTGTTGGAACATACCGCCAGTTTCACTCCTGCATTTTGCAGTTTCCCCAGAGTTTCCATGATTCCTTCATATGGAACCACTTTATATAGAGGATCTTCGTCAAATTTCTTTCTGTACAGACTACAAACTTCCTCATAATGTGTAAGCTTCGGATCTCCTGCGTCTTTCAGGCAGCGGCGTACCAGCATATCTGCGCCCTCGCCACTGTAATATTTAAAATTTTCCACAGGCTGTCTTTCCAGACCAAATTTGTCCAATATTTCATTTGCAACATAAGCCATGGAATCCAGAGTATTTGCCAGAGTTCCATCCAGATCAAAAATACATGCTTTAATCATTTTCTGATTCCCTCAGTTCTATTCCTAATTTCTTTGCTTCATAAAACAGACGACCTATGGGCAGCCCTACCACATTGGTATAGGAGCCACTGATACCCTTTACATAGATACCAAATTTTCCCTGAATTCCGTAACTTCCCGCCTTATCCATAGGCTCTCCTGTACGAACATAATCTCTGATTTCCTTTTCTGTTACAGGATAAAATGTCACATCTGTCTTTTCAGCAAAAGAGTCTGCGATCCATTTGCCTTCTTTTTTCTGAAGGAAGGTAAATCCTGTATATACCTGGTGGGTTCTGCCCTGAAGCATCTCCAGAGTTCTGACTGCATCCTCCTCATCTGCCGGTTTGCCAAGGATTTTACCCTCATAAAATACAATCGTATCTGCTCCGATGATAACTGTACCCTCTTCCAATTTTCTTTCCTCTGCCACAGTAGTGGCTTTCTGGAGAGACAGTTCTTTCACAATATCATCCGGATCTTCTTTTGTAATATTTTCTTCTCCATTGCTTCTGCATATCTGAAAGGTTGCGCCGACACCAGCCAGCAGTTCCCTTCGTCTCGGTGATGCAGACGCCAGAATTATCTTTCTCATTAAAAATCATCCTTTGTATGTTTTCTGGTCACAGTATAACTGTTCCCTTTCAAAGACGCAACTATCTACGCAAAAAAAGCCCGAAAAAAATTCGAGCTTTCAATATCTTGTCTTATATAAAAAAATAAAGCTGATGACGGGAATCGAACCCGTGACCTCCGCCTTACCAAGGCGACGCTCTACCGACTGAGCCACATCAGCATTTACCGTTTGTGAGTGATCTGTCGCTCACAGTTGATTATATTATCAGAAGATCAGGATGTTGTCAACAGGTAATTTTAATTTTTTATTTTTTTATTATTTCGTCTGGAAATCTTTAAAAATACCAGAGATTGTGGTATCATAAATTATTGCTGTTTATCCTAACAAAAAGGCAATCAAAAACGTCTTATTATCCATAACAGCTTATTTATATTTAGAAGTAAGTAATTCAGGAGGGAAAGAGATGGAAAACGAAACCGTTTCTAAAAACTTTATCGAAAATATTATTGACAAAGATCTGGCAGAGGGTGTTTACGACACTGTACACACACGTTTCCCACCGGAGCCGAACGGATACCTTCATATCGGACATGCCAAATCTATCCTTTTAAATTACGGGCTTGCCCAGGAATACAATGGCAAGTTCAATATGCGTTTTGATGACACCAACCCCACCAAAGAAAAAAGTGAATTCGTAGAATCCATCAAAGCCGATATCAAATGGCTTGGTGCTGACTGGGAAGACAGACTTTTCTTTGCTTCTGATTATTTTGGTCAGATG
Source organism: uncultured Blautia sp. (assembly GCA_900551715.1). Classification (GTDB taxonomy): domain Bacteria; phylum Bacillota; class Clostridia; order Lachnospirales; family Lachnospiraceae; genus Blautia_A. The sequence continues at coordinate 1,400 of URXG01000120.1, read as the reverse complement.
TACGAGGCAGCTGTCAAACTGATCAAGAAGGGCAAGGCTTATGTCTGCGACCTTTCCGCTGACGAGATCCGCCAGTATCGCGGTACTCTTACAGAGCCAGGTAAAGAAAGCCCTTACCGTAACCGTACGGTAGAAGAAAACCTTCAGCTTTTTGAAGAAATGAAAGCCGGCAAATACCAGGATGGAGAAAAAGTCCTTCGTGCAAAGATTGATATGGCATCTCCTAATATGAACATGCGTGACCCGGTTATCTATCGTGTTGCTCATATGACCCATCACAGGACCGGTGATACCTGGTGCATTTATCCAATGTATGACTTTGCTCATCCTATCGAGGATGCTATCGAGGGAATCACACATTCTATCTGTACCCTGGAGTTCGAAGACCATCGTCCGCTTTATGACTGGGTTGTAAGAGAGCTGGAATATCCACAGCCACCGAAACAGATCGAATTTGCAAAATTATATCTTACCAATGTTGTCACAGGTAAACGTTACATCAAGAAACTGGTCGAAGATGGTATTGTAGATGGATGGGATGATCCACGTCTGGTTTCCATCGCAGCACTCCGTCGTCGTGGTTTTACACCGGAATCCATCAAAATGTTTGTGAATCTCTGTGGTGTTTCCAAAGCCAACAGTTCCGTTGACTATGCAATGCTTGAATACTGTATCCGTGAAGATCTGAAGCTGAAACGTCCTCGTATGATGGCAATCCTTGACCCGGTCAAACTTGTGATCGACAACTATCCGGAAGGACAGATTGAATATCTGGAAGCCCCTAACAATATGGAAAACGAGGCGCTTGGAACTCGTAAGATTCCATTTGGCAAAGAGCTTTATATTGAACGTGAAGACTTTATGATCGATCCTCCAAAAAAATACAAACGTCTCTTTGTAGGAACAGAAGCACGTCTTATGAATGCTTTCTTTGTAACCTGCACAGGTTTTGAAGCGGATGATGATGGTACTGTACGTGTCGTACACTGTACTTATGATCCGGAAACAAGAGGTGGTAATGCACCGGACGGACGTAAGGTCAAAGGAACTATCCACTGGGTAGAGGCTACTAATGCAGGACAGGCAACTGTTCGTCTTTACGAAAACATCGTTGATGAAGAAAAGGGTGTTTACAACAAAGAAGACGGTTCCTTAAACGTAAACCCAAACTCCCTGACCACTGTGACTGCTTATGTAGAACCTGCTCTTATGGAAGCCAAAGGCTATGACAGCTATCAGTTTGTAAGAAATGGCTTCTTCTGTGCTGACATTCATGATTCCAAAGAAGGTGCTCCTGTATTTAACAGAATCGTATCTCTCAAGAGTTCTTTCCGTTTACCAAAAGCAATCGAGTAGGAGAAAATTCCTCTTGATGAGGAATTTTCGACCTCTCACACCAC
>URXG01000119.1 GCA_900551715.1 uncultured Blautia sp. | reverse complement strand
AGCTTACGATATGCCTTCTTTATTTCATCATCAGATGCATCTCTCGAAACACCCAGCACACTGTATGGATCAAACATCTTCTTTCTCCCGCTCTTCCCTGCGCTTTCGCGATATACTCTCAAATCTGCACCATACTCCGGAATATAAAATATTCCGCAGGATGTCTGCATATTTTATAATAGGAAGTTTTTCAAATTCCCGACAGGTTTCTGCCATCATTAGCAGCAACATATTTTTTATCCTGTCATCAAACCCTTTTATTATATAATCTTTTGCAAAAGGGTTGTAATTTCCTTTTTTTACATCATCTTCCACATCATCGTAGGCATCCATCAGGTAAATAAACTTACCCAAATAAAATCCCATGCGGCGAAGTGTTGGTTCCCAGACATCTTCTCTGTATGCAAAGATTTCTGCCATGATTCTTCCAAAACAGCCCGAAACACGATCGATATCTGTCTCTCCCTCCTGTTCCATCTCTGAAAGTTCATTCAAACAGGAAATGATCACATCGATTTTTTTCTTCCATTGCTGTTCGCTTTTTCTCTCTTTACTCTCCAGAAGCTTCCCATATGCAAGACTTAAGATTTTTTTCTCGTCATTCCAGTCATCCTTACACTTATAGTAAGTCAGAAAGATATTCATATCGGCTCCGTATTCTGTTATGGCATTTTTCCGTACCGTCTGTTTACGTACCGGATGTACAATACATCTGGTCGTACCTTTTCTGGTCGGTGGCTCATACAATGCACTGAGCAGAAGGATCACAAATGTCATATCATAGCTCAGTGTGATCTGCCCGCTTATCCCGTAACGCTCTCTCAGCTCCCTGCACAGTCCGCAGTAAAAAGAACGGTACATATCAAAATCTTTAAATTTAATTTCCGGCTTATTCAGCACCACATACCCAAACATACAGATACCTCTCTGTCAGTTTATCAGCTTCTTTTGACAAATTTCGTATGACATTTCGGACATTCGATTTCAATCTTGCCTTTGCCTTTTGGAATACGGATCTTCTGACCGCATCCCGGACATGAATAAATATGATGGGTCTTTCTCTGGTTCATCATATTTTTTTCCCGGTTAAATCTCTGTCTGAATTTTGCTGTTGCTGCAAGATATTTTTCATTTTCTGCATATCTCTTCTGAATATCTCTGGACAACATTCGATAGTATGTATATAAAAGCACCAAAAGCCCTATCGTGTCAAATAATGCACCAATTCTGTTTCCACCCGGGAAAAAGATAGAAATAATGATTGCTACAAGTGCAACTCCCATTGTGAAACGTGCAAATGCGTCCACTCCATAACGTCCTTGCATAAATTTATTAAATTTATCTCTCATTTAAGTCCTTCTTTCTGTCTGCTCATCCGACTATTTCTCATCACATACCTGGAAGATATAGAATTTCAGATAATAAGATTCATCAGATGCCCAGAGAATCGGGTGATCCGGTGCCTGTGTTCTGTATTCCACCTGACGCAGTCTCTTATGTGCGCTTCTGGCAGCCTGACCGATCGTTTTGGTAAACAGTTCATATTCCATAAAATGGGAACAGGAACAGGTCGCAAGGAATCCTCCGTCCTTTACCAGTTTCAGTCCGCGAAGATTAATTTCCCGGTATCCCTTGACTGCATTTTTGACAGAACTGCGTGATTTGGTAAATGCCGGTGGATCCAGAATCACCACGTCATATTTTTCTCCCTCTTCTTCCAGTTTCGGGAGCAGTTCAAATACGTCTTCGCAAATAAATTTTACTTTGTCATCCAGCCCGTTTAATTTTGCATTTTCTGTTGCCTGATCCACAGCAAGCTGCGATGCATCCACACCTGTAACTTCTTTCGCTCCGGCGATTCCCGCATTCAGGGCAAAAGAACCTGTATGTGTGAAACAGTCCAGTACTCTTGCATCTTTGCAGAGTTTCTGGATTGCAAGACGGTTGTATTTCTGATCAAGGAAAAATCCTGTTTTCTGTCCGTCTTTGATATCTACCTGATATTTTACACCATTTTCCACAATATCAACCAGTGTAGGAAATTCCGGTCCGATAAAGCCTTTATACAGTTCCATTCCTTCCTGTTTGCGGACCTTTGCATCACTTCTTTCATAAATACCGCGAATCTGGATTCCGTCTTCTGCCAGAACTTTTTTGAGCAGTTCCAGAATCGTATTCTTTAGACGGTCAATTCCCAGTGCCAGTGACTGTACGACCAGAACATCTTCAAATTTGTCTACAACAAGTCCCGGCAAAAAATCTGCCTCTCCGAAGATCAGGCGGCAGCTGGATGTATCTGTTACTTTTTTTCTGTACTCCCATGCATCGCGCACTCGTTTCTCAAGAAATTCTTCATCAATTTTCTGATTTTCATCTCTTGTCAGCAATCTGACTGTAATCTTAGAATTCGTATTGATAAATCCTCTTCCCAGCGGATATCCGTCAAAGTCATGAATCAATACAATATCTCCATTTACAAAACTGCCCATGATCGTTGCAATTTCATTATCAAATATCCACATTCCGCCTGATTTCAGAAGACGGCCCTCTCCCTTTTTCAGTGTAACCACTGCAAGACTCATAGTTTTTCTCCTTTCGGATCCTTCTCTTTTGGTTTTCAAAGTTATATCTGAGATAAAAAACTCTTTTTATTTTAGCACAGAAAGATATGGATTTCCAGCTTTTCACAATCTCTTCACAGCACAGTTGCCTCTAAAGGGACAAAAAGGATGCCTCCCCAAAGGAGACATCCTCATCTTGCATCGCTGTTTTTTATCTTTAGTAAGTTTCTTCTGTAGTTCCATCTTCAGAATTTGCTTCTGTATTTTCGTCAGTTCCGGCTTCTGCGGTATCTGTGGAAGTATCTTCAGATGTAGTTTCTCCATAAAGGTTTGCAAAGAACTTCATTGTATCATCATACAGTTTCTGTCTTACTTCAGCATCTACATTTACAAGCAGATCATCATCTGCAATTTCTGTATCAATACTGAAGACTGTCTTCATCTCTTTATCCAGTACGTTCAGCTCAGCTGAGAAGTATTTGTCTGTGTCTGCCGGTACATAAGAAGCCCCTGCATCATTTAATACTTTGATATAGGTTTCCAGAACTTTTTTGCTGAGTTTGGAAGCCACATCCTGATCAAGTGTTACCGGAAGTTCTGTCACATTCTGTACAACGCTCTGAAGTACAGCAAGATCTCCCTCATATTCTCCCTTACAGAACTGCTGTGCCTGCTCAAATTTTGCTTTGCCTTCTTCTGTCAGTGTTTCTGTATTCAGAGTATCTTCTGTAGAAGCATCTGTGTTTTCGTCTGTTCCTTCTGTGGAACCATCTGTATTTTCTGTTGTTCCATCTGCAGAAGTATCTGTATTTTCAGTGCTTCCATCCTCTGTTGCTGCTGGGATTTCTTCACTGCTGCTGTTATCTGTACTGCTGTCTGTGCTTTCCTGAGGTGTGTCTTCTGTAGTTCCATCTGAACTTCCATCTGTATTTACGGTTCCGTCTTCTGTCGCATCCGGAATTCCTGTGGAACTGTCAGAACTGTCACTGCTCTCACCTGCATTGTTTGTATCTGCACCTGTCTGCTCTGCAAGTCCCGGATCCTCTGTAGATGTCTCTTTGACATTTCCGCCAAGCG
>URXG01000118.1 GCA_900551715.1 uncultured Blautia sp. | reverse complement strand
ATGAACACGAAATTGTAGTTCTCTGTGGACCAAGTGGTGGTGGTAAAAGTACGCTGCTTCGTACCATCAATGGTCTTGAAAAAATAGACAGTGGTAAAATCTACTACAGGGATGAACTGATCACTAATAAAAATATCAAAGAAGTCCGAAAACATGTAGGTATGGTTTTCCAGAGTTTTAACCTTTTTGATAATCTGACTATCCAGGACAACCTGACTATCGCACCTGTAAAAATCTTAAAGAAAAACAAACAGGAAGCCATTGCCCAGGCACAGAAATATATGGACACCTTCGGAATTGGTGACAAAATGCACCATTATCCTCATCAGCTTTCCGGTGGTCAGAAACAGCGAGTTGCCATTGTACGTTCCATGATGATGGAACCGGATGTTATGCTTTTTGATGAGCCTACTTCTGCGCTGGACCCGGAAATGATCAAAGAAGTTCTGGATTCTATCCGCAGACTTGCGGATATGGGTATGACTATGATCATTGTTACCCATGAGATCAGTTTTGCAAGAGAAGTAGCAAGTCGTGTTCTTTTCCTGGAAAAAGCAAAGATTCGTGTAGATGCACCTACCAAAGAATTCTTTGAAGATGTAAAAGACGAGAGACTGCAGCAGTTCCTGTCCGTTATTTTGAAACATTAAAAATACATATAAAAAGGAGTATGACAAATGAAAAGATTATCTGGTATTGTAATCCCTCTGGTAACTCCTCTTACAGAGGAAGATACAGTGGATGTTGAATCCCTGAAAAGACTGACTGATTACTGTATTGACGGTGGTATGACAGCACTTTATCCATGCGGAACAACCGGTGAAATGATGTACCTTACTGTAGAAGAGCGTAAACTGGTTGCTGAAACAGTAGTAAAACAGGCTGCAGGCAGAATTCCGGTATTCGTACATGTAGGTGCCTGGAACCAGGCTGATACCATTGAACTTGCACAACATGCGGAAAAAATCGGTGCTGACGGAATCGGCGTTGTAACACCTGTATTCTATCAGATCAGTGACAAAGGTCTGGTTGACTATTATACCGCTGTTGCAAACAGTGTTTCCGCTGATTTCCCTGTATATATGTACGGAATCAAACAGAACGCCATCAACGATATCAACAAAGCAGTCTGCCAGGAAGTAGCATCTAAATGCCCGAATGTTCTCGGTGCCAAATACAGTTTCCCGGATATGACCAGACTTCAGGAACTTATGACTGTCAACGACGGTGCTTTTGACGTGCTTGTAGGACCTGACCACTTATTTGAGGCAGTCTGCGCAGTAGGTGGCAAAGGTGTTGTTTCCGGAAACGCAATGTGTATCCGTGAACATTATGCAGCTGTATGGAAGGCAATCCAGGATAAAGATTATGAACTGGCTACCAAACTGCAGCGCAGAACCAACATCCTTAATGCGGTAATGTGCAAGATCAACAACATTGCAGCATACAAAGTTATCCTGAAAAGAGAAGGTATCCTGACAACAACAAAAATGCGTCGTCCTATGGAAAACCTCACTTCAGAACAGGAAAAAGAACTTCTGGACACACTGGATGCCCTGAAATTTAAAGAAGTTCTCATCTAAATAAATCTTATTCTGATAAATTTATTTTGACCTTTTTCATCCATTTTTATAAGAGACCGTCAGTCATTCCGGGACTGGCGGTCTTTTTTCGATGATATATACAGATCCAAAAGGGGATTTATATTTTTTGGGAAATCATGACTTTTACTGACTTAACAGGCTCTTTTTTGCTTGAATTCCCCATATAAAACATATATAATGGGAATATTGTGAAGAAGTATTGTTACTGTCCACTCTGTGCAGAATGTGACCTGTGAGCAGGTTCCAATATCACTTCATGCAACCTGTTATATATGAACTTTCGAAAGGAAAACTATGAGAAAACTAGCATTACGCGATGAAATACTCCTGCAGATCGACAAAGCCGCCCGTTATATTGGCGGAGAAGTCAATGCAGTTATGAAAAACAAAAATGATGTAGACATCCGGTTTGCAATGGCATTTCCGGATGTGTATGAGATAGGTATGTCTAACCTGGGAATGATGATTTTGTATGATTATTTTAACAAAAGAGACGATGTCTGGTGCGAACGTCTCTTTTCACCATGGACAGACCTGGATCAGATCATGCGGGAACAGCATATTCCTCTTTTTGCCCTGGAGTCCCAGGATCCAGTAAAAGAATTTGATTTTCTGGGTATCACTCTCGGATATGAAATGTGTTATACCAACGTTCTTCAGCTTCTGGATCTCAGTGGCATTCCTTTACTGTCCAAAGACCGTACAGAAGAGGATCCTCTGGTAATCGGCGGTGGTGCCTGTGCCTATAATCCGGAACCTCTGGCTGCCTTTTTTGACCTTTTTTATATAGGAGAGGGAGAAACCGTTTACTATCCACTGTTTGACGCATACAAAGCCAACAAAAAAGCCGGTGGCAGCAGACAGGATTTTCTTCTGAAAGCAGCACAGATCCCTGGTATCTATGTACCTTCTCTTTATGATGTTTCCTATAAAGAAGACGGTACCATTGCATCTTTCGTTCCCAATCAGGAAGGTGTACCTGCCACTGTAGAAAAGCAGCTGGTGATCGATATGGATCATGACTACAACAACCTGGAAGCGCCTGTGGTTCCTCATATCAAGGCGACCCAGGATCGTGTCACTTTGGAGATCCAACGGGGATGCATCCGGGGATGTCGTTTCTGTCAGGCCGGAATGATCTACCGTCCTACCAGAGAACGTGATGTGGAAAAATTAAAAGAATCTGCCAGAACCATGCTTCAGAATACCGGTCACGAGGAAATTTCTCTCAGCTCTTTAAGTTCCAGTGACTACAGCTGCCTGAAAGAAATCGTTACTTTCCTTATCGACGAATTCCGGGAGGAAGCAGTGAATATCTCCCTTCCTTCTCTTCGTATCGATGCTTTTGCCCTGGATGTTATGAGCAAGGTTCAGGATGTTAAGAAAAGCAGTCTTACCTTTGCTCCGGAAGCCGGTTCCCAGAGACTTCGTAATGTCATTAACAAAGGTCTTACAGAAGAGGATATCCTTCATGGTGCCGGAGAAGCATTCAAGGGTGGATGGAACCAGGTAAAACTTTATTTTATGCTGGGTCTTCCTACAGAGACAGAAGAAGACATGAAAGGCATTGCACATCTGGCCCAGAAAATCGCAGAGACATATTATGAGACAGTACCAAAGGAACAGCGAAAAGGCAAAGTTCAGATCAATGTCAGTACTTCTTTCTTTGTTCCGAAACCTTTTACACCGTTCCAGTGGGCTCCCATGTTCCGGGAGGAAGATTTTATTGAAAAAGCAAAGATTGTAAAAAATGAGATCCGTTCTCAGCTGAATCAGCGAAGCATCCGTTACAACTGGCATGAACCGGATGTTACTATACTGGAAGGTTTTCTTGCCCGGGGTGACCGCAGATGTTCAGATGTTATTCTCAGTGCTTACAGAAAGGGTGCGCTTTATGATGCCTGGTCTGAGAGTTTCCATTATGATATCTGGAAAGAAGCCTTTAAAGAAACCGGTGTGAATCTTGAATTTTATACTCTTCGTGAACGAAGTACTGATGAAATTCTTCCATGGGATTTTATTGATGCAGGTGTTACCAAAGAATTCCTGATCCGAGAGTGGAAGCATGCCAAAGAAGAAACTGTCACTCCTAACTGCCGTCAGAAG
>URXG01000117.1 GCA_900551715.1 uncultured Blautia sp. | reverse complement strand
AATTCAAGGATTTCTAGATATCTTTCCTTTGTAGTCCCACCACAGTCTCCACATGATTTGTGGCAGGGAACATATCTACCGGTACTGCGGTAACTGCCTTATATCCGTGTTTTGTAAAATATTTCAGATCCCTTGCCAGAGTATGAGGATCGCAGGAAATATAAACAATCTTATGGGGATTCAGTTGAATTACAGAAGACATAAATTTTTCATCACTGCCACTGCGGGGTGGATCCATAAATACCACATCTGCACTTTCACCAGCCTCTGCCATCTGACTCATAAAGACACTGGCATCGTTTTGATAAAAGCGGACATTTTTGATCCCATTTCTCTTTGCATTTACAATGGCATCACGAACTGCATCCCGGTTCAGCTCTACGCTGATCACTTCTTTTGCCCTGCTGCTGGCAATGAGACCAATGGTTCCGATTCCACAGTAAGCATCCACTACTCGTTCTTTTCCGGTAAGTCCCGCAAGCTCAATAGCCTTTCCATATAGATGTTCTGTCTGTACCGGATTGATCTGATAGAACGATTTGGAAGAAATTCGGAAAGTAAGTCCGCATAACTGATCTTCAATATATCCTTTACCATATAAAACTGTTTCTTTTTCCCCAAGGATCATACTTGTTTTCTGTCCATTTACATTAAGGATTATGGTCGTGATCTCCGGGTGAAGCTTTCGGAGTGCTTTTACAAAATTATTTTTGGATGGAAGTATCGGTGAACCAAGTACCAGAACCACCATCACCTGACCGCTGTGAAAACCTGTACGGATCAACACATGACGGAAAAGTCCATATCCTGTATCTTCATTATAAGTTTTGATCTTGAAGGATTTCAGCAGATCCCGGATATCCCTGATAATAGCATCTGCTTTCTGGTCTTCGATCAGACACTCATCCACCGGCACAATAAAATGTGTACCTTCCTCATAAGTTCCTGAAATAACCGTACCATCTTTTTTGTGTCCGAAAACAGCATGGACTTTATTTCTGTAATGAAAAGGATTATCCATACCAATGATCTTTTCTGTTTTACAGAAAGATTTCAGCAGTTTCTGGACATTCTTCTGTTTCTGTTCCAGCTGCTGTTTATAAGGCATATCCAGAAACTGACAGCCCCCACATTTCTTATTGACAGGACAGAGTGACTTTTCCGATTTCTTTTTATTCTGTACAGCCTTTTCTTTTGATTTTTCCATATTCTGTTTTTTAACAGGTTTTTCTTTGTTCTTATAGTTTTCTTTGTTATCATATAATTTTTTCTTTTCTGATCTGTAAGCAGATTTATAATTCTTTTTTCTTTCTGACATTTAGATTCCCTCTCCGTTAAATTCCGGTATAAAACTTTCTTTTGCTGTTTCGCCTTCCTGAATAAAACCATTTTCCAGCCCAAGCTGAATCCCATAATCAATCAGCCGCTGGTATTCTCGATCCGTAACTTTTCTGGAAAGTCTGGGATCATCCTTCATGGCAGGCATTGGTGTATACTGATTCATCAGACTGATATAAATTTCTTTTCCATAGGTGGAAAGCAGATATTCAAGCACTCTCCTGGAGTCTTTAACATGACCGGGAAGAAGCAGGTGACGGACGATCACACCCTTTTTCATAATCCCTTGCCGGTCAAACTCAGGCGTCCCGGTCTGTCTCACCATTTCCTTCAGTGCCTCTCTCGCCACTTCCGGATAATCCCTCGCATAAGAATACTTCTCTGCCAGCTCCGGGTCCATATATTTAAAATCCGGAAGATAAATATCCACCAGGCCCTCCAGAAGTTTCAGCATTTCTGATTTCTCGTAACCTGAACTGTTATAAACCACCGGTATCTGAAGTCCTCTGTTTCTGGATTTCTCTATAGCTTCTGCTACCTGTGGAAGAAAATGTCCTGCTGTTACCAGATTGATATTATTGGCTTTCTGCTGCTGCAGCTCCAGAAAAATATCAGCCAGACGATCTGCTGTAACTTTCTTTCCTGTCTGTCCTCTGGAAATCTGTCCATTCTGACAGAATTTACAGCCCAGTGAACAGCCGGAAAAAAAGACCGCACCGGAACCTTCTTTTCCGGAGATACAGGGTTCCTCCCACATATGAAGTGCTGCCCTGGCAAGGATGATCTCTGCCCCTGCCCTGCAAAATCCCTTCTGATCAGATAAACGGTCTACACTGCAGTTTCGCGGGCAGACCCTGCATTCTTTCATAAACGATTCCGTAGACGGATTCATATTATTTTCCTTCTCTCATTTCTAACTTATCACTGTCCTCGTTTTTTCTTCTTCCATACGCACTCTGTCCTGAATCTCCACGAGACATTCCAGCAGAAGAGGATTAAATGCTCCGCACTCTCCGTTTAAGATCATCTCCATAGCCTTTTCATGGGTGAATGCCTTTTTGTAGACACGTTCACTGACCAGAGCATCATAAACATCTGCCAGTGAGACAATCTGTGCAGAAATAGGGATCTCATCTCCTATAAGGCCATCCGGATACCCTTTGCCATCGTAACGCTCATGGTGCCATCTACAGATCTCTGTTGCGATCTTTACCAAAAGCTCATTCTGATATAATTCCAGACTTTCCAGCATGGAAGCACCGATCACTGTATGCGACTTCATGATTTCAAATTCTTCCGGTGTCAGCCTGCCTGGTTTGTTCAGAATTTTTTCGTTAATACCGATCTTGCCGATATCATGAAGAGAAGAAGCCAGGGGAATGATATATCTTTCTTCTTTTGTGATCTTATATGTATCTGTTCTGCAGATTACACTGTCCAGGAGAAGTTCTGTAAGACGGTTGATGTTCTTAACATGAAGACCGCTTTCGCCGTTACGGAATTCAACGATCTGACTGAGGATTCCTACCATGATTCGGTTATTCTTTTCTCTTTCGTAGATCTGATCTGCAACCAGAGCCATCAGATATTTCTGTTTTGCATACAGCTTGATAGTGTTAAACACCCTCTGGTATACTACTCTGGCATCATATGGTCTGCTGATATAATCTGCTGCTCCAAGCTCATAGGCACTCCGGATAGAACTTTGGGAATCTTCGCTGGAGATCATGATCACAGGTATCTGATCGATCATATGATTAACAGACATGTATTTCAATACCTCAAATCCGTTCATCACCGGCATTACAATATCCAGAAGTACCAGAGAAATATCTGTTCCCTTCTTTTTCAGTATGGAAATACACTCCTTTCCATCAGTGGCTTCAATGGTGACAAAATCTTCTGCCAGAATCTCCGCAAGGATCTGTCTGTTCAGCTCTGAGTCGTCTACGATCAGAACCTGCTGTTTTGTTTTTTCCTGACCATACCGGATATCAAACTCTTCCTGAAGCAGTTCTTCTTTTTCCTTAAAATTCTTTATTTCCATCTCCGGGGATTTTTTCATCACGATGTCTTTTTTTATCTGATCTGCATTCATAGTTTCTCTGTTCCTCTTCATGTACATTTATTACCATTTACGGACTCCACAGGTAATATACATTTTCAATAAATTTTTTCATCTCAAATACCATAATTTTAACAAAAACAAAGAGTGAACGCAAGTAAATTCCCCATTAACAGAAAAAAACAGCCATTGACAAAATGAACAATTCACATTATAATCAGCTTATAATTTTGTTGATTATTCATAACGTGATGAACGGAATCATCCGTCCTAAGCCATCTTTATGCTTAGGGCTTTTTTAATATAGAAACAGGAGGT
>URXG01000116.1 GCA_900551715.1 uncultured Blautia sp. | reverse complement strand
TGATTCAGAGAAATGGAAATATAACATATGATACAATAAAAGATATCAAAAAGTATCTTCAAAAGCGTAATACGTTTGATAAAACTCCTACATCCGGCTGGACTTCTACTGTCATGGGGGAGCAGGTGTATCTGGTAAAATATTATAATTATGGTGCAAATACGATCGCTGTATTGATATCAGAAAAAAGACTGGACTCTTTGTTAAACTATAATGATATGTCCATCAAAGAGGCAGCGTTCTATCTTACAGACAAAAAAGGGAAAATTCTGTGCGGTTCAGGAGAGGATTGGACATATGGAGAAGCGATAGAGAATCTGCAGAAACAGGATCCATCCATCAGTATCTATCGGGGATCTGTTCTGGAAGATGCATATCAGATGTATTACAGCGTAAAATCCTCCGAGTATGCCGCATATTCTACATCCGGTATCGTTATTTTTGGATTTTTAGTACTGTCTTTACTTTTCTTTGGAACAATTGTCTGGTATATGCAAAAAGAAATTTTTCAGCCGATTGCAGACCTGTCCTGGGTTTCCAGAAAAATTCACAGTGGGGATTTCAGGGCAAGAGCGGAATATAATACGAACAGCTACGAAATGGAAGAAGTAAAACAGGCATATAATGATATGGTACAGACGATTCTTGAAATGAGGGTAGAAAAGTACGAACAGGAACTTCGAATGAAGGATGTACAACTGAAGTATATCCATATGCAATTAAAACCACACTATTTCCTGAATGCTTTATCAACAATCAACAGCATGGTTTATCAGCACGAGGAAGAGAATGTCCATACCTTTATTCAGGCATTTTCACAGAATATCCGCTATATGTTTCGAACCGGTCTGCATACCGTTCCGCTGCAGGATGAAATAAAGAATGCCGAGGGATATCTGGAAATGCAGCGACTCATGTACCGGGATTGCTTTTATGTCTATATGGATGTACCGGAAGAACTGCAGCAGTATCCGGTGCCGCAGATGATTCTGCATACATTTTTGGAAAATATATTTAAGCACGTGATCAGTATTGATTCGTTCACTACGGTTCTGATTCAGGCATTGTGGAGCTTCTCGGGGAAGGAAGTTTACTTAAAACTGGAACTATATATATCGCAGGGTCAATTTTCGCAGGAAATACTGGACTTTGTGAATAAAGATATGGAAATAACAGAAAAAGAAGATGGAAGTGGAATTGGAATAAAAAATGTAAAAGAGGTTCTGAAGATGATGTACCAGCAGGATCATCTTCTGTATTTTGAGAATCTGGAACCGGAAGGAACTAAAATAACCATATGGATTCCGAAAACACTGAAATGTACAGATGAGGAGAAAGACGAAGAGAGATGAATTTGCTGATTGTAGATGATGAAATTGTGACAACGCAGGTATTGGAAGAACAGCTGGATCGCGAGTTACTTTCTATTGACCAGATCTATGTGGCCTACAATACTTCTATGGCCAGAGATATTTTGCAAAAAAACAAAGTGGAACTGATTTTATGCGATATTGAAATGCCAAAGGAGAATGGAATTCATTTTCTGAAATGGGTACGAGAACAGAAAATCCAGACAGAGGTTATCTTTCTGACCAGCCATGAAAAATTTGAATATGCCTATGGAGCTGTACAGAATGGTGCGGCAAACTATCTGCTGAAGCCGATTGACATGAATAAAATCAATCAGACATTGCTTCGTGTGACAGAAAAAATAGTCTGGAAACAAAAAACGGAGGAAATCCGGGAATATTGGGAGAGCGGAATAAGAAAGATGGTGCGATATTTCTGGACAAGAGTATTGCTGGAACCCGGTGTGCAGAAACAGGGACTTGAGGAGGAAATAAAGCAGCAGGGGATAGAGGAAGAGATTCAGGAAAAATATTGTGTTGTGATTCTTCATTTTGCCAGTGGAAAACTGGACTTGGGTAAAGAAAAGGGACAGGAATCCATTTATAAATTTGCAATGGAAAACATTCTGGCAGAAGCATTCACAGAAAAAATCAAAATGGAAAATGTGATCTGCTGGGAAGAAAATAAGGGAACCTATCTTGGAATTCTGTCGGAATTTTCGGAAAAGGAGACGAAAGAGAGAGCAGAGCAGGTCAGAAACATATTTGAAAAATATTTTCCGGAGACATTGCAGATCGGATACATTTCCCCGAGTGTTCCTTTTTATGAAGTGGGTCTGGAAAAAGAAAAAATAATGGAATATGACAAAACGCATATTTATGACGAAGGGGAAATAAAGGAATTTATGGTATTGCTTCGAGAAAAGGAGGCGTCCGGACATATTCTGGACGAAGATTATATCCTGCAGTGTCTGAAAAAGGGGGCACACTGGAATATTTACAAAAAATGCTGCAGCATGTAAAACAAACGATGCATTCCGTAGAAGGATTTCGCAACTTTCAAGTGGAACTGACACAGCTTGTAAGCAAATATCTCCATGATAAAAATGAAAATATGAACAGCGTGATTCATGATCCGATCTATCTGAAACTGGATATGAATGCTGTTAAATCTGAGTTTTCTATGGTGCAGTGGATGACCTGGCTGATGAATAAGGTATTTGACCTGACACAGAAAGAACAGAAGGAAAAAACAGAAAAACGGATCACAGATCAGGTAATTGATTATATCAGAGAACACTATACGGAAGACATCAACAGGAATACGCTTTCAGAGAGGTTCCACTTTTCGCCGGAGTACATTGGAAAAATGTTCCGGAAGGATATCGGAACGTCGTTGAATGATTATATTAATTCCCTGCGTGTGGAAAAAGCGAAGCATTTGTTGGAAAACACCAATACAAAGGTGATTGATATTGCATTGGAAGTCGGATTTGATACGCTTCCGTACTTCTCATCTGTATTTAAAAAATATACGGGACTTTCACCGGCAGAGTTTCGGAAAAGAGAATAGATATCTTAAAAACGAAAGTTTTTGTACTTTTTTGTGTAAGAACTTTCGTTTTTTTTGCGTTATGATAAGTCTATCAAAAGGAACCGGAAAGAAGAAAGGAGAAACAAATGAAGAAAAAGATTTTGGCGATTTTGATGGCTACTTTGACAGTAGGATCTCTGCTGAGCGGATGTGGTGGAGCACAGAGCAGTGATGCAAACGGAAATCAGGAGAGCAGTAAGCAGGAAAGCAGCGACAGCGAAGAACCGGCAGAGGTTGTATTTGCGTACATGACGCAGAACAATATCCCGGAGTCATCAGAACTGGAAAGAATTCAGAACCTGATCAACGATTATACAGTAGATAAGATCAATACGAAGGTCAAACTGGTACTGTTTTCCAATTCTGATTATATGAATCAGGTGAATCTGATGCTGGCATCCGGAGAACAGCTGGATTTATTTCAGGCATATAATACATCTCATCTGAAATATATCCAGGATGGAACAGCGCTGGATATTACAGAGTATCTGGACAATGATCTGAAAGAGACAACAGAAACTCTTTACGATGGTTTTCTGGCGCCGACAACGGTAGAGGGAAAAACATATGGAATTCTGAATATGGGTTCTAACTATGTACCGGGTGGATTTACCTATCGTGAAGATATTACAGAGAAACTTGGAATTGATATGAGCCAGGTTACCAAACCGGAAGATCTGACTGCAGTGTTTGCAAAGGTAAAAGAAGCTTATCCGGATATGACAATCATTGATCCGAACAGAGCGAATGCATTATTTGAAAGTTACCTGGGCAAGATTGATAAAATCGATCCATTAGGCGACAATATTGCCTCACCAGTTTCCGGTGTGGCTTATCAGGACAATGCAACTGTAGTGGATATGTATGAAACGACAGATTTCAAAGAACTGTGCGAACTGACCAGAAGCTGGTTTGAAGCTGGTTATTATGCAAGTGATGCAGCTAC
>URXG01000115.1 GCA_900551715.1 uncultured Blautia sp. | reverse complement strand
AAGGATCTTGTGAGCATTGCGCTCGTGTGGGTTCAAGTCCCATCTTCCGCATAAGGAGCTCCTGAGTTTCAGGAGCTTTTTTATTTTATTTTCGGAAAAAAAGAGGAATTTGTGACTTTATGTAGAATATAATTAATAAGAGGTATTTTGTCAGTCTGTGGAGGAACTGCCTATATGAATATCAGAGAAACCATGGAACAGAGAGAACTTGCTCTTTTAAGTCCATATGCTGCACACAGCAGACATTCCAGAGGAAGAGACAGACAGGAAGAAGAATGTGATGTACGGACTGTTTATCAGCGGGATCGGGATCGGATTCTTCATTCAAAATCTTTCCGACGGCTGAAAGACAAGACTCAGGTATTTATCACGCCTCGTGGCGATCATTACCGAAACCGGCTTACCCATACTCTGGAGGTGTCACAGATTGCCAGGACTATTGCCAAGGCATTGTGCCTGAATGAAGATCTGACAGAAGCCATTGCCCTTGGACATGATCTGGGACATACACCTTTTGGACATGCCGGAGAAAAGGCTCTGAATGAGATTTATCCGGAAGGTTTTGTGCATTGTGAACAGAGTCTCCGAATTGTGGAAGTTCTGGAAAAAAGGGGTCAGGGATTGAATCTTACCTGGGAAGTGAAAGATGGCATTCTTAATCACAGGACCAGTGGCCATCCATCTACACTGGAAGGGCAGGTGGTACGGTTTTCTGATAAAATAGCTTACATTCATCATGATATGGATGATGCAGAAAGAGCCGGGATCATTTCTGAAGATGACATACCGGTTACTTTGAGAATGCTTCTGGGTTACACAACAAGAGAGCGGCTGAATACGTTTGTTCATGATATTATTGAGAACAGCATGGACAGAGACCATATTCAGATGTCTCCCGGAATTCTGGAAGGACTGATGGATTTGAGATCCATTATGTTCCAGGATGTTTATAACAATCCGGAAGCCAAAAAAGAAGAAGAAAAAGCAATCAAAATGCTAAAAGAACTTTATGAGTATTATATAGAGTATCCCACAACCATGTCACCGGAATATCAGCAGCTGATCAGGAAAGGTGTACCACTGGCGCAGGCAGTATGCGATTATATTTCCGGAATGACAGATCAGTATTCTACAGACAGATTCCGGGAAATCTACATACCAGAAGCCTGGAAAGGCTATTAACCAACAGAGGAGGGTGGATATGCGTTATTCTGACGATATCATTGAAGAAGTTCGTCAAAAAAATGATATTGTAGACGTAGTGTCCCAATATGTAAAACTAACCAGAAAGGGCAGTTCTTATTTTGGACTGTGCCCTTTTCATAACGAAAAAACTCCTTCTTTTTCTGTAACACCAGGCAAGCAGATGTATTACTGCTTTGGATGCGGAGCAGGAGGAAATGTATTTAATTTTATTATGGAGTATGAGAATTACACTTTTGGCGAGGCGTTAAAGCACCTGGCAGAGAGAGCAGGGGTAGAGTTGCCTCAGATTGAATACTCCAGAGAAGTACAGGAAAAAGCCAGACAGAAGGCAGAACTTCTGGAGATCAACAAGCAGGCGGCACAGTATTTTTATTATCAGCTCCGTACCGAGAAGGGGCAGCAGGGGTATCAGTATCTTGCCGGCAGAGGACTCAGTGAAGAGACTATGCGCAAGTTCGGGTTGGGATATTCGGACAAGTTCAGTGATGGACTGTACCGTTACCTGAAGTCCAAAGGATATCAGGATGAAAGACTGAGAGAATCCGGTTTGTTTAATGTAGACGAACGACATGGCATGTATGACAAGTTCTGGAACCGGGTAATTTTTCCTATTATGGATGTAAACAATCGGGTAATTGGTTTCGGCGGCAGGGTTATGGGTGATGGCAAACCGAAATATCTGAACTCACCGGAAACAAAGATCTTTGACAAAAGTCGCAATCTGTATGGCCTGAATATCGCCAGAACCACGAGGAAGAAATATCTGATCTTGTGTGAGGGATATATGGATGTGATCTCCATGCATCAGGCAGGATTTACCAATGCGGTAGCATCTCTTGGTACAGCACTGACTTCCGGTCATGCCAGCCTTTTGAAACGTTATACACAGGAAGTACTGCTTCTTTATGACAGTGATGAAGCCGGTGTACGGGCGGCACTGCGTGGGATCCCGATCCTCAGAGAAGCAGGCGTCAATTCCCGGGTAGTGAACCTGCACCCCTATAAAGATCCCGATGAATTTATCAAAAATATGGGACCGGAAGCTTTTGAAGAGAGACTGAATCAGGCATCGGATAGTTTCCTGTTTCGGGTAAGTATTGCAGAAAGTGAATTTCCAATGAATGAGCCCCAGGGACAGAATCGGTTCTTTGAAAGATGTGCACAGATGCTTCTGGAGCTGAAGGATGAACTGGAACGAAATCTTTATATAGAAGCGATTGTAAAGAAATACCGTGGTCAGTATGGAGTCAGTGTGGAAGATCTGAGAAAAAGAGTCAATACACTGGCACTGAAGGGAACTCCTGCAGAGAACAGAATACAGCCAAGAAATGGCACCAAAGAAAAGAAAAAACGGGATTCTGCTTCCGACCAGGCACAGAAACTGATGTTGACCTGGCTGGTGACTTATCCTGGAATCTTTGACAAAGTGGCACAGTATCTGGGACCGGAAGACTTTGTGGTTCCTTTGTACAGAGAAGTGGCAGAAATGTTATTTACTCAGCACAAAGAAGGTCAGGTGAATCCTGCACGACTACTTAACAGTTTTACAGACAGCGAAGAACAAAGAGAAGTGGCATCACTTTTCAATGCCACCATCCATCTTGAGACACCTCAGGAACAGGATCAGGCTTTTGCAGATACGCTTCTTCGTATCAAGTCCGAAAGCCTTGCGGAAAGAAACAGAAACTGGGATCCTACTGATATGAAAGGATTACAGGAAATAGTTAAAGCAAAAAAAGATTTGGAAGAACTTGGGCGAAAACGCCGGGAACTGCATATTTCTTTTGAATAAGGATAAAATATAAACACTATATGGAGGGAATGAGCACCTATGGAAATGAATATGGGCAAATTCAGCGAGAAACTGGTGGAGCTTCTGGAGCTTGCAAAAAAGAAAAAGAATGTACTGGAATATCAGGAGATCAGCGATTTCTTTAAAGATCAGCCTCTGGAAGTAGAACAAATGGAAAAAGTTCTTGATTTCCTGGAAGCCAGTGGAGTAGATGTTCTTCGTATTTCAGGCAATGATGAAGAGCTGATTCTGGATGATGATGCGGACATTGACAAACTGGACGATGAAGAGGAGATTGAACTTGACAAGATCGACCTTTCTGTTCCGGAGGGTGTCAGTATTGAAGATCCGGTTCGTATGTATCTGAAAGAAATCGGTAAAGTCAGCCTTCTTACAGCAGATGAGGAGATTGAGCTTGCCAAACGTATGGAGCAGGGAGACGAAGAAGCCAAGAAACGACTGGCAGAAGCCAACCTTCGTCTTGTTGTCAGCATTGCAAAACGTTATGTAGGAAGAGGCATGCTTTTCCTTGATCTGATCCAGGAGGGAAACCTTGGTCTTATCAAAGCAGTAGAAAAATTCGATTACCGTAAAGGATATAAGTTCAGCACCTATGCTACCTGGTGGATCCGTCAGGCCATCACCAGAGCTATTGCTGACCAGGCACGTACCATCCGTATCCCGGTTCATATGGTTGAGACTATCAACAAGCTGATCCGGGTTTCCCGTCAGCTGCTGCAGGAGCTTGGACGTGAACCTACCCCGGAAGAAATCGCAGAGGAAATGGATATGCCGGTAGAACGTGTACGTGAAATCCTTAAGATTTCTCAGGAACCGGTATCTCTGGAAACACCGATCGGTGAAGAAGAGGACAGCCATCTGGGTGATTTTATCCAGGATGATAATGTTCCGGTACCAGCAG
>URXG01000114.1 GCA_900551715.1 uncultured Blautia sp. | reverse complement strand
GCCACCCTTACATATCATAGAAGAATCTTATTTACAGACTTTTTCTCATAGTCTCGAAAAAGTTGTAAAGTGGTGTAAGATTAAAGCTAAAAATGAAAAAAACTGTATCAGATATCTTTACCATATGAATTGACCAGATACTTTCTCTTAATTCGCTCTTTGTTTTCCTGTAAGAAAATCTTCGGTTCCGCCATTATAATTCCTCCAGAACTTTCTTTGCAGCACGGATATTATCAGCCTCCGTACGCCATATCTCATATTCACTGAACATAGGAAGTCCCATATTAACTCCCTTTTTTCGAAATTTCATCTCACTGTCGATCACACGCTTTCCAGTCATATGATAAGCCTTTATCCCGGTAAGCGGATAAAGCTTGCGGATCACCTCTGCACTGACTCCACTTCCTGCCTGAATTGTAATACGTCCTTTACTTTTATCCTGCAGTTCTTTCAGAAGTTTTGCTCCCTGCAGACATGTATTACGCTGTCCGGAAGTAAGGATCGTATCAATTCCCAACGAAATTGCCTGTGCCATAGTCTCCAGTGGATCTACGCACACATCAAAGGCTCTGTGGAGTGTTACTGACATATCCCCCGCAGCCTCCATAAGTCCCTTCATCTGTTCCATGTTTAATGTGCCATCTGGTTTCAATACCCCAAACACTACACCTTCGACCCCTATTTTTCTGAAATCCTCTACCGCCTTCTTTATTATAGAAAATTCTGCATCTGTATAACAGAAATCCCCAAAACGTGGTCGGATCAATGCATGGATCCTGATATCCGAACGCTTTCTTATTTCTTCAAAAAGCCACGGACCCGGAGTGGTTCCGCCTATGATCAGGTTGCTGCAAAGTTCCAGTCTGTCTGCCCCTCCTGCAACTGCTGCCATGGCAGATTCCACAGAATCCACACAGGCTTCCAATATGTATTCTTTCACGTACTTTCCTCCATTTTTTCATCAGGATCAAGTGGCATACCAATATACCCTCTCTGATCTCATACTTATTTTTAACCAGAGTTATCTTTTACATTATAATCTTATACAATGATCTTCTGCAATCCCAAAAACAAACAATCCCCGGAAACCATTTCCGGCCTCCGGGGATTGTTCACACATCATCATCGTCCAATACAAACATTTTTTATATCTTTTTTCAATTACTTCGTAAACGCTGCTTATATATTGTTTTTATAAAATGATCTTTCTCATAATATTTTCTTTTCTTCTTCCATGGAAACCAGATGATTTCAACATATATGCAGCGTTAAAAGTTCTTCAGGATTTTTATTTTCTCCTTCGTTTCCATATGCCGATTATATCATGAAACTTCCATCTATAGCCTTTATCGACATAAATAGACATAGTTTGCTACATATTTTGCATCTTTTATGATTACTGTTTCCAAAAACACAAGGAACAGTGACTATTGCACAATTCGACATTTTGCAGTATGATAATTCCATATATTTCCATATACAAAAGGAGTCCCCAACCATGAATCTTGCTATCTGCGAAGACAATCCACAGCATTATGAAATCATCTGCTCCATTCTCATGGATTTACCGGAAAATACTTTTCAGACCTGCCATTTTTCTACCGGAAATGAACTTTGGGAAACAATTTCCAATTCTGCATCCAGCTGTCCTTATTCCATTATTTTAATGGATATTGATCTGGGCGAAAATTCTATGAATGGTATTGCGCTGGCAGATCAGATCAACAAGCTTTGTCCGGACTCCCAGATTATTTTTATCAGCCAGTATCTCCAATATGCCACTGCTGTATATGAGACTGAGCATGTATATTTCATCCATAAACTGCAGATGGCCAAATATCTGCCGCTGGCGCTGCAGGCAGCCTGCCGCAAACTTGCAGACAGACAGGAACAATATCTGTACTTTTCCATGAATTCCAGAAATTATCAGGTACAAAAATCCGAAATTTTATATCTGGAGCGTAATCTGCGTCAAACCATCATCCACACCAGAGATCACGCTTACACAACCAAAGAACGGCTTCATGATCTGGCCGAACAGCTGAAGCCGGATTTCTGCCGGTGCCATAACAGTTTCTGCGTGAACCTCCATGCAGTATGCACCTACAGCCATCAAGGAATACAGCTGTCCGGAGGCTATACTGTACCTGTAAGCCGTTCCTATTATCAGTCTGTAAAAGATTCCCTTGCTTTTATGAAGCTTGTACATCACAAAGAGGTAGAATCATGAGCGAAACTGTCATTAATCTTTTTCTGGATATTCTTGCAGCCGTTTATACCAATTTTGCAATCCTTTATTTTTCCAGACGGCTCCTTCCTGTGAGAAATAAAATCTCACTGTTTTTCCTGCTGATCCTTTTCACTTTACCCATGAGCCTGTGTTTTCTGATGAAGAGAAGCACCCTCAGCGGAGAATTTACGATCCTGATTCAGCTTCTTATCCTGGGTTGTGTTTTTATTGGATTCCATGCCTCTTTTCTGCAAAAGCTGGCTGTTTATTTTATTTTCGTACTATTAGAAACCTGTGCAGAGATCGTTGCTTCCAGCGTTTTTCTGCAGATCCATAATCTGCTGTTCCCCACTGTCATGTATACTCCCTCCACTCTGAGATCCCAGTGCTCCCCTGTAGAATTTCTGATCATCCAGTTCTTTAATATGGCTCTTGGATTGTTCCTGCTGGAAAAAGTCGCCCATATTTTGCAGCAGTGTTTCAGCTATCTCAAAACTGTCACTTTCTTTGAACTGCTTTCTCCTGTTATCCTTCCGGCACTGGCCAATAACCTGCTGGCACTTCCGTGCTCCCTTTTTCTTAGAATTTTTTTCTGCATTTTGTATTGGGTATTATGTGTACTTGGATCCTTTCTGTTTTATCGGTCAATCTGCACCTTGCGCCTTCAACATGAAAAACACATCTGCCATCAGCAGGAGGCGCTTCTTCTGAAGAAGCAGTTAAATGCATCTAAAACCTTAAGTGCAGAATACGCCAGCCTGCGTAAATGGAATCACGATATAGAGAATCACCTGTTTTCTCTGTCATATCTGATAAATACCCAAAATTACAGCGAAGCAGACAAATATCTGGGATCTATGCTTTCCCAGAAAGCAGTTCCCAGTCATACTTTTGAAAAAACAGCTTCACCATCAGCAGACTTTACAGCAAATCCTTCCCAAAATCAGTTCCGGTCAACCCCTCTGCTTTTCATCAGCACTTTTCTGTTTCAGTTTACTTATTTCCTGGCCACACTTTACCCCAAGGAAACCAGCCTGGAATTTTTTATCCTGGGAGTTCTTCTGGTTTTCATCTGCATCATTTTCTACCAAACACTAAATGAGCAGTTAAAAAAAATCCAGATCGCTTCTCAGCTCTCCATGCTCCAAAAACAGCATCAGATGGAGCAGGAGCAGATGGAGCAGCTTCATTTCCGCACAGAAGAAACCTATGCACTGCAGAGAAAAACGAAGTCTGCCCTGACACATATCCAGGACTTACTAAGCAATCACAAATATCCGGAAGCGGCCGCTGCCCTTGACAGTTTCAGCCAGACTTTTCAGAAGGAACGTTTTCATCCTTATTGTCAGGATAACCTGATACAGGCGATTCTGGAGGGAAAGAAACTTCGGGCAGAACAGTATCATATTCAGGTTTCCTATGAAATATTTCTGCCTGATAAACTTTCCATAGAGATCACAGATCTGTGCAGTGTATTTTTTAACCTGATGGACAATGCCATAGAAGCCTGTCTCCAGTCCGGCAGCCAGAGGCCTTTTATCCGTCTGTCCACAGAATTTTCCGGAGAATGTCTGTCCATCTATCTTCATAATACTAAGAATCCGGAACAGATTTTTAACCATCAGACTACCAAAAAGGAATCTTACAATCCCTTACCCTCCCATGGATTTGGACTGTCTATCATAGAGGATATCTGCCGGAAATATGACGGAGCTTACCAGTGGCTTGACCGCACAGATTATTTTGACTCCATTGTACTGCTGAAATTTTTATGATTCTATAATTTTCCATATCTTCCCACTGCTTGACAGACTGTGTTCTGTCTTTCATAATATTCTTTATAATCCAGATATTTTATAAAAGGAGGTACTCCACTATGCCGGTTCCCACGATCGAAGTAGATGATACCCTGAAAGAACGAAGCTCTCACGGCTCCTTT
>URXG01000113.1 GCA_900551715.1 uncultured Blautia sp. | reverse complement strand
ACGCCAATTTTTAAATTCATATGTATCTTCCTTCCTAGACTAGTACTGCAAAAAATCTATGCTTTTTATATTAGCCTATTTTTTAACAGATTTCAATACTTTAATACACTAAAACCGCAAAAAGAGAAAAAAAATTCCGAACAGACATATTATCTCTACCTGTTCGGAATTCTGTACAAAATTAACCACTTAATTTGTAAAATTATTTTCTTCTTTTTCTCATCATAAGTGTAACGACTGTTGCAGCTCCTGCTACAAGAAGAGTTACAAGATAAAGAGCGTAGTTTGCTGTGTCAGCAGTCTTAGGCGCCTTTTTCGCATTATCTGTTGTATCAGACACTTTTTTGATGGTAGGTGTGTTTGTATTGTTTTTGTTATTATCTACAATTACACCTTTGTTGTCATCTTTATTGTTATCATCTTTACCACTATTACCCGAATCCGGTTTCTCGCCTGGATCTGGTTTCTCACCTGGATCTGGTGTTTCGCCTGGATCTGGTGTTTCGCCTGGATCTGGTTTCTCACCTGGATCTGGTTTCTCACCTGGATCTGGTTTATCCGGTGTCTCAGCTGCTTTTATTACAACAATACCATAAGCAATAATCGGATAATACTCATCGCTTCCTGGATAAGTTGCAGCGACATAATAATATCCTTCTTCTGTTGGAGCCTCTGTTGATGCATAATATGTATCATCTGCTAATACACCTACATAAAACATATCTGCTTCTGCAACCTTGCTATTGCCAATAGTAGCATAAACTCCTGCAGAAAGGCCATGTAGTTTACCATCATAAGTCACTTCCTGAACCGGACTTCCATTGAACTTGATATATGTACTCTTTGTAGCATCTGCATATACACCACTGTTCTGAAGCTCTGCTGCCTTTTCTTTTAATGTAGCAATCACTTTACTGTTCAATCCTGAGTCTTCAATGCTATAGCCTGAGACAGATGGAATTGACACACCGGAAAGCGAATTGCTGATATTCTTATCAGTAGCAAATGTGCTTACAGATGTCATTCCCACTGTAAGTGTTGTTGCAAGTGAAAGCACAAGTACTTTCATTAATTTCTTTTTCACTTTTGATTCCCCCTATTATTATATTATCCTTAGCATATATCCCTAATCATCTAGTACTATGTTAAATAATACCATTATTTTTTTTTTTTCAACTGTTTTATTCTATTTTTCAAATTATTCATTTTTTTCAAGTTTTTCACTTTTTCAAGTTTTTGATTTAAAATATTATATATCAGATATGAACACTTCACAAGAAAATTTTCAAAGCATTCTTGCGTACGCAGTAAGAAGACATGACCTTTCGGTCATGTCTTCTTAAAATCAATAAAGTATTTTATTTTTTGATAAATGCTTCTTTCTTCGCAGATGCAGGTGTCGGAAGTTCCGGATTTTCTGTTCCCTTTGGAACAAGTTTAATCTGAAGTGCTTCCAAACGATAAGCATAGCCTTCTGTTCCTGATTTTTCTCCGTTCTTAGCCCATCCAAGCCATCCGAAGTTTTCAGCATGTACTCTGTAATATACATCGTACTTCTCAGCAATATCTCCTGAAAGTTTAATCTGAATTGCCTCTAATCTAAGACTCCTTCCACTTGTACCTGATAATTCTCCGGTCTGTTTCCAGCTATTTTCCCATCCGATATTCTCGATATGGGATTTATATTCGATTTTTCCCTCAGAAGCCATTGTTGATGGAAGTTTAATACGGATAGACTCCATACGTTTTGCCTGTCCACTTGTTCCTGCCATTGCTCCATCATATACATAATCTTGTGTTCCAATATCCTGTACATGTGTCTGGTAACCAACAAGTCTTGCTTCCATAGCCTTATTTGTAGAGCCTACTTTTTCAGGTGCTTTTTCACCCTTCGGAACTAACTTAATCTTAATTGCTTCCAGTCGGTAAGCGTATCCTGCTGTTCCGGCCTGTTCACCGTTCTTAGCCCATCCGAGCCATCCAACATTCTGAGCATGTACACAATAGTAGATATCATAGTTATCAGCGACTTTACCTGACAGTTTTATTTGGATTGCTTCCAGACGTTTTGCCTTTCCGCTTGTTCCCGAAAGAGCTCCATCTTCTGCCCATTTTCTTTCCCATCCAATATCCTGAATATGTGTACGATATTGAACAGATCCTGATACACCGTCTGGTAATTTAATCTTAATAGCTTCTAATCGTTTACATTCACCAACTGTTCCGGAATTCATTCCATCACTCTTCCACTTACTTAGATCAGCCTCATCTTTCGCGTCTACTTCCCATCCATAATCTTCACGGTGAACTTCGTAGTAGATAGAAAGTTTTGTCTTCTTTTCAGCTGTTGCTGGAAATTCTTTACCACTTTCATCTGTATATTTTGCAGTTGCTTTGTAGATAACCTGACCATCTTTTTCTTCTTTTGTTACGTCTGCCACTACTTCATGGGAATCTTTACAACGGCTGCATACAAATGTTGCTTTTGCTGTATATCCATTCTCTTTGTCAGCTGTCCATTTCCATCCATCTTTCTCGGAAACTTTGTAATCATGGCCAAGTGCCGGTACATCTGCAGACTTGCTGTCTTCATATGTTTTACCATCAAATTCTACACTTGCTTTATAAGTAACTTTTCCTGGTTCTGTACAACTTGCACTTTCTGGCTTTTCTTCTACTTTAGCCTCAACAGTCTTCACATGATCTTTATTAACATCATTTGCACATGTAAAGGTTGCTGTTGCACTCTTATTATCATCTGCCCAATTCCATTTAGGTTCGCCATATTTGTGGTCCAGTTTATCAAGTTTTACTTCTTTCTTGCTTGTAAGAGTACCGATTGTTGCACTTCCATCTGCATTCTTCACTTCTACAGTTGCAATCCAGACCTCTACTCCGTCCTCTTCACAAGTTGCTGCTTTGCTCTGTGAATCGTCTTTCGCAACTACTGGCGTTCCAATCTGTTCAGCTTTTGGCTCATTTCCGCAAACGTCACATTTTACATCTGTTACAGTGACATCATACTTGCCATCTGCATTTTTTTCATCAGACCATTTAAATGTTCTAGCATAAGTATGCTGTCCTTTTTTACCTGGAACAGTTGCTGTTGCTGTGTATTTCACACCAGCATCTGTCTTGCCAGCTTTGGTATAAATGGTTGTTGCTCCATTTTCATCTTCACAACTCCCAACAGTTGTTGTCTTTTTCGGATCAACATCTACGGTTGCTTTTGCATCTAATGTCTTCTCAATGGAATCATAATTTGCTTTGTTACCAGCATCTGTATCTTTGCTAAGCAGACAATCTTTCTGACAAATGTACTGTCCAATCTTTCTAATATTGATTTTGACCTCTATTGTGGTTCACAGGCACAGAAAAAGCTGGTATTTGCAATTAAAGATATTTATTCTATTTCCGGAATGTTGGTAGATCAGAGTCATTGTCTTTCTGTAACTACAATTGAAGATTCTTCTCTATCAACGGAGCTATATCATAAAATCCGTTTACTTTGTAACAAAGAATCTTTGTTAATTCGAAAAACGACAATTGAAAACATGATTCGGAATCACGAATACGAGCACTCACTTTTTGCTCAGAATTCGTCCAGTATTCTCGGTCATTTTACAGAACATTTTCTTCCAGATGATTTGTACGAAGAATTATTCAATAAATATTCTTCTATTTTTAACAACCTGAAACCTGAAACATTAAAGCGGCTACATACTATCACTGCACAGCTTTTACGCTGCTCAAGTGTAAAAATTATATTATATGCTTCTGTTTTCAATGATTTTATAGTTAGTGGCGAACTGGATTTTTATGGTTTTCGTATCCAACTGACTCCTGAACAGAGACTTCGTTACATTAAGCATGTAGATGAGTTACGTCAAAATAACGAACAACTGGATTTGAAAGTGCTTCCAAATGGGATCTTATCGGACTATCAACACATCCCAAGGCCTACTTTATTCCATTCCCAGGATTTCAGTTATCTGCGTTTTGCGAGAAACACACCTGAATATAATGTCTGTATTCCTAATAAAATCATACTGAATCAAATTTTTGATGAATTCTTTACTGAACTTTGGAATTCTGACACTTGTGTTTCAGCAGATTCTCTGATTACTCATTCCATACTATCTATAGAAATACTACAACCAGAAACTTCTAAAAATTAATATCTTAACATATAAAAGAAGATACCAGTCACGTATCTTCTTTTATATGTTGCAATATTCAATTGTTGTAAATCAACAGATCACATATCTAATGCAATTTGTATCATATTATCAAATCCCAGTTGCCGCTCCCT
>URXG01000112.1 GCA_900551715.1 uncultured Blautia sp. | reverse complement strand
ATATTATCCCGGCAACCGGATTTCAGGTAAAAAGCAGGATTCTTTTTATTATAAAAAAGGCTGTTTTATGATTTATTACACCAATTCCAGTGCAGATATCCGATCATCCAAAGAAATGCAGCAGTGCATGTCTTTCATAAAAGAACGTCTTCTTATGAAAGCAGAAGATTACTGGATCGGTATCGGTGAGATCAAAGATAACACAGAAGCCCTCACTGATGCAATGATGGAAAGTATCTGTGCCCAGCAATATGGACAACTCTATGATAAGGACAAAACTGTTTTTCACGAACTGGGAATCTATCAGATTCTTCTTCCCTGTTTCAGACAGAAATGGTTTCTAAACTACAGCAACAAGATCATCAATGCCATCCTGGACTTTGACCGTCAAAATAATGGTGACCTTTATAAGACCATGGAAGCCTATGTAAAAAATTATGGCAATATCCAGACTGTAGCAGATCATTTCTTTATGCATAAGAACAGTATCCGATATCGAATCAACAAAGTCCGGGAACTTACGGGAATGGAGGATGATTCAAGTTTTGATACACAGATTTTTCTGGCTTTTATGATTGATGAACTCAAACAGTGGTTTGAAGAAATCTAATTTTGCATTTTGTTTCATTTATTTAATCTTTTTATATATTTTATAGTGATAATTCAAGGGCGAATTGCTGTTGGCTTTAGAAGATTTGTACATAAAGTCTTATTTTTGTGTCTGTACATACAATTATAGGGCATTTTGTATAAATTACAAAAACTGACAGCTTTTTTTTGTAATTCAGCTAATGCTATTTGTTCACCGCTTCATTATAATAAAGTCCATAAAGTGACATCCAAAGTACACAGGAAAAAGTACAGCGGAATATAATAATGATTTTGCAGGAGGAGATATCATGAAAGAGCTTTCCAAAATAATCAGCAGCCTTCCTGAATCAGGAATTCGAAAACTGCAGGAAGCAGCAAGACAGGTACCTGACTGTATCCGTCTTGAAACAGGTGAACCAAACTTCATCACACCGGAATATATCTGTAAGGCAGCTACCAAAGCAATGGAAGATGGATTTACCAAATATACTTCTGTTCCCGGAATCAAAACACTGCGAGACGTAATCGCAGACGATTTTGAGAAAAGACTTGGTAAACGTTATGATATTGATGAGATCGTAGTAACAGGCGGTGCGACCATGGCACTTCAGCTTACTCTGGACTGTATCGGTAATCCAGGAGATGAAATTCTTGTTCCGGATCCAAGCTGGCCGGTATACACCATGCAGGTAATGGCAGCCGGACTGAAACCTGTTCCATATGTAATGCCTGCTGACAATGGTTTTGAACCAAAACGTGAAAATATTGAACCACTGATCACAGAACATACCAAAGCAATCATGGTCAATACACCATCTAACCCGACAGGTGCAGTATTCAGCGAAGAAACTGTTAAGATGATCATGGATCTGGCAAAGAAATATGATCTCTATGTTCTTTCTGATGAAATCTATGATTACCTGATCTATGAAGGCAAACATGTTTCCATGAAAGCAATGGACACCGATGAGAGAGTTATCCTGATTTCCGGTGCATCCAAAAAATACGCCATGACAGGATGGCGAATCGGTTATATCATCGCTCCGAAACCCATCGCTTCCCTGATCAATCAAGTTATGGTAACTACCATCGGAAATGCTACAGCAGTTGCTCAGAAAGCTGTAGAAGCAGCCATCACCGGACCTCAGGATTTTGTAGAAGAAAGCAAACGTCAGTATCGTGACCGCCGCGATTCCGCAGCAGCTATCTTTGATGAAGAAAAAGTTGGTTTCTATTATCCACATGGTGCTTTTTATATTATGGTTGATATTTCCTGTTGCGATATGGATTCAGAAGAGTTTGCTCTGAAACTTCTTGCAGAAGAAAAAGTAGCAGTTGCTCCTGGTTCCACATTTGGAGAGTCTTCCAGACAGATGATCCGTATTTCCTGCGGAACCGATAAAGAAGATCTCTGTGAGGGAATCCGCAGACTCTGCAGATTTATAAAAAAATATACAAAATAAAAGCAATCCTGTTTTTATCAAACAACCCTGCATAAATATAGAGTTTATGCCAGTTGTAATACAATTCTAAGGAGGAAGAATATTATGAAACTGATGAAAAAGGTAGCAAGTGTTGCTCTTGCAACAGCAATGACTGTAGCATGCGTAGGTGCCACAACTGTTTCAGCAGACAGCCTTAAAAACTATGGTGCAGATTATCTGGAAAGCGTAAAAGAAAAAGGCGAACTGGTAGTTGGATGTGATCCCACTATTGAAGGTGTTTGTTATCTGGATCCTGTTTCCGGCGACGTTACCGGCTTTATCCCGGAAGTGATCAACGGATACGCAGAAGAGATTGGCTGTACCGTAAAATGGGAAGTGCTTGAATGGTCAGCAATGCTTACAGCAGTAAACAGTGGTAAAGTAGACATGATCGCAGCAAACATGAACATGACTCTTGAGCGTGCTAGCCAGATCGTTTTCAGTGATCCTTACTTCGTAGACCATGGTAAAGGCTGTGTGGCAAAAGATTCTGAATACAACAGTCTTGATGACCTGAAAGGACAGGCTGTTAAGATCGGTGTAACAGAAGGAAGTGCTTATGAAGAACTGATTCCTCAGCTTTTCCCTGAATCAGAAACAGTAACTCTTGCAGCAGGAACATGGCAGGATGCTCTTTCCTCCGGTCTGATCGATGTTGCTTTTGATGATGGTGTTGTATTTGCAGGACCTCTGGCAACCAACGAAAACATCAGACTTCTTGACGGCAACGGTCCATCTTATCTGAATGGATGTGCATTTGCAGCTGGTAACTATGTAATGAAAGATACTTTTAATCTTTATCTGCAGAGACTGAAAGTATCCGGTGATTATGCAGATATCTACAAACAGTATATGGGAACTGACTGGGAGCCGAACACTGACGTTGTTGCTTATTAAATTTAATAAGGCTTTATGATATTCGGGAAGGAGATGGAGACTGGCACTCCCATCTCCTTTTTCTGAAAACAGCTTCATTAAGACAGGAGGTATATTGTGAGCTTTAATTTACGTGTTTTCCGAACAACATTACCGGATTTTCTCAATGCATCCCTTGTAACATTGGAATATGCGATCATCGCTATCGTTATTGCAATCTTATGGGGCATCATTATTGGATCTGTTAATTATAGGAAGGTCAAGGGAATCTGGAGAGTCACCAGTGCTTATGTTTGTTTCTTCCGGGAAACTCCATTGCTGGTACAGATTTACTTTTTATTTTTTGGTCTGAACAGGCTGATACCTGTAAATGCAGGTGTGATCGGAGTAGCAGCACTTGTACTGAATGACGGTGCTTTTATTGCTGAGATTGTTCGTGGAGGACTTCAGTCTATCAGTAAAGGACAGTCAGAAGCTGCGTATTCCCTGGGCTTTTCTAATTTACAGACACTTGTCTATTTTCTGATTCCACAGGCAGTCACCAAAGTACAGGATTCTGTCATGAACATGGTTGCCATCATCATCAAAGATACCTCGCTTTTAATGTGGATCACCATCACTGAGCTGACTTATATGGCACATCGTGTCAATTCCAAATATTATCAGCCACTGACTGCATATCTGGTTGCAGCAGCAATTTATATGATCATGTTCCTGGCAGTTCAGGGAATCAAAAAATTAATGGATCGGAGGTCACAGAATAAGTATGAGCTTAACTAGTCTGAAATTATTATTTTGGGATGTGCTCGTTGTTCAGGCACTTCCGGTTACATTACAGCTGATCGCAGGTTCCTTTGTCATGGCTTGTATCATTGGTCTCATTGGTGGTATTATTCGTGGTTTAAAAGTCCCTGTACTCAGCCAGATCCTTGGAATTTATGTACAGCTTTGTCGTGGTATTCCGGATATGCTGGTTCTTCTTTTCCTTTATGCAGTTATGACAAATGGAAGTACTTATTCCATTGCAGTTCTTGGAATCTCATTGATTCAGGGTGCTTATATCATGGAGATCATCAAAGGTGGTATTCTTTCTGTTGATAAAGGACAATGGGAAGCTGCAAAATCACTTTCTCTTCCTATTTATACCACACTTTTCCGAATCGTAATCCCACAGGTTATGCTTGTTGCACTGCCGGCCCTTATCGGACAGGTTGTCCTTCTGATCAAAGCTACCTCCGTTGCATCTACCATCGGATGTGTAGAACTGACCAAACGTGCAATGATTGCGATGTCCGGTTTTTCCAATGCGCTGATCGTTTATGGCTGTGTACTTGTTATTTTCTTTATTATGTGCCATGCACTTACCGTACTTGGAAAGCAACTTGAAAAATATGTAGTACAAAGGATTATGGGTGATAACTATGAGCAAGAATAAAGTAGTTCTTTCATTACAGAACGTAACAAAAAAATTTGGGAAACTTACCGTACTGGACGATATGAGT
>URXG01000111.1 GCA_900551715.1 uncultured Blautia sp. | reverse complement strand
TGATCACTCGTGATACAGTTGCCTTAGATACGCCAGCCTCTCTTGCAATATCCATGATCGTCAAGTTGTTCATACGCTGTCCTCCAGGTCACTTACAAATTGTAACCGGTTTCTATATTTCGTATTATAGGACAGTCTAACGATTTTGTCAACCGGTGTTTTCCTGTTCTCTATGCTTTCTGTACATTTTAACATATTGTATGGACATTTTTTGTGCAAGATGTCAGATTCTGGTTCCGGAGCAGATTTCAAACCGCTTTCTGCAGAATTCCTGTATTTCTGTCAGATAGGACAGTCTCTGACTCAGAATATCAGAATATATGCAGGTTATTTATCGCCGTACATTTCTGCTTCAAAGTCAACCAGTTCGTCAAATTCTTTTTCTACAATCGCCGCCATTTCCGGATCCAGGCCTACCATATGCTCTGCTTCCAGCCAGGCTCTCGCCATTTCTCTTCCCATTTCGTTACCGATAATGAATCCGCCCATGCAGAGTACGTTGGTGTTGTTTACTACTTTGGCTCTTCTTGCCTGGTATATGCTTTCGCAAAGTGCTGCATAGACACCTCTGTGTTTGTTGCAGATAATGCTTACACCCATTCCTGTACCGCAGATGGCGATTCCTCTTTCGTATTCTTTGCTCTGAACGCCTCTTGCGACTGCTTTGGCTGCATCCTGGAAAAGTACCGGGGTATCGGGATCGATATCTGTGACGTCGTATCCTCTTTTTAACAGGTCTTCTTTGATGGCGTTTTTCAGTTCAAACCCTGCCGGGTCTGCTCCCATGATGATTTTCATTGTGATTCCTCCTTGATTTGCATGATATAGTTGTCGGTTTGTGTTCCACAGTAAAACAGTTCTGGTTTGCATGAAACCGGTTACTGTGTTCTGATACTTCCACTTTACCAAAACTGTCAAAAAAGTCAAGATAAGAGTTGAAATTTATTTGTATTTTCAGGTAATGGGAAGTGAGAGATGGTAACTGTTCACAAATACTGTGAAGGTCGTAAACAGTTACGAGAGATGGAAACCGGACACATTGTTCTATATGTCCTCTGGTATTTTGTGCGTTTTTTTGGTACAATACATTACAGATGTTACAGTAATTTAACTTTACCGAAAACATTACGTTATCAACATACCAGGAGGTTATTATGAGCTTTGATAAATTAGAACACAACCTAATCGATATCATCAAAGAGGAACAGGCCAAACTTGGTTTCTTTGAAGAAGATATCCGTCTTTATTACCCGCTTTCTTCTCTGAATCATTTCTTTGATTCTACTGACAATGCAGGGGAAATGCAGAAACGTCTTGAGCATTTTCCGGAAGGTTTTACTGACAGGCTCGGTGACATCCGGGTTACCCACAAGGGAGACCGTTTCTGTTTTCATATTCCACCGAAAGGTACGGTCTTTGTTCATGAGAACACAGCCCCCAATGAATTTATCCGTCAGCTGGTAGAACTTGTTGGCAGACATGGATGTACCATGAATGAAATTGAGAATTTGTTCCATACTTATTCAGAGAACATTCTCTGCGAAAACATGGACAACGGTGAATTTGACTGCCTGATCCGTTTTCTGGACAAACCTGAGGATCCTTACTACTACTGTTTCAAGGATGAAGGCTGCCACATTATCTATCACCGGTTCCTGCCGGCAGATTATGCTGATTTTGATTTTTGACAGAAGGTAACTATTCAATAGGTAACTGTGAGGATACTGAACAGTTACGATGAAGAATGAATAAGTAAATGGAGGTTGATTATGTGTACTGCAGCAACTTATCAGACAAAAGATTTTTATTTTGGCAGAACTCTTGACTATGAATTTTCTTATGG
Organism: uncultured Blautia sp.; assembly: GCA_900551715.1. Classification (GTDB taxonomy): domain Bacteria; phylum Bacillota; class Clostridia; order Lachnospirales; family Lachnospiraceae; genus Blautia_A. The sequence goes on along the minus strand of URXG01000111.1, from coordinate 2,721 downwards.
AGACCAGATTGTTGTCACTCCCCGGAATTATCATTTCCAGTTCCGCCATACAGCGTATCCTGTTTCGCATTATGCCATCATCGGTATGGCTCATGTGGCGAGCGATTATCCTCTGTACTATGACGGTATTAATGAAAAAGGTCTTGGGATGGCAGGACTTAATTTTGTAGGAAATGCAGTTTATGCAGAACCTGCTGAAAACTGCGACAACATCGCCCAGTTCGAGTTTATACCATGGATTCTCGGTACATGTGCTTCTCTTACTGAAGCCAGAGAACTTCTTTCTCATATGAATCTGGTAAATACGCCTTTCAGTGAACAGTTTCCTGTAGCCCAGCTTCACTGGATCATTTCTGACACTACCGGATCTGTCACTGTGGAATCTACAGCTGACGGACTTCATGTTTATGACAATCCAGTAGGTGTACTCACCAACAATCCGCCTTTTCCTCAGCAGATGTTCCAGCTGAATAATTATATGTATCTTTCCCCAAAGCAGCCGGAAAATCATTTCTGCAAAGATCTCTCCCTTACCGCCTACAGTCGTGGAATGGGAGCACTGGGGCTTCCGGGCGATCTTTCTTCTGCATCACGTTTTGTACGTGTGGCTTTTACAAAAACGAATTCCTTTTCCGGTGATTCTGAACTGGAAAGCGTCAGCCAGTTTTTCCATATTCTGGGATCTGTAGATCAGCAGAGAGGCTGCTGTGAGGTAACAGAAGGAAAATACGAGATCACCCTTTATACCTCCTGCTGCAATGCCAGCAAAGGTATTTATTATTACAACACTTACGAAAATCACCAGATTTCTGCTGTGGATATGCACAAAACCAATCTTGACCAGGATACTCTTATCTGTTATCCTGTCCTCCAGGGCGAAAATATCCACTTCCAGAACTGACAAGGAGGACACTTATGAACTTTGGAAGTATGTTACAGTTAAAAAACGCATGGAACACTTTTACCGGGAATCATCCCAAATTCCCTCGGTTTCTTCGGGCTGCCGGCTCCTGCATCAGCAAAGATACTATTATCGAAATCAAGGTGACCACTGCAGAAGGACGTGTTCTTGAGACCAATCTTAAAGTAAAAGAATCTGATATTGATCTGCTAAAAAGTCTTGCAAAGACAAGCCGGTAAGGTTGCTTCTTTTCCAAAACTGTGTTATACTGGTCTACAGATTTTACAATATACTTAACAAGACACCGAAGATAAGAAACAGCTTATTACTTCAGAACAGCAGGTATCCTGCATTCGTGTTCTTACGATCAGAGAACGGATCTCGTTCTGTACCAAAGATAAAATAAAATCTGATATGCATAAGAAAAAGACATCCCGGACATTCTCTTCTGAGAGTATCCGGGATGTCTTTTTGTTTTATAAACAATATTCTCCTATAAATACACCCGTTCTTCTTTCTGGTTGGCAATGCGAAAAGCCCTGGGTGTCATATGATATCTTTCCTTGAATACACGATGAAAATAACTTCCGTTCTCATATCCTACTGCTGCAATGATATCGCTGACCGGAAGATCTGTCTCACACATCAGTTCCACTGCTTTGTTCAGGCGTTTCCGCTGAAGAAGTTCTTTGAAGTTAAACCCTGTATTTTTCTTGATCATTTTGCTGAGGACATGCATAGGCAGGTTCAGTTTGGCACAGAGTTCTGTAAGGGTTGCTGTGCGGTACTGCTGTTCTATGTAATCCAGTGTGGTCATGGAAATCATATTTTCGTACTGGTTGGGTACCCGCATCTCCACATACTGAACAGATTCCAGAAGATAAAGAAAGATCAGTCCCATAGTCGTCTGGTTGATCCTGTTCTGATCTCCGTTTCCCGTTACCAGCGAATAGATCATATTTTCCAGAAGATTCTGTATCTGCAGTACTTCAGAAACCCTGAAATGAAGATATTCGCCTCTTTCTTCATCCTGCCGCAATACATTTACCAGAAAATCTGCCAGTACATTATTGTTACCGGCCATGGTATACGCCACGTCAAAAAATTCCGGCAGGATCATAAAGTTAATGGCAATATCGTCCTTCCCTGCAGGAAGGATCTCATGTCTGGTAAACTGGTTCAGAAACAGCAGCTCTCCCTTTCGGATCACTACTTCCCTGCCGCCTATCACATTAGTCAGCTGCCCCTGACAAACATAAAGCACTTCAATAAAATTATGTCTGTGCGCAGGAAAATGGATAAATCTGGTATGGGTTCGGACGGCGATCAGTTTACCCTCGCTGAGCATTTTGGCACTGTCCACTGTAAAATCTCCTCTGGATGTATAAAGATCTCTGTCCACCTCTTCTACACCATCCAGGATTTTCTGCTCTTCTTCTGTTATTTTTTTCAGATGATCTAATAATGCCTGTTGCATAATCTCCTGCTTTCCCATAAAAAACTTCATCAATCTGCATTTATTATATAATCTTATATCGCAAAAAACAAGGCAGAAGTCTCATGAACCTCTGCCTTGTCTTTATTAGGAATTATCTGTCAGAAAATGCTTTCGCTTCTGATTATTCTGATTAGTACAGTTTTGCGTAGTCAGCTACGTTGTCTGGTGTGAACTGAAGTGGCTCGCCAAGAACGATTTCTGTTCCTTCGTCATCAGCTGTTGTGATTGTGTATTCACCCATGTCACCAGCTGTGAATGTTTCGTCAACTGCACCAGTGATGTCACCTTTTACAAGTGCCATTGTTGCATATGCGGAAAGTTT
>URXG01000110.1 GCA_900551715.1 uncultured Blautia sp. | reverse complement strand
CCAGATTCAGGAAAGAATCTAGCTGTTCAAAACTGATACTGTCTACAAAATGAGCTGTTACTTTTTCCCCATCATTCAGAACTACGATATCACTGACAGACAGGGAATGCCCACGGAAGTCTTTCGGTCTGTCAATGTTGAACCTTTCAAAAATATCATCCAGTGACGTATTTCCCAGTAATTCTCCAACATAGACCAGCTTATAATCTTCTTTTTTTATCTGCATACTATGACTTTCAATAAAACTCATATTCATAAATGCATAGTTTTCACCCGGTGAATCATCCTTGATCTGATAAATGCCAAAGGTTCGCCTTGTTCCTAACAATAGTTTTGCCTCTTTCAAAGACTGAATCTGCGGATATTTTTGCATTTCCCATTCCAGGTTACGAAAACGCTCCCGTTCTGCCATGGACATCTGATAATGCTCCGGTCCTCGTTCGATTTCCTTGCGTTCCGTGACATAGATCGGTGATGAAAAATTAGTAATCAGATAGATATCTGCTCCGGCATCGTATAATTTCAGTGCTTCTTCCTGCTCAATGACACTCATAGGCTCCTGAAATGCTCCAAAATCTTCATCTGCATAATCCAGATCCTGATCCCTTATCCGTTCCCACATCTGTAATTCCATGCCAAACAGACCTTCATGCGTCTGTATCATTTCTTTACTTGCATACTCTCCTTTGCCGCCATCACTGTCCAGACAATAAATCTTAGAACCCATTCTGTGATAATCCAAGGCTGCTTCTTTTCTGAGCGGTACCATATCCTCTGCTGTATATCCATAGTCACGTAATTCCAGCTTGCCTATGGTTGGATCTGGTAAGTCCTGAATATGCATTTTTGCATCATCCAGAAGTTCCTCTACTTTATCTTCATCTGCCTGATTGATTGCATCTGTCAGATTTCTTACCAACGTCCTTACTTTCTCTTCCTCGCCAATCAGATTTGCATATTCAAAAATCTGTTCTTTTACATCCGCTGGAATCTCTATTTCCATGTGTTCTGCACGATCTATCTGTTCCTGCGTATATTCCTGCATTTTCTGCGTTTCTTTTCCTGTTATCATATTTCTCGCCATATAAATTCCTCCTGTGTTCTAAAAAAAGGCATAACCGGCAGAACCTTCTTCTACCAAATTATGCCATCTTTCCTGTTTACTTATTCCAAACCGAAGTCCCGTTTTCTGGTTTCCTTGCCACTTTCACTTTCCCGCTGACTCTTTTCTTTATAAATCTGCAGCTTCTCATGGATAGAACCTCGTGCCGGTCTTTCTTCTTTCTCTTTTGATTCCGACTGCTCTGTTTCTGTATCTTCTCGCTCATCCATATTGAGAAGTGCATTTAGTTCTGACAGACGCTCCAGTTTTTGGTTCAGTTCCTCTTCTTTTGGAAATGGCTTCCCGACTTCCTCTTTGGCATTTGCCAGTTGCTCCTGTACCGTTTCCAGCCGTTGCTCTGCTTCTGCCAGTTTCTCCGGATAGCTTTCCAAAAGATTATTGATACGAGTGATATTTCCTAGGGCATCTGCCCCCAACCGAATTTTAGCTACCGATTCATGCTTTACAGACAGGATAAACTCTTTGCTCCAGCTGTCGAATTGGATTCTCATGTTGAATCCCTGATAGCTTCCAATGTCCATAGTTACATCTACAGACTTAATGTCTTTGCAAACCGCCAGAAGTGCCATACCTGCCTCTTTCTTTTCTGTGAACACTTTGCCACTGATTTCCATAGAAAACTGCTCTGGATCTGTGATTTTATGCTCAGAAAAATGAGCGATGTCTGCCTTGTAGCTGTCAATGATCTCCATCAGTTTTGCAATCTGTTGCGGAAAATTTCTTGCAATATCATCTTCCAAACGGTACTGATTATTCATGTGATTGGCTTTTAAAAGTTTCAACTTTGCCACGTCCACATCCAATGCCATCTTCTCTTTTACTGCCGGATTTCCGGTTGCAAGTGCTTTGACCTCTGCATAGGACAGTGCCGCTTCGTCCACATCTTCACAACTTCTGACCGGTGCTTTGCTCGTCATAATCTGGGAAATGAATTTCTGCTTGTTCTCGATCAACTGCCACATATAACTGTCGAAAGTTGATTCTGTTACATACCGGAAGATATGAACCTTTTTATTATGGTTTCCCTGACGGATAATACGTCCTTCCCTCTGTTCCAAGTCAGATGGTTTCCAACCAATGTCTAGATGATGCAGGGCAATCAAACGATCCTGCACATTGGTTCCTGCACCCATCTTTGCTGTTGAACCAATCAAAAAACGAACCTGCCCGGATTTCACTTTTCCAAACAGCTCCGTCTTCTTTGCTTCTGTATTTGCATCATGAATAAAAGCAATCTCTTTTTCCGGTACACCTTTCTCCATCAGTTTTTGCTTCAAGTCATCATAAACATTGAAACTGCCATCACCTTTTGGTGTGCTCAAATCACAGAAAATCAACTGTGCGGATTTCTGTGCTGCTGTGTCTTTCCATATTTCATAGCTTTTCTCTGCACAGACTGCTATTTTACTTTCCGGATTATCCGGCAATAATTCGTTCACTAAACGCTGATCCAGTGCTAACTTCCTTCCGTCATTGGTAATTTTCAGCATATTATCAACTGAGGCATCTACCCCGCCGTTTCTGACAACTTCTGCACGTTCTCCCAGACTTTCTACGATTTCTTTCTGCTGTTCTGTTGGTTTCAGCACCACTGTTTCATATTCCGCTTCCGGCACTGGAAGCTTTAATTGATCGGAAGTCTTAATATCTGCAATCTCCTTGAACATATTCATCAGTTCCGGGATATTATAGAATCTGGCGAATCTTGATTTTGCTCGATATCCAGTTCCTTCCGGTGCAAGTTCGATGCTCGTGACAACTTCTCCAAAGGTGGAAGCCCAGGAATCAAACAGTCCAAGTCCCATATTTTGTAATTTACTGTTCTGCAGATACCGCTGCATAACATATAATTCCGTCATGCTGTTACTGATTGGTGTGCCTGTAGCAAAAGTAATGCCTTTTCCTCCGGTAATCTCGTCCAGATACTGACATTTATTGAACATATCTGCGGACTTCTGTGCTTCATTCTGTGCAATCCCGGCTACATTTCTCATTTTTGTATAGAGAAACGCATTTTTATAGCTGTGTGCTTCATCTACATACAAGTGATCCACTCCCAGTTCTTCAAAAGTAACTACCTGATCTTTTTTCTCTTTCTGATTCAGTTTTTCCAGTCTTGTCTGCAGTGTTTTTCTGGTCTTTTCAATCTGTTTGACGGTATAACGCCCGCCGTCCTGTTCATACCTTGCACTCTGGATTGCCATTTCCAGATCATCAATCTGCTTCCGCAGCATGGCTTCCTGCCTCTCATCAGAGATTGGAATACGCTCAAACTGGGAATGACCGATGATAATGGCATCATAATTTCCCATAGCGATCCGGGCACAGAACTTCTTTCGGTTTGCTGGTTCAAAATCTTTCTTGGTTGCAACCAGGATATTGGCTCCCGGATATAACTGTAGGAATTCTGCACCCCACTGCTCCGTCAAATGGTTTGGCACGACAAAGAGATTCTTCTGTGATAATCCCAGTCTTTTACTTTCCATTGCCGCCGCTACCATTTCGTAGGTCTTCCCAGCTCCTACTACATGTGCCAGAAGTACATTGTCTCCGTAAAGCTGGTGTGCAACTGCATTTTTCTGGTGCGGACGAAGTTCTATTTCCGGATTCATTCCTGGGAAAGTCAAATGACTGCCATCATATTCACGGGGACGGATGCTATTAAATCGTTCATTGTACACCTTTACCAGTCGTTCACGTCTCTGCTGGTCTTTAAAAATCCAGTCCTTAAATGCTGCTTTCATGGCATCCTGCTTCTGTGATGCCAGCATGGTTTCTTTCTTATTAAGGACACGGATCTCATCACCATTTTCATTGACACTCTTATCATAGATGCGTACATCTTTCAGGTTCAGGGTATCTTCCAGAATCTTATAGGCATTTGCTCTCTCAGTTCCATACGTTGCATAGGCAAACGCATTTTGGGGACTGTCGGCATTCTTTCCTGTAATCCTCCACTCACCATTTACCTCAGAGAATTTCACCTGTATTTCTTTCTGAAGCAGATACCATGGTGTATGCAATGTTTCTTGCATAAAATCCTGATAATCCGAAGGTTCAATCCAGGTAGCTCCAATACGCACTTCAATCTCCGATGCTTCCAGATCTCTCGGCTGAACTGCCTCTAGTGCACGCACATTCGATGTGAATTCCGGATGATTCTCTGCAAAAGTTCTCGCAGTATTTAATTTATCCCTAACATTTCCGGAGAGATATTCATCTCCGCTTTCCCACTGGTCTGTCAGTGGATTTTTGAAGATAACTCCAACCAGCTCTTCTGTAATTTTCTCTTCGGTCTTTCCGGTCAGCTGTGCCATATATGGGAGATCTACTTTAGCCCTTTCATTTAAAGACAGAGCAAGTGCTTCTGTGGCTGTCTCCACACTTGTCACAGCAACCGCCTTTTTGATGGTTCGTTTGGTGAACATGTCCGCTTTCCGCTTCAATGTTCCATCTTCATTCA
>URXG01000109.1 GCA_900551715.1 uncultured Blautia sp. | reverse complement strand
GTTGCCAGTGTAGGCTGATAACCTACCGCTGATGGCATACGTCCAAGAAGTGCGGATACCTCTGAACCTGCCTGTGTGAAACGGAAAATATTATCAATGAAAAGAAGCACATCCTGATTCTTTTCATCTCGGAAATATTCGGCCATGGTAAGTCCGGAAAGACCAACTCGCATACGAGCTCCCGGTGGCTCATTCATCTGACCATAAACCAGTGCTGTCTTGTCGATAACACCGCTTTCTTTCATTTCGTTGTAAAGGTCGTTACCTTCACGAGTACGTTCTCCAACACCTGTAAATACAGACAAACCGCCATGGGCTGTCGCTACATTGTGGATCAGCTCCATAATAAGAACTGTCTTACCAACACCAGCACCACCGAACAGACCGATCTTACCACCCTTAGCATATGGGCAGATCAGGTCAACGACTTTGATACCTGTTTCCAGGATCTCAGTTGCCGGCATCTGTTCTTCATAAGAAGGAGCCGGACGATGGATTGACCAGCGTTCTTTTGCTTCCGGAGCCGGCTGGTTATCTACCGGATCTCCAAGAAGATTAAATACACGTCCCAGGCATGCATCGCCTACAGGAACTGTAATGGGACCTCCGGTATCTACTGCCTTCGTTCCCCGGACAAGCCCATCAGTAGAGTTCATGGCAATACATCTTACAACGTCATCACCAATCTGCTGTGCTACTTCGGCTGTCAGCTTTGCGCCATCATATTCGATTTCTATGGCATTGAGAAGAGCAGGCAGTTCATCGTGCGCAAAGCGGATGTCCAGAACCGGACCGATGACCTGTACTACTTCGCCAATGTGTTTTTCACTCATGTTATAAGTCTCCTATTCTAAAGCCCTTCTGCACCTGCAACAATCTCCGTAATTTCCTGCGTGATGCTTGCCTGTCGTGCTCTGTTGTAGTAGAGATTCAGCTTATCGATCATCTCTTCTGCATTGCTTGTGGCAGCATCCATAGCCATACGTCTGGCAGCAAGTTCACTGGCAGTACTTTCACATACTGCACCATAAACAAGACCGGCCAGATATTCCGGAACAATCGCGTCAAATACTACTTCAGCGCCTGGCTCATAGAGAATCAGATTTCTTGTATCTACCTTACCACCGCTTTCTTCTCTGATATCAGTCATGGGAAGAACAGAAAATACTTCCGGCTGCTGAGAAAGCATGGATTTAAATACTGTATAACATAATTCAATATGACCAAAAGTTCCTTTTTTGAATTCTTCACAAAGCAGATGTGCGATTTCAAAACAGTCTGCCACAGAAACACCCGCAATCTCTGCAAACTGTTCTGTAAGCCTTTCGACTCCTCTCTGTTTGAAATATTCTACTGCTTTTTTTCCGATGGGCAGGACCACATAATCCTTACCTTCTGCTGCTGCCTCCAGACATTTGAAAAGGTTGGCATTATAGCCGCCTGCCAGACCTCTGTCACCTGCGATCACCACGTAACAGGTACGAGTATTGGATGACTCTCTGGCATATACAGAAGTAAAATCTGTATTTTCTTTTGCAATGTCTTTCAGGGTCTCATGCAGTTCCTTGAAGTAAGGACGGCATGTTTCTGCCCTTTCCTTTGCCTTACGCAGTTTGGAGGATGCTACCAGCTCCATGGCTTTGGTAATCTGCATGGTACTTTGTACACTTTTGATACGCAGTTTTACCGCTTTCATGTTTCCGGCCATAAACTATACCCTCCTAATTACTTTATTTGTCAGGTCTTGAATTCAGGAAATTTTCTGTATAGGTTTCCAGAGCCTGGCGCAGTTTAGCTTCTGTCTCCTGCTCCAGTTTGCCGGTGGAACTGATCAGCTGCATAGCTTCCAGTCCTGCCGCATCCGTATCCAGATACGTATATAATCCTGATTCGTATACACTTACATCTTCAACTTTTACTTTTTCAAGGATGCCCTTAGTTACCGCATATAGAATCGCTACCTGTTTTTCTACCGGCACCGGAGCATTCTGGTTCTGTTTCAGAACCTCTACAATACGTGCGCCCTGTTCCAGACGAGCCTTGGTATCTGCATCCAGGTCAGATCCGAACTGAGCAAAACTTTGCAGTTCACGATACTGAGAGTAGATCAGTTTCAGAGTACCGGCTACTTTCTTCATAGCCTTGATCTGTGCATCTCCACCAACTCGGGATACGGAAATACCAGGGTTTACAGCCGGCATGATTCCGGAGTGGAAAAGTTCTGTTTCCAGGAAGATCTGTCCGTCTGTAATGGAAATTACGTTTGTAGGAATATAGGCAGATACATCGCCTGCCTGTGTTTCAATGATCGGCAGTGCGGTTAAAGATCCACCACCATGTTCATCGTCCAGTTTTGCAGCTCGTTCCAGAAGTCTGGAATGAAGATAGAATACGTCTCCAGGGTATGCTTCACGTCCTGGTGGACGACGGATCAAAAGAGAAAGTGCACGATAAGCAACCGCATGTTTGCTCAGGTCATCATAAATGATCAGCACATCTTTACCCTGATTCATAAAGTATTCCCCCATTGCACATCCTGAATAAGGTGCAATGTACTGCAGCGGGCTGGATTCAGAAGCTGTAGCCGCTACAACTATTGTATAGTCCATAGCACCGTTTCTGGTAAGGTTCTCTACCAGAGACGCTACTGTTGATCTTTTCTGTCCGATGGCAACATAGATACAGATTACATCTTTACCTTTCTGGTTAATGATGGTATCTGTAGCGATAGTTGTCTTTCCTGTCTGACGGTCACCGATGATAAGTTCTCGCTGACCACGTCCAATAGGAATCATAGAGTCGATAGCTTTGATACCAGTCTGAAGAGGCTGATATACAGATCTTCTCTCACAGATTCCGGGAGCCTTGCTCTCTACCGGACGAAATTCTTTTGTGTCGATCGGGCCTGCTCCGTCGATAGGCTGTCCCAGAGCATTAACTACTCGTCCGATCATAGCTTCACCTACCGGTACAGATACGACTTTACCCGTACGTTTTACGGTCTGACCTTCACCAATATTTTCATCGGAGCCGAAAATTACGATAGATACACTGTTTTCTTCCAGGTTCTGAGCCATGCCGAAGTTTCCGTCCTCAAATTCCAGCAGCTCACCTGCCATACAGTTTACAAGTCCGCTGGCGCGGGCAATTCCATCACCTACCATGAGAATGGTACCTGTTTCGTTTTGCTGAATGGCATTTTCGTAATATTTTATCTGGCTTCGGATGACTTTGGATATTTCTTCAGGTTTTAATTGCATGTGTCCATTCCATCCTTTAACATTTTATAGCGCAACTATCACTCCAGGGATAGTCACTTCATTACTACACGTTACTGTTCACTCCATTCACAGCAACTACTACACCACTATATCATTCAGTTTTTTGGAAATATCTGAGATACGTCCCTGAACAGTTCCGTCAAGCTGTCTGCCTTCCATCTCCACCCGGAGTCCGGCAAGAACCATAGGATCTGTCTTCTGGATCAGATGGATTTTCTTGCCACTGACTTTTTCAAGTTTGTTCTTAAGGGCTTCCATCTGCTCGCTGTTCAGTTTGACTGCTGCAGTCACTACTGCTTCTGTAATACCATGCTCTACATTATATCTTCTGGTAAATTCATCACAGCATCCTGCATATTCTCTCATGATCTTCTTTTCACAGAGAATCTTGAGAAAGTTAAGAAGATACGGTTCGATCTGATCCTTAAAAGCATCGTCAAGGAGTTTCAGCCGTTCTTCCTGTGGGATCGCCGGTTCTCCCAGCAATCTCAGATATTTTGGATTCTCCCGAAAAATCTGTCTGATTTCATTCATCTGCTCCATGATCTGTCCATCGAGCTTTTCCTCGGCAGCAAGATCATACAGACTGCCACCATAAACTTTGGCAGCTTGTGTCATGATGCCTCACCTACATTCTCAATAAAATCATTAATCAGTTTCGTGTGATCCTCTTCGTTAATCTCGCGCTCGATTACCTTACCAGCGATCTCAACAGCCATGCCGCCAATTTCTCCCTTGATCTCATTGACTGCTTTACGTTTCTCCTGTGCAATGTCTTTCTCTGCCTTTTCTTTCATGGCAGTTACCTGACTGGAAGCTTCCTTCAGCATTTCTTCGCTCTGAACAGCAGCTGTACGCTGTGCTGTGGTGACGATCTCGTTTGCTTTGTTTCTTGCTTCCTGCATATTTTTTTCGTACTCAGTCTTCATAGCCTGAGCATCTTCTTTTGCCTTCACTGCATCCTGGATCTCCGCATCTGCTTTTGCTTTACGTTTCTCCAGCATTTCGTTGATAGGCTTGAAAAGGAAACGTTTGATGAGATACATCTGGATAAAAAGGTTGCAAATCGTCGCTATAAAATTCCAAGGCACAATCCCTACTAATTCCTGTACCTGCATGTTTGTAACCTCCTGTTTTCTGTCTATGATACGAAAGTGAAATCTCTCGCATCAACTACCTTATGTTTCTGATCAGCCCAGGAAGTTCATGAACATACCAGGTGCTACGAAAATAAGGAGAAGACCGGTTACGAAACCGTAGATACCGGTTGTTTCTGCGATAGCACAACCAAGAAGCATGGTAGATGTAACATCACCTTTGCATTCCG
>URXG01000108.1 GCA_900551715.1 uncultured Blautia sp. | reverse complement strand
GAAGTGTGGTAACACATGGAGCTGACTGCTACTAATAGGGTGAGGGCTTGACCAAGAAAGCATGGTTAAGATTCAATTGCTTAGTCAACATGTATGTGGTTTTGAAGATACGATAATGAAGCCGGAGCGGACAAAATCTGTTCCGGCTTTTATGTTTTCTAAAAACAAGCATATAAAGGGTGAACATATGGAATTCTATCAGTTAAAAATTACAAGAAAAGGAACAAAACCTCCGGTATGGAGACGCTGTCTGGTACCGGCAGACACAGACTTTGCGAAACTTGCTGCAATGTTGGAAGACATTCTGGAATATGCAGACACTGAGAACTATGAATTTGAATTTTTCCAGAAAAAACTCAGACTGCAGAACCTGGAGGCACAGACTACAGAGGCTACAAAAGGCAGCTATGAATATGCAGAAGCAAAAGGCAGACAGATAGCAGAACTTCTGGATACAGAGGCATGGTTTACTTTCAGAGTAAAAGGAATGGAGCTTCCGGAATATCGTACTGATATTGAAAAGAAAATAACAGATGAAGAAAAAGCAGGAACTCCTGAGATTCTTAAAGAAACCAGAAGTGCAGAAGATGATTTCTGGACAGCAGATATGCAGACGAAGAATACAGAGCTGGAAAAGAAATATGGTGCTCTTGGAATTGCTGATATAGTTGCCAAAAAGGTTACCGAAATGGAAAAGAAGATGGAACCTGAACAGCAGGAAAATTCGTTCAGTAGAAATCCAAAAGTCAGAGATTACCTGAATTCTTATAATAAGGAAGATCTTATTGCCAGTGCAATTGAGCTGGATATTGAAATTGATGGTTTAAGTAAAGAAGAACTTGCAGAAAACATTACAGAAAAAGTTTTGAATCCGGAAATCATGAAGGAGATTTTTCTTCAGGCAGATGAATGGGAAATTGAAGCATTTGATCGTGCAACTGAGAGAAAATGTTTTCCGGCTACTCATAAAGACTGGAAAGAACTGGAATGGTTCAGTAATAAAGGATATATCGTAGCTTATAGTGATAATCATGCAGAAGTGCCGCAGGAGGTAATTTCTGTTTATAAACAGGTGAATACCCCTGAATTACAGGAAAAATGCCGCAAACTCAGCTGGATGCGTTCCTGTGAAAGTATGATGGGACTGATTTATGCAATCGCGCCGCTTAAGATCGTGTATCGCATGTACCGTAAACGTGATGGCTTCAGAGTGAGCTATGAAGAATTTATGGATATTCTGAACGAACTTGCTGAAAAAGATGGTATGTGTATCGTAAAAGGAGATAAACTGATCTGGAAAGCTGTGTTACAGGATAATCTTTATGAGAGAATTGAAGAATTTCAGGGAGAAAGAGATTTCTATATTCCGACAGTAGATGAAATTCTGGATTATGCAAAACATGGATATCCTTCTCAGGATGTTTCTTATCGCAAATTATCGTCCTTCCTGAGAGATGAACTCCATCTTGAGGAAGAAAAGACAGAAGAACTTCTTTACATTGTATACAAAGAGTTTTCTATGGACGGAATGCTTTCTGATATCATGGAAGAATTCAATAAACGTGATATTGTTTTTGATTCTGATCGCCAGATGGAACGTTTTGCTCCAATTATGATGGAAGTAAACAATAACACAAGAATGCTTGATTTCCGTGGATATACGCCAAATGAGATCAACCGTGTATCTGAGCAGAAGACAACACCGGTAGCACCGGCAATGCAGTCTTTTGTTCCGATGGGAAATCTTCCGACAAACAATATAGTAAATATGCAGCCGAAAAAGAAAATTTACCCGAATGATCCATGTCCGTGTGGAAGTGGCAAAAAATATAAAAAATGCTGCGGAAGAAATAAATAATTTTCTTTAATTTTTCATAAAAAACCAGCGGTTTTGCCGTTGGTTTTTTTTATGAAAAATCAGAGAAAATTATTTTGCAATTTCGTACTATAGATATTTCTGCTATAATAACAATGTGTTAAATAAGAAGAAACTCAAAGGACGGGATTAATCTATACAGACAAGGAGTAAACATTTGATTTCAAAGACAATGCAGACAATTCTGCACGCATTATCCTATGGAAATATAGAGGTGGAGGCATCGCGACGGCTGGCAGATATTAAGAGGCTGGATGCGATGAGGATATTTGTGAAAAAGCTGGATACGAAAGTATATAATGGAACTTATGAAGTGCCTGTGCGGCTGTATTTCCCGAGCGAGGAAGCCATGAGCGGAGAGCCGGTAGAGGGAGAAAAATATCCTGTGCTGCTCTTTTTTCATGGTGGTGGCTGGGTGACGGAAAGTGTGGAGAATTATGATCGCGTGTGCAGCAGAATGGCGCAGTCTACAGGTCATATCGTGATGTCTGTGGAGTATCGCCTTGCACCGGAATATCGTTTCCCGGTTCCGCTGGAAGACTGTTATGCAGCGGCAAAAGCACTTTATACGGGACATCTGGTCCTTCCAGCTGATCCGGACAGGATCACGATCATTGGCGACAGTGCCGGGGGTAATCTGGCAGCGGCTGTATGTCTCAAAGCACGGGATACCGGAGATTTTGTACCGAAAAAGCAGATACTGATTTATCCGGCTGTAAATAACTGTTATACTAAAAAATCACCATATAAATCCGTGCAGGAAAATGGACAGGATTACCTTCTCACAGCAGTAAAAATGGAGGACTATCTTAAATTATATGAGAGCAGTCCTGAGGACAGACAGAATCCTTACTTCGCACCGATCCTTGCAAAAGACCTTTCACATATGCCGGAAACATTGATTCTTACAGCGGAATTTGATCCACTTCGAGATGAAGGCGAAGAGTATGGAAAACGTCTGAAAGAAGCAAATAATTATGTGGAAATACATAGGATTCCGGATGCACTTCATGGATATTTTGCACTTGGGATTCGGTTTTTGCATGTACAGGAAAGTTTTGAGATTATGAACTGTTTTTTGAATAAAAGTTGAATAAAGGAAGCGAATAAAACGTGGAAACAGGATATTCAAAATGGCGAAAACTGGATAACGCGGCACTGGCATTTCCTCTTGTCACAGACAAAAATGACACCAGGGTATTTCGGTTTTATTGTCAGCTGAAAGAAGAAGTAAACAGCGAGATCCTGCAGCAGGCTCTGGATCAGACGATGGAGAAATATCCATTGTTCCAGGCGGTTCTGCGTAAGGGACTGTTCTGGTTTTATCTGGAGAGAAGGGATATACATGCCATCGTAAAAGAAGAAAAAAGACCGCCTTGTAGCAGTCTTTATATACCAGACAAAAAGACGTTGCTTTTTCAGGTGAGCTACTATAAAAATCGAATCAATTTTGAGGTATATCATGCCCTGACAGATGGCACAGGAGCAATGAATTTCTTAAGTGAACTGATACAGAATTATCTGATCCTGGCGCACCCATCTATGGATCTTCCAAGGGTTGAACCTATGGAAGAAACAACTCCGGGAGCACAGGAAGAGGACAGCTTTTCACAGTATTATTCGTCAGATCTTCCGAAAAATAAAGAAAAAAAACCGGCAGCAGTGAAGTTGAAAGGTGAGAAACTGCTGCATGCAGATATGCAGATAACAGAGATTGTTATACCGGTAAAAGAAACACTGGCAAAGGCACGTTCCTATGGTGTGTCGATTACTGTATTTCTCACGGCGATGCTGCTCTGTTCAATACATGAGGAGATACCGAAGAACCGTCAGAAGAGGCCGATTGCTCTGATGATTCCAGTAAATCTGAGAAATTATTTTCCATCACAGTCCATGGGAAATTTCTTTGGATGGATTGAAGTTGGGTATACCTTTGCGGATGAAACGGTATTTCAGGATGTGCTGGAATCTGTAAAAAATCAGTTTAAAGATAAGCTGGACAAAGAAAAGGTTGCCATGGATATGAATGGTTATGTACGTCTGGAGAAAAATCCTCTGGTGCGTGCGGTTCCGTTGGAGATCAAGAAATATTTCATGATGGCAGGTGCCAATCTGGGTAGCAGAAGCGTAACAGCGGTTTATTCAAATATAGGAATCCTGAGATTTCCGGAGGAGTACAAAGCATATATCGATCGGTTTGGAATCTTTGCAAGTACGAATTCCCTGCAGCTTTGTTCCTGTTCTTACGAAGACCAGATGGTGCTTGGATTTACGTCCAAGATACCGGATGACAGCATTCAGAAAAACTTTATGCGTATGCTTCGTGAAGAGGAGATTCCATATAAAGAAGAGAAAAATGATTTCCCCGGATGCGGTGAACAGAATAAAAAAGAAGAAATAAAAATTTTGCAGACTTTTACGTTTCTGTGCCTTGCGGTGGCAGTGATTTGTGGCATGATCAATTATCTTATGTTGGAAATGCTGAACTGGTTCTGGTTCGCGGCAGCAGGATGTGCCTGTGCATGGCTGGTCGTAAATGTGGCATATTTCAAGCGAAGAAATATACTGAAAAATCTGACCTGGCAGCTTCTGATCATAACTATTTTATGTGTTTTGTGGGATCATTTTACCGGATGGAAGGGCTGGTCGATTGACTTTGTCTTTCCGTTTGGGACGCTGACAGTTCTGGGTTCGATCCCTGTAATTGCCGGAGTCAGCCACCTGGAAACAGAAGAATACCTGTATTATCTGTTGCAGGCAGCGATGATCGGATGCATACCGGCAATCCTTATCTGGACCGGAATCGTGCA
>URXG01000107.1 GCA_900551715.1 uncultured Blautia sp. | reverse complement strand
TCACAAACTGCGCATTTAGCCATGATAGCACCTCCTTGACGCTTTTTTTCAACAGATTTTATTTTAACAGATGATTTTACCTTTTGCAAGTAAAAAAAAGGAAAAATATAAAAATATATTCCTTTTTCAACAAAAACAGGTTATAATACACTCATAAAATAAATTGGAGGTACCTATATGAATGGACGTATAGATTCCGGAATGGGCCAGATCGTCATAGATACAGACGTTATTGCGACCTATGCAGGAAGTGTTGCTGTTGAATGTTTTGGTATTGTTGGAATGGCTGCAGTCAGCATGAAAGACGGACTGGTCAAGCTTCTCCGCAAGGACAGTCTGAAACATGGTATCAGTGTGAAAATCACCGACGAAAACAAGATCTGTCTGAATTTCCACGTTATTGTTGCATATGGTGTTAATATCAGCACTATTGCAGATAACCTTGTCAGCAGTGTAAAATATAAAGTAGAAGAATTTACCGGTATGGAAATAGAAAAAATCAACATCTATGTGGAAGGCGTTCGCGCAATAGATTAAGTAATTAGAGGAGGAACTTATGGTGATTATCAAAACCATAGATGCCAAAGTACTTTCCAGAATGTTCCTGGCTGGAGCCAAGAACCTGGAAGCCAAAAAAGAATGGATCAATGAATTAAATGTATTCCCTGTACCAGATGGAGACACAGGAACCAATATGACAATGACGATCATGTCAGCAGCAGCAGCAGTAACTGCTCTGGAAGACCCGGATATGGAAACCCTGGCAAAAGCAATATCTTCCGGTTCTTTACGTGGAGCAAGAGGAAACTCCGGTGTTATCCTTTCCCAGCTTCTCCGGGGCTTCACCAAAAGCGTCAGGAAGTCTAAAGAACTGGATGCAATCGCAATCGCCGCTGCAATGGAGCGCGCAGTGGAAACAGCTTACAAAGCTGTTATGAAACCAAAAGAAGGAACCATCCTTACCGTTGCCAAAGAAGCGGCTCTGAAGGCAGCAGAGATTGCTCCGGAAGCCGAAGAACTTCAGCCATATTTTGAAGAGATCTTCGCACATGCAGAAGCCACTCTTGCCAAAACTCCCGAAATGCTCCCGGTTCTTAAAGAAGCAGGTGTCGTAGACTCCGGCGGACAGGGACTTCTGGAGGTCTTAAGAGGAGCTATGGACGGTTTTCTTGGAAAAGAAGTTGATTATACAGACTTCCAGAAATCTTCCGGACCTGCTGTTACAAAAATCTCCCCTCAGGCAGAAGCAGATATCAAGTTCGGTTACTGTACAGAATTTATCATTCTTCTGGACAAGCCAATGCCTCTGGAAGAAGAACATTCTTTCAAAGAATTTCTTACTTCCATCGGTGATTCCATCGTACTTGTAGCAGATGACGAGATCGTAAAAGTACACGTACACACCAACCATCCTGGTCAGGCTATTGAACGGGCACTTACCTATGGTGCACTTTCCCGTATGAAGATTGATAATATGAGAGAAGAGCATCAGGAAAAACTGATCAAAGATGCAGAAAAACTCGCCAGACAACAGGCAGAAGAAGAAAAAGCAGCAGTTCCTGCCAAAGAAACAGGTTTCATTGCTGTATCTGCCGGAAATGGTCTTACTGATATCTTTAAAGAACTTGGCACAGACTATCTCATCGAAGGTGGTCAGACTATGAACCCAAGTACCGAAGATATGCTGAATGCCATTGAGCGTGTTAATGCAAAGACCATTTATATTTTCCCAAACAATAAAAATATCATCCTTGCAGCCAACCAGGCAAGAGATCTTACCGAAGACAAAAAGATCATCGTAATCCCTACCAAGACAGTGCCACAGGGTATCACTGCAATGATCAGCTTTGTTCCTGAAAAATCCCCTGAAGAAAATGAAGCTGAAATGCTGGATGCTATTTCCAAAGTCCGTACAGGTCAGATCACCTATGCTGTAAGAGACACTCGTATTGAAGACAACGAGATCCATGAGGGAGATATCATGGGTATTGGCGATAAGGGTATCCTTGCTGTAGGCAGCAACAAACAGGAAGTTGCCGAGGCTACCGTCAAGGCTATGATGTCTGATGATGCAGAAGTGATCAGCATTTATTATGGTGCAGATACCTCCGAGAAAGCTGCTGAAGCTCTTGGCAGTGCATTAGAAGAAGCATATCCAGACTGCGAAGTAGAAATCAATAGAGGTGGTCAGCCAATCTATTATTACATCATTTCTGTAGAGTGATCATGGGACAGAGTTTAAGAACTATTAAGGGCGTTGGAGAAAAAACGGAAAAACTGTTTCAAAAAGTAGGTATCTGGGACACAGATGACCTGATCCGTTATTATCCAAGAACTTATGACGCTTATGAGGCGCCGGTAAATATCGCAGATCTTAAGGAAGGGACGGTGCAGACCGTCTCTGCTGCGATATCTTCCGGCGTCTATGTTAATTCCGTACGAGGTAAACAACTGATCACCACTACCGTATCGGACAGCAGTGGCAGGTTATCCATGATCTGGTTCCGTATGCCTTATCTTCGCAACACTCTGAAAAAAGGCAGTTTCTTTGTTTTTCGGGGCAAAATAGTCCGTACTCAGGGACGATTCCAGATGGAACATCCGGAAATTTTTACACCTGCTGCCTATGAAGAAATCCTGAACAGTCTCCAACCTGTGTACAGTCTTACTGCAGGCCTTTCCAACAAGACCATTGCCCGGATGATACAAAAAGTACTTACAGAACTCCCCATGCACCAGGAATATCTTCCAGAAGAACTCCGGGAAAAATACCACCTTGCAGATATCAACTACTGTCTGAAATCCATACATTTTCCCAAAAACAAAGAAGAACTTCTGGTTGCCCGCAGAAGGCTGGTCTTTGACGAATTCCTATTCTTTATTCTGGCGGTCCAGATGTTAAAAGAACATACTGAACAGGCCCAGAACCATTTTCCCATGAAAGAAACATGGACAACAGAACTGATAATTGAAAGTCTTCCTTACAGACTTACCGATGCACAGCTGAATGCATGGCACGAAATCGAAAGAGATCTGTCCGGTCAGGCACTGATGTCCAGACTGGTACAGGGAGATGTGGGAAGTGGCAAAACGATTCTTGCATTTCTTTCCATGATCCTTTCTGTGGAAAACGGATATCAGGCTGCATTAATGGCACCTACTGAAGTTCTTGCAAGGCAACATTATGAAGGCTTTCTGAAACTGATGGAAGAACAGAATCTTCAATACGATACCGTTCTTCTTACAGGTTCTACCACAGCCAGACAAAAAAAAGAAATTTATGAACATATCGCAAAAGGAACTGCCCAGGTGATCATAGGGACCCATGCCCTGATACAGGAAAAAGTCATCTACCATAACCTTGGTCTGGTGATCACTGATGAACAGCATCGTTTTGGCGTAAAACAGAGGGAAGCCCTGGCTTCCAGAGGCAATCCTCCCAATATTCTGGTTATGAGTGCCACACCGATTCCAAGGACCCTGGCGATCATTCTCTATGGGGATCTGGACATCTCTACGATCAATGAACTTCCTGCCAGACGTCTGCCAATCAAAAACTGTGTTGTAGATACTTCCTACCGTCCCAAAGCCTACAGCTTTATTGAAAAGCAGATCCGTGAAGGACGTCAGGCATATATTATCTGTCCCATGGTAGAGGAAAGCGAAGGACTGGACGCTGAAAATGTCCTTGATTACAGAGAAAGACTATCCCAGATATTTCCGGCTGATATTTCTATTGAAGTTCTTCATGGCAAAATGAAACCCAAAGAAAAAAACAGGATCATGGAAGCTTTTGCAGCAGGAGAGATTCAGATTCTGGTTTCTACTACAGTAGTAGAAGTAGGTGTGAATGTTCCCAATGCTTCTGTTATGATGGTCGAGAACGCAGAACGTTTCGGTCTTGCGCAGCTTCATCAGCTTAGAGGAAGAGTAGGACGGGGGCAGTATCAGTCTTACTGTATTTTTATCCAGGGTAATGTCCAGGACAGTATCTCCAAAAGACTTCAGATACTCAACAAATCCAATGATGGTTTTTATATTGCAGAAGAAGATCTGAAACTACGGGGACCAGGGGATCTCTTCGGAATACGCCAAAGTGGTGATATGGAGTTCCGTATCGGAGATATTTATAATGATTGCACCATCCTAAAAGATGCCAGTGAAGCAGCTTCCCTGATCCTTTCTCTTGATCCGGATCTTTCACTGGAACAGCACCATATTCTGAAAGAACATCTGGATACTATTCAGAAAAATCATCTGAAAAACATCGGATTATAAAAAGTCTTAGTTGCAAATTTCAAAAAATCGTAGTATTCTATTACGGTAATTTATATAAACCAGCTTGTAAGGAGGCTACCATGGCTATAAGAAAAACTACAAAAAAAGCAGAAACTGAAACTACAACCACTGCAAATACAGCTGTTGCCCCAAAAACAACTACAAGAAAAACAACAACTAGAAAAACAACTGCCAAAAAGACAACTGCCAGAAAAGCTGCAAAAATATCCACAGAAGTATATGTACAGTGGCTTGGCAAAGAAGTAGAGGCTCAGAATATCATTGACAGTATCAAAAAAATCTGGACAGAGGAAATGGACAAGAAAGAAGCTGACCTGAAAGACCTGAAGATCTACATAAAACCAGAAGATAACGGTGCTCATTATGTGATCAACGGTGATATTACCGGATTTATCGAATTATAATTCGATCGTAACTGTTCAGTACCCTCACAGTTACGAGTCAAAATGCATTCCAAATCACC
>URXG01000106.1 GCA_900551715.1 uncultured Blautia sp. | reverse complement strand
ACGGAGCCATTTTAGGGTTCCATCTTCTTGTCTGATGTCCGAAATGAACACCTGCTTCCAAAAGCTGTTTCATTGAAATAACGCTCATGTTTGTTCTCCTTTTTGGTTAAATTCTTCCGTACAGATCATTTTCTATCCGGACCCAACCTCACACCGTAAGGGCACCATCCATCGGAATCTCTGTACGTGACTTTTTATTTGTGCGTCAGTGCGCACATTGCAACTTCTAGAGTATAGCATAGGAAAACCCTCCGTGTAAAGAGGGTTTTCGCAGTTTTCGGTATATTTTTGCTGGATTTTACCATGTTCACGCACGATGCCGTTCACATATTGCCTCGCAGACCAGAGCGCCTTTAGGTACTCTGTAAATGTCTGCTACGACAATACTGTAACTGCATCATACTGATACCGGCAAAATGCAATTAAAAACACAGCAAACACATTTAGTGGCGATAACGCTATCCCTTCAACCGTAAAAGTTCTTCCTCAGTCAGGGGACGGCACTCACCTTTCTTGAGATTGTCGGGGAGGGTAAGCGGACCCATGGAGATTCTCTTAAGGTAGATGACTGGGTTTCCGACTGCTGCCATCATCCTCTTGACCTGATGAAACTTGCCTTCGTGAATTGTCAGATGCAATTCTGTATACACTTCCGGCAAATTTTCTATGCGCACACGACCAGGCTGCATACCACCGGCACCTTCCCAGCTCCCGCCAACTATCTCAACCTTCGCAGGCATGGTCAGTTTTTCTTCGCCGATATCCACACCATTTTCGAGATTACGAATATTTTCCACCGTAAGCTTTCCCTCCACGCGGACAAAATATGTTTTGTCCACATGTTTTCCCGGTGCAAGAAGCTCATGTGCCAACATCCCGTCATCTGTAATAAGAAGCAGTCCTTCTGTATCCTTATCCAGACGTCCTACAGGAAACAGCCCTTTGCGGTCAGATGGTACATATTCCATAACTGTTCTGTCATTGCGATCTTCTGTGGCACTGACGCAGCCGGCAGGTTTGTTCAGAAGATAATAGACAAATTCCGGTGCCGCACCAACAGTTTCCCCCGAAAGCACAACCACATCATTCTCCGGATCGACTTTCATCTCCGGTTTCTTCGCCGGTACACCGTTCACCTGAACCTGCCCTTTCTGTATGAATTTTTTCACTTCACTTCTGGTTCCCTTTCCCGCATCTGCGAGAAACTTATCCAGCCTCACTGCCTTTGCCATATATACTCCTTATTCTGATTCAACAGTACTATCCAGATATATTTCTGAAGGTGCATCTGCCCCTCCGATAATTGCCTGTGTTACCACATCTTCCTCATCATCTGTATACACTGTCTCTTCTTTTGTCACCGGTGCATCCACCTGCATACTACTCTGTATGATTCCCAGCTCTGTAATCTTTTCTTTTACGAAATCAGGAAGTTTTTCTGTCTTCAGTCCATATGTATTCACAGCCTCGCCTTTATCTGTAAACACTGATACATAAATATTCTGATAGATTTCTGAATCTTTGTCAGCATATCCATTGTATCTTACAGTCAATGCCTCTTTCAGAGCTTTTATTTCTTCTGGATTTTCATAAGTCACATCTTCCTGCTGTCCATCCTCATCATTAAAATAGTTCAGCATGATCTTTTCAATATCCAGATCTTCTACCGTCAGAGGATAACCTGTTTCCTTAAGAATTGCAAGAGTATTTTTAAATGAAGGATATATACCAACGATCCATTCTGCATACTGCACATCTGTATTCGTATTTCCCGGTATCATATTATTCACATTCTGTTTACCAGGAAGCTGATAAGCAAAATCAATTTTCACCTCAGGTGTCTGCATAAAATCTTCTGCTGTTGCAGCATCGACATCCTTCTTCATCGCTTCAAGGAGTTGCTTTATTTTATCAGGATCATTCTGGAAGATACTGAATCCATTTCCGCTTGCATCATTCAGTCCAATATTTTTCAGATATTTCTGATCAAGATCAAGGAAACCAAATTTCTGTTCTTTCAGATTTTCTTCCTCATATAATCCTTTTACAAGAGCACTTAAGTTTTCCGTCTCTATACAGTATTTTCGATAGATTTCTTTTCCAGATTTAAGTGTGTATTTGATACTTGTATAATATGTATAATCTCCGTCGATTGCCTCACTTTTCGGATTGCCGGCAACGATATCCTGAAGAGCTTTATAAGTCTGGTCGCCTATACCATTTTTACCGGTAAATGCCATAGCAGACTCAGCCCAGCTATTTGCATCTGTTATTTCATAGTCTCCATCTTTTGTCTTTTGGACATTCTCATAATAGTCCTGATCAAAAGACATCATGTTGAGATTCACGGATGCAATATCTTCCTGTTTCGGAATATAGCTGTCAAAATGCAGCAGGTCTTTCTGAAAGATAAGCGCACAAGCTGCTACAAGTACTCCTGCAATTACCAGCTGTAATTTTTTTGCAAAAAATCCCTGAAAACTCATCTGATATATTGTTTCTAACAACCCGTGTATTACGACTGTTCCAAGAATCATTCCGAAAATCCACCAGAGAATTCTGACTTTTCCGGTAGTAAGCGAATAGAATATCCAGCCAACTGCAAGGCCGCCCGGTACCACTATCATAAATTTTACTATGATTGAAACCCACGGATAAACCATGGATTTTCCAGCCGATTCTGATGGTCTTTTCTTATATGCAGCCCATGCCATAACTCCAAGTACAACACCAAGGATAATGACTGCTATAAGTAATTTTCCTGCCTTTCCCTCCGCATAGGCACTAACCATACTGAGGATCAGCGTTCCCGGAGATGCAGTGTGCAGGAGTGTATGAAAGCCACCATACTGATATTCTGAGAAGAAGGTATGCCAAAATGACCGTCCATAGGCTACAAGGAGCAAATTGAGTACAATCCCATACAGGTACATACCTCCCAGACACAGAATACCCATCAGCATATTTCCCGTCACACTGATTACCAGCACAATACTGAAATAGATCACCAGGTAGATGATGAGATGCAGGAAAAGCATCCTGACTGCCATCCCCATAATATTCAGGCTGAAAAATCCTCGTGCTGCTCCAATACAGATCATCAGAAACTCTGTGATGATATACGGTATCAGATAATATACCAGTCCTGAAACTACTCTTTCCAGAAACAGTTCTGCTCTTTTTATCGGAAGTCCATGATAAAAATCTGTTTTTTTACCAGAATACAGATAAATGAATCCGTTCACACTGTTTATGAAAGCCGCTATGGATGCAATGATCAGACCCGACAGCACAAAACCATCTTTCCACAAATTGTTATACAAAATCTGAATTTGTAAATCTGAGTATTGCAGATCCCTCCAGGAACTCAGCTTTACCATACCAGTCACCGGAAATGCCAGAAGAAATCCAAGTGTAATAAATGCCGGTATCCAGCTCTGTCCTTTGGATATTGTTTTCAGATGTTTAGAAGAAAATATTCTGGATTTCATAGCCAGCCACCTCCGTTTCACTGATAAATATTTCTTCCAGAGTCAGTGGAAGCACTTCACAGAACAATGGATTCTTTTCCTGAATCTTTGCCATAATTTCTGCCCTTGTGCCCCTCGCTGTGATCATTACAAGTGAGCCCTGATGATCCACTTTCAACACATCAAGTTCTTTTTTCAGCGCGTCTTCCTGCTTCTTATCAGTAAATACACACTGCATCTTGTGAATATGGAATTTCATATCTTCCAGATTTCTGCTCAGAAGCATACCACCCTTATATAAAAGGCCCACATGATCACAGATATCTTCCAGTTCTCTTAAATTGTGGGACGCAAGAATCGGTGAAAAATCTCTGCTCATGATCTCAGCGGCAAAAAGACTTTTTACTCCCTGACGTACCACCGGATCCAGTCCGTCAAATGTCTCGTCACAGAGAAGATATTTCGTTCCCGCACAGATGCCAATCAGCGTCATCAGCTGTTTCTTCATTCCCTTTGAAAAAGTACTGACCTTCTGACTTTCATCAAGCAGAAACTGACGCATCAGTTTCGAGAAGCGCTGATGTTCAAATCCCGGATAGTACAGACGGTAAAATGAAGCCATATCCGCTGCGGTATAGTTTGCAGGAAAATAACTGTCATCTGAAATATAAAAAATCTGCTTTTTTGCTTCCTCATTATCGAAGACCTGAAGATCATCAATCCTTATCTCTCCTTCGTCCGGTTTCAATATCCCGGCTGCCATCCGAAGAAGTGTACTCTTTCCTGCGCCATTGCTTCCAACCAGCCCGAACACTTCTCTTTCTCCGATATCCAGCGAAACTTTACTGACTGCCTGTAGTGTCCCAAAAGACTTGCTGCATTCTTTTATCTCTATCATCTCTGTTCCTCCTCACAACTCTTTCGAACCAGCGAAAGCATCTCTTCTTCCGTAACTCCCGTCTGTAATCCCTTTTTTACCAAATCCAGAAATTCCTCTCGAAAATCTTCCCTGCTCTTTTCCTGTATCCGTGTGGTCTCCGCAACAAAATTGCCTTTTCCCCTGACAGGATAGATCAGCCCCTCCTGCTCCAGCGTCATATATGCTCTCTGGATTGTATTGGGATTGATAGACAGTTCCATCGCAAGCTGACGTACGGAAGGAAGCCTCGAACCTGCCGGTAAAGCTCCCTGATAAATCAGGGTTCGGAATCTTTCCGTAATCTGCTCATAGATTGGACGTCTGTCCTGATAATCTAAAATGATCATCCGCCCCTCCTTTCCACTTTGTATATGTTTCATGTGTATATAGTGTATTAATTGTTTTAATACGCTTAGAGTATCATATTTATCTGCTCAAAGCAATCAGACATCTATAAAATAAATATAAAATAATTCTAAAATCGTAAATACTACCAGGTACTTTCCTGTAAAGCAAAAAGCTCCCAGGTGAACCGACCCCCAGAAGTTAGACCAAAAAATCTAACTATTGGAGGTCGGTTTTC
>URXG01000105.1 GCA_900551715.1 uncultured Blautia sp. | reverse complement strand
CATCAATCAGCTTATATCCATCTTTGTAATAAAATACATCGAATTCCTGCGCATATGTCAGATCCATGGTGGATTCATACGTCAGCCCGTCAATTTGAGGGGCTTCTGCTTTTTTTGAATCGCTATTATCTGAGGATGTCTGAGCCGATGAATTCGTACTGTCACTGCTTTCTTTACCGCTTTTCGCAGAGCCACAGCCCATAACCATAAGGGCTGTAGCAAGCAAAAGCGCTGTTATTTTATATATTTTTTTCTTCATGTTCTTTTCCTTTATTCTTCTGTCTGAACTCTTGTCTGGGCAATTGCATCATCACCGGCGTCCTTGACTGCCTGATCAAATAATGTATTCATCTGATCCTCACATCCAAAAAGTACACCGTAGACTTTGATCCACTCATATTTAGCCAGATCTGTCTGCTCATCCTCAGAACGGTCTACGATAACCGGAATTCCAAGTAATGCAAATTTCTCAGTCATCTGCTGGAAGCGCTCTATCTGCTCTTCTACAGTCAATTCTTTCTGTTTTTCAGATTGGTCTTCAGATTTTTTCTTTGATTTTTTATCTGATTTATCATTCTTTTTCTCATTAGATTTTTTATCTTTATCCTTAAAGTCCGTATTGTCTTTATTTTCTTCAAGGTCTGTGATATCCGTCTCTCTTGGAAGAATATCAGATGTAAGTAGTGCAAGATTTGTTTCCTGTTTTACCAGTGTCTTGAAATCTGGCTTCTCTTCTTTTCCACCATAAACAACCTGTGCCTTGTCTTCTCCATCTTTCTTCTCCATCTTTTCTGCAACAGAATCAACTTTACAGTCTTTTTTCTTATCCCCAATCGCTGCAACATTGTCTGTAAGTCCAAGTTCATCCATCTTCTCAAGAAGTGCTTCTGTTGATGTATAAGTCTTATCTGTCGGCATCTGCACTACGATCATATCCTGGTCAAGACCGACTGGGACTTCAACTCCTTCTGGAACAAGAAGATATTTTACAACATTTCCTTTATAAAGCTCTGCTGCCAGTTCCTCTTCACTTATACCATTCAGATTTTCTTCGCCATCCTCCGAAATTCCTACAGCAGCTGTATCTTCTTCTGCTGCATTCTCGGATTTTACATCCTTGGAATCTGTACTCTGATCTGCATCTGTATCTTTTGCTACATCTTCACTTTCACCAGTCTCATTTTCTGCATTGATAGCTTCTGCTGCAAGCTTCTCCGGATCATTTGCAGTTCCTTTTGTCATATCAATCTCAAGGAGTGTAATCCCCTGATCATAGTGATAAATCTTGAAATATTCAGCATAATCAAGCTTTGTCTCTGACTGATACGCTAATCCCATGATATCAGGAGCCTTTTCATCTAACTGTTTATTAGCCGATGCTCCTCCTAAAGTTGTTCCATTTCCAGCTGTTGCCAGATAAACAAAGATCGTATACTCAATTTCATGTGCCACAGACATTTTATCTGTCATACCAAGAATTTTATTATTCTGATTCAATGCAATCGGAATCGTAACAGTCGCTGTTCCGCCACCTTTTGATGTATAATATGTATTTCCATTTGCTTTGACATACTGATAATGATCACTGTCAAATACCAATGTCGCATATGCCTGGCCATTCTGAATAGTAATCTTATTACAATAAATTTTAACTTTTCCGGTTCCACCAGACCAGGTAAAACGATCCGGTGTATATACACCATCTGCCAATACGGTAGAACTATTTACCTTACTTGTCGCACCACTTGTATCTGCTTCATACTTGGATTCATTCTCTGCTTTTCCATCATTCGGTTTTAAAATAGACCCGTTATTAGATCCGGATGGAGTCGTACTGCCTCCGTTTGTTCCACCATTGCCCTCATTGCTGATATCACCAATCTTTTCCAGACTGTCTGAATGGAAAACAAGAGTTCTGCCATACCAGCTCTGCCTATTATGTGAAAATGCTGCTACTGCAATTTCTTTATCTAAAGACTCCAACGGTACTGTATAAGTATATTTTCCATTGTTATCTTCTTTAAAAGGAACCCACAAAGACTTGTCTGCTTTTGCAGCCTCTTCTTTTGTTCCCAGATACAAATAATCATATCCTGTGCCACTCAAAGTCAATACTGCACTCATCTTACCATTCTTGACCGTCAACGTGCAGCCTACTACACGAAACATAGCTGAACTAGATACGACATTATTTACTTTATAGATTCCATCTGCTGGAACTACTACTCCCGGATTTGGATCTGGTGTTGGATTCGGATCTGGATCTGGTAATTCTCCTGTTTTTTCAAGAATTCCATTAATAAATGCTCTTGCATCTTTCGTTGACCACTCACCTGTTTTTACTGTGCGTACAGAATAACTGAATTCTTTTCCAAGTTCTGATACTGGCATTGTAAAAGTAAAACTCTTATATCCACTTGCAATGTCCGAGCGGTCTTGTGGAACAATCGCGTTTGCTTCCTTTACTTCGTCAGAATCCACCGTATTACCGATATATAATCTGTCATATAGACCAGCCTGTGTCACCCAAGTAACAGTAGCCTGATCTCCACTTATAGAAACACTACTTTCTCTCTCAAAATTCAAACTATATGAATTTGTAGTCGGATAAGCCGAACCATATAAATTGTATACACCTTCTGCAGTTGTATTAACTCTGTTCTCCAAATTCGGAATGTTTATGAACAAATCTCTTGCCCAGGTAAACCAATTTTCATTTCCAGGTGTAATTGCAATGTTCATTCCCTGTTTTTCAGCCTGTATATCAAATGTGAAGGTTGTTACATTTTTTTCTAAATCATAAGTTCCTTTATAAACCGGTGTCTTATCCGTATCTGCCTGTACTCCGAGATAAATTTTTGTCCACTTGTTTCCTTTCACATCTAACGTCATACGAATATTCTCTCTGCACAATACTGCTTTCGAAGAAACAATTACAAAATCATTAAATGTACTTCCTGTACCTCCGGCAATCACCTTCACTTCATCAGTAGCAGTTGGAAAACTTTCAATTCCCTCATATGGAATATAAATCCAAAGATCCTGTTTACTATACCAAGTTCCATCCACTTTTCCTAATGTAACCGGGAGAACCTTTCCGCTGTATGATACCGGCACCTGAAATGTGAATGTATATCCTCCATCTGCCAACTCAGTTCCTTTTACAACTGAATTTTTGATTATATCTTCTTTTTCTCCCAGATATAATTTATCAAAAGATACATTCTTGGTCGAAATTGTAATCTCTAAATTATCTCCATCTTCCTGAACTTTTGATTTATTCACCACAAACATCTTAAATGCACTGCCATCAGCCTTGACAACCTGAACCTTGCTGCCCGTTACAGTCGGCGCAGATGGATTTTCCACTTTTGCAACATCAGAAGTTACAGTTGTTCCATTAGAATCAGATATGATACAACGATATTGTCCGATTTTATCTATTGCCATCTGAAATGTGTATATATTTGTCTTTGCGCTGATTCCATCACAGTCTGTCCAGCTTGTCCCATCTGCGCTATATTGCCACTGATAATTTAATTTAACACTCTCATCACCATTCACCACAACATTAAGGGATACTTGTGTATTATTCTTCGCAATTACATCTTTTGGCTGTGATTGAATTACAACCTCTGTCTGCTTTTTAAATGCATCTAAAGCAGGTATTTTTAATGCAAGGGAATTATTTGTGCTAAATGTTCCATCTTTTTTCTTTCTCGGAACAAAATGCACTTCTCCTCCCGCCATGGAGTTCGGAACTTCAAATGTAAATTTTTCCAGATTTTTTACACTATCTACTTCTCCCATAACCAATGGAGTTTTTTCTGCATCATCTTTTCGCCCGATATAAATTGCGTCATATGTAAAGTTTCCACTGCTTGCTGGTTTCACCCAGATAGATACTTGAATCTTATCTCCTATAATCTTTGCTTCTGACTCGGCAATCTTAATCCTCGAATATGCCTGTCCAGGCTTTTTAATATCATCACTGGCATAAATAGCCTGAATATCGTTTTTAGTTATATATGCATTGTCTTCTGTACTATTGTTGCCGGAATTTTCACCAGCACCATTTCCGTCTTCATCTGTTTTTTGTTCTGGAGACGGTGGCTGAGAATTAATCACAGGTTCTTTAGGATTTGGAATACTCATCCAGAGATAATTATCACTCCAGGTACCTTTATCAGAACGTCCAACAGCTATCGGAATCCAACTGTTCGCTTTTGATAATGGTACACTTATAGAAAATTCACAAGTACTTCCTGTGTTATTTCCTACTATATAATTATTTTTTTCTGTATCAGTTACCGGTCCTAAATACAACCAGTCAAAAACTTTTTTAGTTCCTGTGTGAAATGAAACCTTAACCTGATCATCTTTCACTTCCATTTTGTCAACAACAACCGGGAACATTCCATACTCGCTCCCATCATTTTTCAATACCTTTACGTCGTCAATATCTACTGTCGGCTGAACCGGTGTCTCTGTCACCTTCGTTTCCGCCTCTGTCATCTGTGAGCCCTGAGATATCTCCGTTTCCGGATTACCTGCCTCAGTTTCCAGTACACCGGCATTATCTTCCGGCTGTTCAGATGTTATATTCTCTTCTGTTTTTAATTCTTCTTTACTCTCCTCTTTAACAGCTGTACTTTCTTCCTGTGCATAACCAGTATCGCTTGATACTTCTTCTGTTTCCTGTTGCACAATACCCTTCGCATCCTGATCTTCTGCATATACGTTCGCATAAGACAAAGGTGTTGCCACCATAGACGCAACCAGCACTCCGGCTAAAAAGCCTGTACTTTTTCTCTTCATCTTTTCCTCTCCTTATTCCGTTTTTCTTTGTAATTTGGGAATTATTAAGAATTATTTACACGAAAATAAAAATCCTCTACTTTTAAAAGTAAAAGATTTCTTGTTCCTTATATATTGCGGCACAATCAATTACTCGTGATCTGGAATTTCTATTTCCCGTACCAACGGTCGG
>URXG01000104.1 GCA_900551715.1 uncultured Blautia sp. | reverse complement strand
CAATTCATCTCCCACCTGTAGAGGAAGGAGAATTCTTGCTATATATTATGTTAAACTTCCTCTGTATAATATATTTCCAGGATTCAGATAACTTCCCATAAATATCCCCTTTATAAAATATATCTTTCTGAAAGACACTTGGTCCTTATTTGATCACCAAAGCAACTTTCTTTTTGATTTTTCCAGACTTTACGGTTATGGTTGCTTTGCCCTTGCTGATTCCTTTTACTACACCTTTGGAGCTTACAGTGGCAACTTTTTTGTTGGAGGTACTGTAGGTGATTTTTTCCTGGGATGTAACAGGTGTGAGCGTTGGTTTCAGGGTTGCTGTTTTACCTTTTTTGATGGTTACTTTGGATTTCAGACCGGAAATTTCTTTTGTTTTGACAGTTCCTTTCTGAACAGTAACTTTTACCTGTGCAGTCGTCTTATTTGACATTGTCACAGTGATGGTTGCTTTTCCTGTTTTCTTGCCGGCTGTGATCTTGCCGGAGCTGCTTACCTTTGCGACAGAAGTATTGCTTGACTTCCAGGATTTTACTTTAAAGCCTGAGGACTGATTGGTAACTTTTACTGCTGTTGTGGATTGTCCTGTTTTCAAAATAACAGACGTTGCACTGAGACGTGGAGTCTTAATCTCTGCTGCTCTAAACTGCACTCTCAAAGATTCTATTTCACCTTCTGCCCATCCACCGTCATTATACACATATTTCCGGAAGAACACATACATATTATAGGTACCAGCCTTTGTGATTCCTGCACCTGTACCAATTCTCCATATTTTATTTTGCTGACGCTCCATTGGATTCGCATATACGCTCCAGTAAAGTGGCTCATATTTCTCATCACCGGCTACCGGATCTGTATTATCTTCCCCCACACCAGTCACCTTG
This sequence comes from uncultured Blautia sp., assembly GCA_900551715.1. Taxonomy (GTDB): domain Bacteria; phylum Bacillota; class Clostridia; order Lachnospirales; family Lachnospiraceae; genus Blautia_A. The sequence continues at coordinate 4,211 of URXG01000104.1, read as the reverse complement.
AAATTATAGAAAGTATTTGGATAAAATTTCAGTGGCTTTTCCAGTCCGGTAACCTTACAGTCGTTTACTTTATGAAGCTGTGGATCTCGTGTAGCAGAAGGTGTTAAACCTGGTATTTTCCCAGGGCGATTGTCTGTAGAAATTTTAATTTTTCCACACTTCAAAGTTTCACCTTCAAGTTTAAAATAAATCCATATCTGAAAATCATCTCCATCAGGAATATTTACTGTCAACGGCTCCCTGTCGCCTACAGACACACTTTTATCCGCTTTTTCGGCATCATAGTTTTGTTTTACTTCTTCTAATGAAGCACTTTTATCTGTCACTGCATAATAATACGCAAATGGCATATTTGCATACAACTCAAATTGTACTGTATTATAGTCTATCCATTCTACGTTAGCACTTTTCGCCGTAAATTTCACAGGAATCGGAGATGGTTCTGGTGTTGGTGTCACGGAGACTTCTGGTGTTTCTGGTTCTGGTGCCACTGTCAGTTCTGGCATCTCTGGTACTGGTGCTTCCGTAGGTTTCGATCCCTCTATTTCTCCCGGTGCTGGTGTCTCTGTAGGTTTCGGTACTGTCGTTTCCTCTGGCACCGGTGTCTTAGTAGGAATTGGTGTTATTGTATTTTCCAAAATTTCCGTTTCATTCTCTTCTGCTCCAACTGCTTCCCCTGCAAAATCTGTAACATCCGCTGCCATAACCCCTGCCGGAACACTGCTTCCAATCATTGATGCCGCCAGTAACATAATCATTACTTTTTTCCTCATAAAAATCCCCTTCTCCATAAAAAATAGTTTCGCGACAGAATGTCTCTTAAGAGTATCCTACCACAAAACTATTTTAACGTAAACCATACATGAAGCTGTCTTTTTTTATTTGGTTCTACCAGGACCCCGCATGGAAGATGTGGGTATATATTTAGAAAGAAACGGCTACTTTAAATATGGATATGGGTTGAACAGGGACGCCTAAGCTATGTTAACGCGCTTCGCATGCCCTAACTGACACCGAGCCGCAGCGTTCCGTCGCTAGTCTCAGATAAAGTACGGTGAAAACGGGGACAAAAAAGAACTTCGGAAAGGATTTTTGAGATTATCTTCTGGTGCTATCTCCCCTGAAGAGTTTCGTTAAGGTTCTTAAGAGACAGAGATTTGCGTTGATAGAAGAAATGGTGCTGTCTGAGCGCAGCGAGTTCTCCATTTCTTCTATCGTATTTAGCAAAACTCCTGTTTCTTTTAGAACCTTAGAAACAATTCACAGGGAGTACATCCAGAGATCAATCTACAAAAATCCCCACCAAAGTTCATTCTCTCATCCCATCATTCACCGGGAATCCTTTATTCATTTTTTTCTAACCATTCCTGTACTGTTTCTTCCGAAACCCCAAGGATCTCTGCAATCTTCGACCCTGGCATTCCTGTCTTATTCAATACTCCAGCAACTTCTTTCGCTTTTTGCAGCTCTCCTGTTTCACATCCTGAATTATATCCTGAATCATAACCCGAGTCATAACCCGAGTCAAATCCGTATTCGTATTCTGCCTTTCGCAGTTTCTTTTCCTCTTCTTCTTTGTCGTACTCAAATATACTCATGGCAACTACCTCCGACTTGTTCCTGCGCAGGAATTCTGCAAGGATTCCTTCCCGGATGCATTCCTTTATCGTCTGTTCCACCGCTGCATCCAGTTCCATTTCTTTAGCGTATTCACGTACTTTTGCTACGTACTGCGCATATTCCCTCAGGATCCGGCACTGTTCCATCAGTTCCTTGTTATACCCCTCATTGATATTCAGTGTAATCACTTTTAATTCCAGGTTTGGATCACCCATCCGGGTCTCGTAGGATTCTGACAGATAATTCTCCCACCGTTCTTCCTTCTTTTCTGTCCCATTATAAAATACGATAAAGTTAGGGGCAGGGATCTTCTGCAATCTGGAAGAGTATAAAGACTTGTCATCTACCAGTTTCTGGTATTCTGCAGAAATATATAGAAGATCCCTCAAGGGCATATTGGGATTGTAGGTTGACTGGTGTTCATATAAAAACAACCCTGTGTCTATGATAAATGCCAGATCATTTTTCATTCCCATATAAATAGCATTCTCTAAGGTCACGATCTCCAGTTCTTCCGGATCGGTATACCTGCTCCCATTGATCGCATTGTACAATGACAGCAGATTTTTCCTGTCAGAGAACAACATCCTGAATACTGTGTCCTTGTATTTTCGGTTCACCAGTTGTGTGGTCTGTACAGGTTTCTTCTTTACAGATGTTTTATAGTTTCTTCTTTTTGCCATAGGCAGCACCTCCTGTGTCACAGGAGTGCATAAAGAATCATACTTTTTAATTCTTCCAGGACTCCTGCTTTTAATTGTTTGTTGGATTTAAAAGCATGGATTTCTGAAATGAATTTAGAATAACAGATGGCATGATGCCTTAGATTTGATGAAATATGCTTTGGGTATATTTTAGCACGGTATGTTCCTATTTTCAAGAAGTTTATATTTTCTTTATATAATCCAGGGCCCCACATGGGAGAGGTGGGTATATGTTGAAGGAAAATATAGATGTAAGATGAACAGGGACGCCTGGGCTGACACCGGACCGCGGCGTTCCGCGGCTGGCCTCAGATAAAGTACGGTGAATGATGGAAATAAAAAAAGAACTCTGGGAGAAGATTTCTGTAAGTTTATTCTCTGATGCTGTTTCATTGAATAACTTATCAAAATTCCCCACCAAAGTTCATTCTCTCATCCCATCATTCACCGGGAATCCTTTATTATATTTATATTACCCAAAAATTATCAGTGCACACAATTTTCCTGTAAGTCTCAAACTGGAGCCATTTATTATGAACCTCTGACCGGTTCTCAGCAGTTACACCTTTGGCTTCTTCCAGGAATTTTTCCAGATCTGCTTTATTTTTTACAAGCAGAGCCATTCCTCTTTCATCTACTACAGGAAGACCTGCATAACGATAATCATCCAATGAGGTGATATCCTCAATTTTACTGTCTCTGATCAGTACTGCCGCATGATCTTCTACAGAAAGGATATCAAAATACTCCGGATATTTGAAGCTGTCACCTTCTACCTGCACTGCATCGCCTACATGGTAAGTCTTTCTTTCGGAGTTAGCTTTTGCAAGCATTGCATTTTCCAGATTGAAATAAAATTCTTCAAATACATAACCGCCTACTTTGATGTCATCTTTCTGGAAATATGGTTTTTCACCATCTTTTTCTACTGTTTCCAGCACACCGCAGGCAGAAGTCATATGGCTGACACGATCGATCAGGATCATTTCACCTAAAGTTTTATGTTTTTTGAATTCATCAAGAACCACTTTTTCAGCCAGTTCTATCTCGCAGAGTGCAATCTCATTTTTCTCAATGGATTCTGCTGGAAGATGTTCTCCTGTATTTACATCTACTTTGTACTGGATACTGCGGATAAATCCCGGAATTCTCTTTGTTCCGATTTTTACCAGATATTCTTTTCCTAAAGTAAGTCTGCTGTCATCCATCCAGAGAAGAGTTGCCTGGAAACTTTTTGCCACCGGCACATCTGCTTTGTCTGTAAGTACACAGCCGCGGCTTACGTCTACTTCTCTGTCCAGCTGGATGGTTACAGCCTGTCCTGTAACAGCTTCTTCTACTGTTTTGTCTCCGTTAAGAAGGGATTTGACAGTAGCTGTTTCATTGCTTGGAAGTGTGGTAATGGTCTGTCCCACTTTTATACTGCCACTTTCAATCTGGCCCTGGAAACCACGAAATTCGTGATTTGGTCTGCAGACTCTCTGTACCGGCATATAAAATCCTTCTTCTGCTTCTGTTTCTGTCACATCTACAGTTTCCAGATGTTCCAGAAGAGTTTTGCCTGTATACCATGGCATGTTTTCGGATTTTACAGTAACGTTGTCACCTTCTGTTGCACTGACTGGAATGATCACTACGTCCTGAAGGCCAAGACTTTCGGAAAGTTCGTTGATATCTTTTACGATCTGATTGAATCTTTCTTCGCTGTAGTCTACAAGGTCCATTTTGTTTACTGCAAAAATGAAATGATGGATTCCCATAAGAGCACAGATCCGGCTGTGACGTCTGGTCTGTACCAGAACTCCCTGTTTTGCATCTACAAGAATAATAGAAAGCTGTGCAAAAGAAGCACCTACTGCCATGTTTCTTGTATATTCTTCATGTCCC
>URXG01000103.1 GCA_900551715.1 uncultured Blautia sp. | reverse complement strand
ACCAAATAATATTTTTATCAAGAACAACTTTGTAACATTTTTAATTACTATATTTTTCATTATCAACATTTTAGAAATCGAAAATGTCCATACATCAACATTTTGAAAAGTAAAAATGTCCATACATCAACATTTTGGAAAATTATATCATTGATCAGGATATATTAAAAGACTTTTTTCTATCAAAAACCCTCATAATTGCAGTCTCCGATGTTTCCAAGGTACCGGAATTGTAACTCTCTTAATTATTTTACATAAGAGCAACTATCCTGTTGTGATCTTAAGCTGGTATCAATTTGATACCAGCTTTTCCAGAATCTGAAAAAGATTCTTCAGTTCAGGATCTTTCGCCTGCTGCGCATATCTTCCATATTTTTCAATGCAGCTTTTTTCCTATGTCTGTAAGTCTTCAATCGTGGTACGTTCCTTTTCTTTTAATATCATCGTATACGCATCCTCTCTTTGATTTTGCAATACGATGACAGTATCTGCTTTGATGGGAAATATTATACCTGAACTTATGATAAAATTTTATAGACTTATTTCAGAAAAAATCTTATATATTTTTTCCCAGAATCACCTTGATCAGGTATTTATCCAACATGATCGTGCGGTTCCAGGGATTAAGGATCACACCTTCGATTCCCTCTGTAGTAAGTGCGGTTTCAAATAATCTGTCAATATCTGTAAGAAAGGTAGATTTGACACTTCCGCCCCCTTTCAGTTCTTCCTCAAAGCTGGTAAATGCCGCCCACCAACTTCTTCCGTCCTCTGTTTTGATCGCCTCCAGTCGGATCTGTCCATCTCCCTTTGGCGGTTCCACAGCAATGATGAACTGACCGTCCGCTTTCATACAGCGGCGGATCACGGTAAGCGTATGTGCCAGCATTTCCTGTGTGGTTTCTTTTTGAAGCCCTGCAATCGCCTCTTCTATTTTTTCGTTGCCCCGTAATCCTTTGTCTGTGTTATTGTTCATGTTTTTTCCTCTTCTTTTTACAGAATATTTTTTAATTCTCTCAGTTCATGGATAATATACTCTGCCATATTTTGTTGTTTTCTTCTGTAAATACAGAAAACATTTCTGATCTGTATTCCAGTCCTGCCTTCCTGAAGCACTGCTCCATTCCCCATGCAGCACCTGCATCAAAATCCAGCAAAGTATTGTCAATATCCAGAAAAAGAACTTTTATTTTATGGTTCATATAGTTTTCCTCGTTTCACCTTACTATCTCAATAAGCAGTGTCTATATTTGATGCCACATACATGGAAAAATCTTCATCCATCTCCACTGTCAGAAGTGTATCATTATTTACGATTCCTGTAAATATACCGGAGAACTGCTCTCTGGCAGATATCTCTCCTGTAACCTTTACTTCTGTAATCTGTATTCTCCTTCTTCTCCTCTTTGTATTTACTATCATAACATCCCTGTGAAGATTTTCTTATTCACGAAACATACTGAATCCATTCTGCAATCCTGACAAAGATTATCAAACATTTTTATATGAAGATTCTGTAAAATCTCAATCAAACCTCCGTAAATGCTATTGTTTTCTGAAAATTACAGTGATATACTTCACAGCGTCGACTGAGGATAAAGATTGGATCCAACAAATATCTATTACATTTTAATTATCTATCTCTTAAAGGAGTTTATATTATTATGAAAAGAAAATTGATTGTCGGTTTTTTAGCTCTTTGTTCCATTACAACTGTATGTCCTTCCGTTTATGCCTCCACAGAACACTACACAGACAGCAGCGTTACCGGTACTGATTCCGGATGGTCTGACTGGACTTCCGGCTGGGCAGATACGGCAGCAGATTTTACCAAAGTATCTCTCACTCCGGGTGCAGATGACACACAGCTTAACTTTGCATGGTACAGCGAAAAAGGTGACAGTACTGCTACTCCTGTTGTCCATTTCGGAACCGATAAAGACAATCTTGAAACCTTCGAGGGTACTGCCGGCGATGTGGATCAGGAACTTACCGGCGATAAAGCATATGAATATAATCACGTAACTGTAACCGGACTCGAACCAGAGACAACCTACTACTACACAGTAGAGAAAAACGGTCAGCAGACAGACGTGTGCGAATATAAAACACAGAAAACAGATTCCGTAAAAATCCTCTATGTAGGTGACCCACAGATTGGTGCTTCCAAAGGTCAGACTCAGGATGGTGCCGAGCTGACAAACGAATCCGGTGAAGCTAATACTGCAGCAGAAAATGATGGTTTTTCCTGGAATCGTACTCTCAATACTGCTCTTTCTGAAAACCCAGATATTAACTTTGTTATCTCCGCCGGTGATCAGGTAAACAAAACCGGTGAAGCCAAAGAAGAGGAATACGCTTCCTATCTGAGTGCAGACGCACTGAAAAGCCTTCCGGTAGCAACAACAATCGGTAATCATGATTCTCTGAATCCTGATTACTCCTATCATTTTAACAATCCGAACAATACAGAAAACGGAAAAACTGCTGCCGGCGGTGATTACTATTACAGCTATGGCGAAGGACTTTTTATTGTTCTGAACACAAACAACTATAATGTGGCAGAGCATCAGAAAACCATCGAGGAGGCTGTAAAGGCATATCCGGATGCAAAATGGCGTATCGTAACTATCCACCAGGATATTTATGGCTCCGGTCTTGATCATTCTGATACAGATGGTATGATCCTTCGTACCCAGCTGACTCCTGTCTTTGATGCTAACGATATTGATGTCGTTCTCCAGGGTCATGACCACACCTACAGCCGTTCCAAAATGCTCTACGGTGACGGACAGACTCATCAGAACTATGAGTTCAGTTTAAACGCAGACGGCACGGACTATGACTGGGATCACGCTACAAATGTAGATACCGGCGATCAGATCACACTTGCTCCGGAAGAAGGCGATACTGATACACAGGCTGCTCTCGATGCATTCCACGAGGACAACAACTGCTATACAATTGAGGATGTAGACGGAAATACTGTAACAGATCCTCAGGGAATTCTTTACATGACAGCAAACTCCGCTTCCGGTTCTAAATATTACGAACTGCTCTCCACACAGCAGGATTATGTAGCAGCACGCAGCCAGAACTGGCTTCCAAGTTATTCCGTCATCACAATGAGTGCTGATTCCTTCTCCATCGACACTTACCAGATCACCGATGATGGCAAAACTGAAGCTATCGATGACACTTTTACCATCCAGAAATCCGGTACAGGTACATCTGCTGACACCACAGATGCTTCTGAGACTGAAACCGACGCTTCTGCAAATTAAAGGTATCTGAACTCGTATGACTCACACCAGATTTACCGGGCTACTTTCCAGAAAAAAAGCGGTCCGGTATCTTATTTATCTTTTACTTGTCTGTGTGTTCGCTGTTTTTGTCTTCAGGCTTAATCAGGTTGAGAAAACAGAACTGGTTGTCCGGACGGGGCAGACATTTGAAAAGGGAAAAGTCACAGAAATCCTTCAGGATAATCTCGATTCCAACGGAACTCGCGTAGGAGAACAGAAAGTACGGGTAAAAATGCTCACCGGTGTACGAAAAGAAGAAGAACTTGATGTCACCAGCAGTTCCGGTTATCTTTTTGGTGCAGCCTGTACAGTAGGAATGAAGGTCATTGTCATGCAGAGCGTTGCCGGTGAGACCACGATTGCCAGCGTTTACTCTCAGGATCGTGAATGGGTTATTTACATCTTTGCCATTCTTTATCTCCTTGCATTGTGCATCATCGGCGGTAAACAGGGGATCAAAGGATGTCTTGGCCTGATCTTTACTTTTTTCTGCGTGATCTTTGTGTATCTTCCGCTTGTGTATCTTGGATATTCACCATTCTGGTCAGCAGTATTTATCTGTTTTCTTACCACACTGGTCACTATGTATCTGATCGGCGGATCGACAAAGAAAACCTGTGCAGCTACACTGGGTACTCTGGCAGGTGTTGTTCTTGCCGGTATCTCTGCATGGTGCTTCAGTAAAGCATCCGGCATTTCCGGCTACAATGTATCTGATATTGAAACACTGATGACTCTGTGGAATACCAACCGGATCCAGGTTGGCGGACTTCTTTTTTCTGGACTTCTGATCTCCTGTCTCGGTGCTGTCATGGATGTCGCCATGTCCATCAGCAGTGCTATTGATGAGATCTACAAACAGAATTCTTCCCTTACACGAAAGGAACTGTTTAAGGCCGGAATGCGTGTTGGAAGAGATATGATGGGAACAGACAGCAATACTCTGATCCTTGCATTTGCAGGAAGCAGTGTCAGTACACTTCTTCTGAATTATGCCTATGATCTTCCATATCAGCAGATTATTAATTCAAACAATATCGGTATTGCGATCATGCAGGGACTTGCCGGAAGCTTCGGAATTGTGCTTTCCGTTCCGCTTACTGTACTGATTTGTACGATTCTTTTCCATAAGAAAGAAACTGCTATGAAAAGATGATCTTTGTAGAAAAAAAGGGCGTGTGAAAAAACGAGAGTTTTGGTTCTTTCTTAGCTTTGGGTATGGCAGAAAAGCAGGTATGAAAAATATCTGCTTTTTTCTATAATTATTTATTTCTTATTTTTGGGTATTTGCGATATAATATAGGTATCTAAAGAACATGGCTGTAAATGTCCTATTTGTGGAAAAATGAGTACAAAAAAAGAACGTAAATCTGCCAAATGTTATGCAGTTCTTTGCACTCTGCGAGATTCTTGAGATTACAGATATCAATAAAACTTTTCAGATGGGTAATAAAGAGAATCTTTTCTCCAGATTTTGTTTGGTGCTGTCAGCTCTAAAAAACGTTATTTACCGACAGCTCTCTTCTGTCATTTCTTCAATCTTTCTATTCTCTCACACAAACATCTCATACATTCCCACCATCACTGGCATGGTCACAATTGACAGCAGTGTCGTAAGCACATACAACGAGCTCGCATATGCCGCATCTTTATCATATAGTTGCGCCATGGATGTCACAGTTGCACAAGCAGGTGTTATGGATGCAATATACACAGTCAGAAGAATCTGTTTGGAATCATTTAGTCCCGCAAATGTATAAATCACTTTCATTAGAATCAATATAAATATTGGATAAATAACCAATCGCAATACTGTCGAAACATAGTTT
>URXG01000102.1 GCA_900551715.1 uncultured Blautia sp. | reverse complement strand
GTATTCGTTATCTTATATTTACGGCCTTACCTGCCATAATCAGGGCAAATGCAAAGAGGCTGGACAAATATTGAATCGGCTTGCAGAGCAGAAGGAGAATTTCCGAACAGCGGCTTTTGCAGTAACGTCTACAGTATACGGAATAGTTACAGAATTTTATACAGGAAACAAACCTTCAGATACTCTGGAACATTGTCTGGAAAGAATACGCTATCTGAAAAATAAATATCCCGATGCACCCCAGGATGATATTCTTCGGTTAACTTTCACAGAGTTCAAGATACTGATGGATGTTAATCCTGGGGAATTTATGGAATGCTACGAAACATTAGATGCAGATATACAGGGATCCATAGATTTTCTTATGCTGAAAGGCAATTACTATGAGATACAAAGAGAGTTTGATCAGGCGCAGGATGTTTACCTGAATCTGCCATGGAAAGAGAATGAGCTTATACTGGGGCATCTGCTTACCTGTTATCTGAAAGAGCATAAATATCAGGAAATTTTGGACCATTATGCACAGGCACTTCCAGAAATACAGAAAAAAATATCTGTAAGAAGATTTTGCCTGCCTGCAATGGAATATACACAACCAGAGAAATATGAACAGGTTCTTACAGAACTTCTGGAACAGGCAGGAGATACTCTGGAAGATCTCGAGGTCATTGTTATTGCAGCAGATCACAGTGGTCGCTTCTTTGAGGAACATATTCTGGATAAAATAAAAAAAGTTTTTGAACAGATAAAAAAAGCAGATAACCGAAGCAAACTGATTTTTGCGGATATTCTCCTGTCCCATCAGCATGGAGAAATGTGTCTGGAAATACTGGAAAGTATAGAGGGAGATTTTTATACAGGAAAGGATCTGATTGGAGATTTTCCAAGAGCATTGGATTCTTACAAAAAAGAAGATATCCAAAAGATACAGACACCTGTTCCGAAGGACGATTTATGGGAAGCATTAGATATTAAAGCGAAGATTGCGGATTTTTTTATCGAACATAATATAGAAAAAACAAGTTTTCTTTCCATAAAAGCAAACTGTCTCCTGCTTCAGCGAAAAAATCTCAGCCTTATAGAATGTACAGAACAGCTTTTTGAAGAATCTCATTCAGAACCGTCAGCTGTTAATATGCTGGCTTTTCTGACACAGGAGAAGCCAGTGCAAAAAGAAAAGCTGGAAAAGTACATGAACGTTTTGAAAGACAGTGAGGACGTAAATTCATTGTGGGCCCTCGCAGAAGCTTATCGCGTAATAGAAGAACCGGAAAAAGCAGATTTTGTTGCTTACAGGATTTTTTATCTTACAGATGATGGAGAAAATTATGATCTCTATCGAAGGTACATTCAGCTGCATTTTCGGATGTCTTATGAACACCGGAATCTGGTAACTAAAATAGAGAGCGTGTCCGGCAACAAGGTGGTTACCCTGAAGAAATTTTCACAGGAAGAAGGTTCAGATGATGGAGAAATACATAAGATATGTCTCGACATCGAAAGCTGCTTTGAAAAAACAGCAACTGAGAATAGGTCTATGGGGATATGCCATGCAGGAAGAAGAAATCTGGAGTATATTCGTCTTCAAAACAAAAAAATCGGAGATATAGTTTCAATAGATAATGTCCAGTATACAGTACAGGCAATTACCGACAGATATGTTTATGCGTTTCAGTTTGCCATAAACAGATTACAGGAAAATCCTGAGCAGGCAAATTTTCTCACAGTCGAGATGGAATCGGACAATTGTAATTCGGCTGCTTTGGTGCAGAACCTTGAGGCAGCTCTGGAAGAATTCAGGAAACGTTTTGGCGGGGAATCTGGGAATCCTGTGGCAGACCTGCTGGAAATTTATCATTTCAGGAATGGAGACTCCGGACTCCCCATAGATGCTCTCTGTAGCAGAACATACAGTGATTATATAAAAATCATACGATTTCTTCTGTATACTGAGAAACAGTCATTGTATGCAGGCGAAATGCATAATGATATTCCACTTTTGCCAGAAGAAAAAATTGTTCTGACACTTCCAACACTGGTTCTGTTAGGAATATTCAAGGCGTTGGATCTGTTAGAGTCTGTGAAAGAATCTATTATTATTCCGGAATCGCTGGTGGATTTTGTACTTGCAAGAATACAGAGCCTTGATTGCCAGCAGGCAATATCACCAGGAGAACTCATAACAGTGGAAAACAAAGAAGTTTATATGATTCCTTTCGATACATCTGTCCGGGAAATATGGGAAGAGATTTACAGAGTTCTTCAGGATTTTCAGGCATTTTTCATAACCAACAAAGAAAGAACAGAGCTGAAAATATACGAAAAAACAGAGATAGAAACACTGTTTTCTGCAGCTAATATCGATAAATGCCAGATGGATTGCCTGATTCTGGCACAGAAAAACAAAGCAATATACCTGTCAGATGATTTGTTTTTCCGAAATCTGGCAACTCATATGAGACTTAAAAACGTCAACCTGACCTGGCTGATACGTTATATGGGAAATCTGGTAAGAACACAGAAAATAATAAAAGAAATCAGAGAAACCAATTATCTGACTACCTGATTAGATAGCAGGGATAAAAGGAGCTTCACAGCGGTAATAGCGGCGTTTGATTATAACTGTGCTGGGGGAAATGTATGCCTGACGCTTATGATTACATCACACTTATGTGCCGGCTGAAAGCCACACAGGCCAGAAATAAAGAACTGGAATCCGGCGAAAGATATATCCAGCTGAAAGAGTTCCATCAAAAGGAGTGCAGGGTTTATAAACATAAGATCCGGAAACTGGAATCTGCGATAGCAGATGCACATAAAGAGGCAATCCATGTACGTAACTACTGGTTTCAGGTTCTGGAAGACATGCTCTTGGAGTTTGAATCTATGCAGAAAAAGACAGCCCAGAAACTTCAGGAGATGGAGAAGCGGGCCCTTGTTGCTGAAAAACAAAGAGATGATGCACTGGATAAGGTAAAAGAACTCCGACTTCAGTTTTACAAAACAACTGCCAGACTGGAAGAAGAACAGGGAAAGAATCTGAAACTCCGTGCACAGATAAACCGGGATTATGAAAACTCATCGATTCCTTCCTCAAAGACCATTAAGCGTAAAAAGATCACAAACAGCAGGGAAAAATCAGGCAGAAAGCCAGGCGGTCAACCCGGTCATAAAGGACACAGCCGAAAAAACAGGAACCTACACATCCTATAATACTTCTTCCTCCACCAGAAGAGGTGTCTGAAGACTGTGCTTTTAAAAAGACTGGAAAAACGATCATAAAACAGATGGTAAGCATCCGTATGATGCTGGATGTGACGGAATACCATGCAGATGTTTATTATAACAGTAAAATGGGTGAACGTGTACATGCTGCATTTCCGGATGGTGTTGTTGATGATGTAAACTACGATGGCAGCATTCGGGCATTTTTATTTCTCCTGAACAATGACTGTTGTACTTCTATTGATAAGAGCAGAAAGTTCCTGTCAGATCTGACAGGTGGAAAATTAAACATTTCTAAAGGAATGGTAAGTAAACTCAGCAAAGAGTTTGCTTTAAAAACTGAGCCAGAGCGCAGGTCTGCTTATGCAGATATGCTGCTTTCTCCAGTTATGCATACAGATTGTACAAATGCCAGAGAGAACGGAAAGAGCTGTTATGTGTATGTATGTGCAACACCTGACGGAAAAGCTCTTTATTTTGCACGCAGAAAAAAAGGGCACGAAGGTGTAGAAAGGACCGTTGCGGAAGATTATCAGGGGATCCTTGTCCATGACCATGATATCACCTTCTACAACTATGGGGCAGATCATCAGGAATGTCTTGCTCATGTACTAAGATACCTGAAATCCAGCATCGAAAATGAGTCAGATCGAACCTGGAACAAAAAGATGCATTCGTTGATACAGGAAATGATCCGCTTCCGAAATAAGTCCCAGGTGTCAAGCACCCTAGAGGCAGAAAAATCTTTTGAATTTGAAAAACAATATCTGAAGATACTGGAAATTGCCCGAAAGGAATATGAGGACATTCCAGCAAACACCTATTATAGAGAAGGCTATAATTTATTTCTGAGGATGGAGAAATATATGCGGAATCATCTGTTATTCCTGCATGATCTCCGAATACCTGCTACTAATAATGAAGCGGAAAGGCTTCTGAAAAATTATAAGCGGAAACAGGCGCAGGCCGTGACATTCAGGAGTTTCGAAAGTATCGATTATCTCTGTCAATGCATGAGCATGCTTATTTTGATGCGGCTGGAAGAACCAGCAAATATATTTGACAACAAACTATAAAAATTCTATAAACCACAACCCAAAACTCCATTGACTAACTCCCCTGCATTTCGGTATAATTATTATAGAAAAACAAATAGCGATTTGTTTTTGCAACTGATAATCCAAACCGACCAAGGAGGTGCGAACATGAGTAGAAACAGAGTATGCAAAAGAAGCATCACGTCCGGACTACTTGCTGTTATGCTGGTTGCCACACTTATATTTGGCAGTTGGAGTATGAGTGAGGTAGAAGCGGCGGCCAAACCAAAGCTTAGCAAAACAAGTATCGTGATGTATCCTGGACAGAAGACCACACTTAAAGTAAAGAACGCCAAAGGCAAGGTGGCATGGTCCAGCAGCAACAAGAAGGTTGCAACAGTCAACAACAAAGGAAACATTAAAGCACTGAAGACCGGCAACTGCAATATTTATGCTCGTGTCAGAGGCAAGAAACTGAGATGTAAGGTGACCGTAGTTACCAGATACCAGTATGACGGAATGAAGTTATACTCCCTGGTGCGCAGCAAAGGTAAAAAAGGCCCGGAGGGGACTCGCGTGATCACTCTGAAGGTGAACAACGACGACATTGAAATATACAAAAAAATTACCATCAGTGCCCTTCCGAAGAAATATAAGATGGAATTTTTATACGAACTCAATTCTAACGAGGAATGGGGAAGAGCAGAGATATCCATGGATGTTTTCCGTGACAAGAGAGGCAGACTGGAATGTTATTGGGAGGATGGAACGTGCATACCAACCACTGTAACCGGCACCATCGGCAGAGACTACAATGGTAAACTGAAAGGCCTGCATCTGACTCGCTGCCAGGAAGAAAGAGACGAGAACCTATACATTGGAGTACCGAGCAATCGTGATAAGAAGACGGTTTCCCGTTATGTGAGAGACAACTTCAGATTATCTGACAAGCTCCTTAAGAAATATGGTTATTCCATGAAGAAACTCGGTTTTAACAAGTACTAAAAGATCCATCCATGAATGAATTTCATCAGAGACGATAACAATTCAAGCGGATATTCGCAATCCGCTTTGCTACTTGCTCATAACCAAATAACTGCTC
>URXG01000101.1 GCA_900551715.1 uncultured Blautia sp. | reverse complement strand
TTCGAGAATCGTATGTGTTTCACTGTTTAGTTATCAATGTTCATTGTGTCTGTCTTCAGACAGCTCATATATTTTATCACATTCATTTCTGTTTGTCAAGAACTTTTTCATTTTTTGAAGCAAGTTTTTTTGAAACAGTTTTTGAAGTGATGTGTCGCTCATCGCGACGACTTGCTTATATTATCACTTCATCAACTGCTTGTCAACAACTTTTTTCTGTTTTTTTAAACTTTTTTGTTTTTCTAGTTTTACAAAACTTTCTGGTTAAAATCTGCATCTTTTTCTGTCAGGAGCCTGATGGAATTCGGATGATTATTTTTCCCCCATTTTTCTCTGCTGCTGTCAATACCGGAATATGTTTCTTGCGGAGAGCATGTACGACAGGATATGTTTCAAATACGTTTCCCTCTACATAAACTGCTTCCGGTTTGTATTTAAAGATTCTTCTGACCTGGTCTTTTATGTTTGCTTTCCATTCTGGTTTGTCCATGACCACTTCTCCATAAATGCCATCCATTTCTACTTCTGGAAGGCTCTGAAATTCCAGATGGCAGATTCTTGCAGTCTTCATATGTGGAAGTTTGTGTAAAAGTGAATCTATTTCGCTGTTCCCTCCAAGACTTACGATTACCGGTTCTTCGCTGAATTTCCGAAGACTGATCCTGCAGACCTCTAATGCATCCTCCAATGCGCCCATTGTCATAAGAAAGCCTCCCTTATGACAGAAAGAAGCACTTTCAAAACCTGTTGCCTGTACCAGTTCTTCTCCCTCCAGTCCCAGCCATTCAGAAGGGAAACTGCATTTATAATTCATGGAATATTCTTTTTTCTGCGGCTGGATACAATATCCGCCTCGATTAGATGGAAAGATCACAAATGCGATCTGTGTCTCTGAAAGTCTTTTCTGGCAGGGAACAAACTCAGGTAAAACAAGAATCCTGCTGTCTTCAGTATTCTCAAGACTCTGCTCTTCTTTTGCTTTCAGTAATTCATTTACCCGCTGATCAGCTCTCTCATTTCCCAGGTAGCGTTCGAATTTGTGATCCAGGATCATCCCTGCCACGCTCACTGCCTGAAAAAACGCCTCGTCGTTATTGTCCTCTAAATCCCATGCGGGATTAAAACTGCCAATCAGAGATGCCAGTTCGTTTTTTTCACCTGTGTTATCATTATTGTCCAGGGGCTGTACAAAAGATTCATCAAATTTTTCTGCCAGCTCTTCTCCCAGAATATCTGCTCCCAGTTCTTCCCAAAGAAGACCAAAAGCAGCATACGGAATTCCATTTTCTCTTATTCTGCTGTCTTTCTGATGGTGATCGTACCTGCCTCTTCCAATATCAAATACGACCCCTGTGAAATTTTCCGGCACCTGGTTGCCTCTGAAAATCCGAATCTCCGGATTAAGATAAAGCAACAATGCTGCCGAAAATACATCATCTGCATGAAACTTTCCATTATGAGTCCATGCAGATGCATCTTTTTTCAGGATCTGTTCTTTCAGCAGAGTACCCTGCTGATTCTGTGTATCATTCATGGAGTTCAACTCTTTCACCTCTGACATCCTTTTATTTTTTGCAACTGTCGCGGGATGCTACCTACTGAATAGTTACTATTTTTTCAGAATATATCTGATAGCATCCTGTATCCAGGAAACATATACCAGTTGAATCCCCTGAATCTTTTCGGTGGATGTTCTGCATACTTCCGGAAGGATTACTGTATCAAATCCAAGTTTTTTGGCTTCGCTTACACGTTGTTCTGCCATACTGACTGCACGTACCTCGCCGCTGAGTCCGATTTCTCCAAAAGCGATCACTCCATCAGGAATTACAATATCCTTGCTGCTGGAAACAATAGCCAGAGAAATTCCCAGATCTATGGCCGGTTCTGTCATCTTAATACCACCTGCAATATTCACATAGGCATCGCAGGACGCCAGATGGATTCCTACTTTTTTTTCGAGAACAGCCATAAGGAGATTCACTCTGTTAAAATCCGTTCCTACTGCTGTCCTTCTGGGGATTCCAAAATTACTCTGGCACACCAGTGCCTGGATCTCCACCAGGATCGGGCGGGTTCCTTCCATAGAACATGCCACTACTGATCCAGAAGTTCCTGTAGGCTTGCCACTGAGCATAAACTCAGAAGGATTTTTTACTTCTTCCAGACCGGTATTTCTCATTTCAAAAACTCCGATCTCGTTGGTAGAACCAAAGCGGTTCTTTACCGCCCGCAGAATCCTGTAGGAAGCATGGCGGTCACCTTCAAAATAAAGCACTGTATCTACCATATGTTCCAGCACTCTGGGACCTGCCACATTTCCCTCTTTGGTAACATGACCTACGATAAAAACAGATACTCCCAGTCCCTTGGCAATCTGCATAAGGACATTGGTGGACTCCCTTACCTGAGATACACTTCCCGGTGCGGAACTGATATCCTCATGAAACATAGTCTGTATGGAATCGATAATTACTGTGTCTGGTTTCTTGCGTTCAATGATCTCCCTGATGGTTTCCAGATTGGTCTCACAAAGGATCTGAAGACCGCCATTAAACTCACCGATCCGGTCTGCCCGAAGCCGGATCTGTCTTAAAGATTCTTCTCCTGATATATACAAGACAGATGACCCTGACTCTGCCAGATTTCTGCATACCTGCAAAAGAAGGGTGGATTTTCCGATACCCGGATCTCCACCCACTAATACAAGAGAACCGGGGACGATACCGCCCCCGAGCACTCTGTCAAGCTCTCCAATTCTGGTCATCCGCCGTTCATCTTCAGAAAGACGGATGTCTTTTAATTTTACAGGTTCTGTTCTGGATGACACTCCTCCTGAACCTGAAACTGCTGTCTTTTTGGATGTGGAAACAGCCTCTTCTACCAGAGTATTCCAGGCTCTGCATCCCGGACACTGTCCCATCCATTTAGATGATTCATATCCACATTCCTGACAGAAATAAACTATTTTTTTATTTTTTAGCATTTTTTGATATTAACTTTCACTGCAACGTCTCCTCCCAGTTCTACACTGAAAGAA
The DNA here is from genome assembly GCA_900551715.1 of uncultured Blautia sp. GTDB lineage: Bacteria > Bacillota > Clostridia > Lachnospirales > Lachnospiraceae > Blautia_A. Next base: position 2,483 of record URXG01000101.1, on the reverse strand, counting down.
AGTTTGCCGCCCAAATTGGTCTTCATCTTGCCTGCATCTTCATCATCAATAGAAATGCTGTATTCTGTATCAGCTTCCATTTCTACTGTGATCTGTGCATCTTCCGGTCCCTCTACTTCAAAGCTCATGCTGGAGCCATCCTGTTCCAGAGAAAATACAGCTGTTCCCGGTACAGACTCGTATACAAACATACCATTACGTTCCAGTTTGGTGATCTCCTGGAATGTTTTTACTTTATACATATCTCCCTGATGAGGATAATCTGATACCTTTGATTTCTGAGACAATTCATAATTGCCAAAGCTGATGCTTCCATTTTCTTCTGTGCGGATCAGTTCCTTTACTACTGCCATGATCTTATGTCCTCCTAAGACTTTTCTGTTGTATTATTACCTGTCGATGAGCTGCTCTCTTGCAACTCATCCAGTTGTTTTATTATAACATCCTGTACTTTTTTTGACCAGTATCCTGATCAAGATTTAATATCTTTTTTATTTTTGGTAGTCTGCTGATTCTTTACAGGAGTAAACCGCAGCTGTTTCTGATACATCTGTACTCTGACCGTATCGCCTCTCTTTATATGTCCCTCCAGAATCTCGTTGGCAAGAACATCTTCAATCTTTGTCTGGATGGCTCTTCTTAAAGGTCTGGCACCGTACTTACTGTCGAAGCCCGCTTCCGCCAGAAAATCTCTGGCAGAATCTGTAACCTTCAGGCGAATATCCATCTGATCCAGGCATCTCTTTTCCAAAGTTCTGAGCATAATCCCCACAATTTTGCAGATATGAGCCTTGTTCAGTGGATGGAACACCATGATCTCATCAATACGGTTCAGAAATTCCGGTTTAAACAGACGTCTTACTTCTTCCATTACATTGGACTTCATTCTTTCATAGTCCTGTTTTTCATCAGGGCTGTTAAGGAATCCAAGTTTCTTGGGCTCGATAATAGACTGTGCACCTGCATTGGAGGTCATAATGATGATGGTCTGTTTAAAATCCACTTTTCTTCCATGTGCATCTGTAATGTGACCATCGTCCAACACCTGCAGAAGAATATTAAACACATCTGGGTGGGCCTTCTCAATCTCATCAAAAAGGATCACACTATATGGATTCCGTCTGACTTTCTCACTGAGCTGTCCACCTTCATCATATCCCACATATCCAGGAGGAGAGCCGATCATCTTGGACACGCTGTGCTTCTCCATGTATTCGGACATATCTACACGTATCATAGCCTGCTCACTTCCGAATACTGCTTCTGCCAGAGCTTTGGAAAGTTCTGTCTTACCCACGCCTGTAGGCCCCAGAAACAGGAAAGAACCAATAGGACGGCTGGGGTCTTTCAGACCTACCCTGCCTCTCTTTACAGCCTGAGAAACTGCCTTTACAGCCTCTTCCTGACCTATTACACGCTTATGAAGTTCTTTTTCAAGATGTGCCAGTCTCTTTGTTTCTCCCTCTGTCAGCTTCTGTACCGGGATTCTGGTCCACTCAGAAATCGTGTCTGCCACTGCATTCTCATTGACAACTTTGCGGCGTCTGTTTTTCCTTGCATCTTTTTCTTTGCAGGAATCCAGTTCTGCCTCCAGCTCTTTCTGACGGTTCTGGATTTCTTTTGCCATGGCAAGATCTGCAGTCTTTATGGCAGTTTCTTTTTCTTTTCGAAGTGCCAGAATCTCTTTTTCCAGTTTTTCTATATCCGGACTGGTCTGATAATTCTTAAGTCGTACTTTGGAAGATGCCTCATCAATCACGTCAATTGCCTTATCCGGAAGGAAACGGTCATTGATGTATCTGACAGACATTTTTACTGCTGCTTCCAGTGCATCATCTGTAATCTCCACACCATGATGCTGCTCGTAATAGGGTTTCAGCCCTTTCAGGATTTCCAAAGCTTCCTCTTCGGAAGGCTCCTCTACTGTCACCGGCTGGAAACGTCGCTCAAGTGCTGCATCCTTCTCGATATATTTCCTGTATTCTTCCAGAGTTGTAGCTCCGATCAGCTGGATCTCTCCTCTAGAAAGAGAAGGTTTCAGAATATTGGATGCATCCAGAGCACCTTCTGCGCCACCTGCACCAATGATGGTATGAAGCTCATCGATAAAGAGCAATATTTCTCTGTCCGCCCTTACTTCATCTATAACTTTGCGGATACGTTCTTCAAACTCACCTCTGTACTTGCTGCCTGCTACCATTCCGGACATATCCAGTACCACTACCCGTTTACCACGCATAGTCTCCGGCACCAGTCCCAGAACAATCTGCTGCGCCAGTCCCTCTACAATAGCGGTCTTTCCAACACCTGGTTCTCCTACCAGACATGGATTGTTCTTGGTTCTACGGCTTAAGATCTGGATCAGTCTGCTGATTTCCTTTTCCCTTCCCACAACAGGATCCAGTTTGCCCTCTGCTGCCATCTGGGTCAGATCACGGCTGTACTGGTCAAGTGCCGGTGTCAGGCTGCCTCCGGGATTTTGC
>URXG01000100.1 GCA_900551715.1 uncultured Blautia sp. | reverse complement strand
TACCAGCGACACGTAGCGAAAGCGTGTTTTCGAAAATTTTGTTAATTTTGAACAACTTCAAAGAGGTATAGAGGAGTTTCGGAACTATTTATTGTGAATAAAAATAAAGGAGACTACTTAATATGTCATTAAATAAAAAATCCATAGATGATATCAATGTTAAAGGACTTCGTGTACTTTGCAGATGTGACTTCAATGTACCTTTGAAAGATGGAAAGATCACAGACGAGAACCGTCTTGTTGCAGCTCTTCCTACTATTAAGAAATTAATCGCTGACGGCGGAAAAGTAATTCTCTGCTCTCATTTAGGAAAAGTAAAAACAGAAGAAGATAAAAAGACAAAAACACTTGCTCCAGTAGCAGTAAGACTTTCTGAGTTATTAGGACAGGAAGTAAAATTCGTAGCTGATCCGGAAGTAGTCGGACCAAACGCAAGAGCAGCAGTAGAAGCTATGAAAGACGGCGAAGTTATTTTACTTGAGAATACACGTTTCAGACCGGAAGAGACAAAGAACGGAGAGGCATTCTCCAAAGACCTCGCTTCTATCTGTGATGTATTCGTAAACGATGCATTCGGTACAGCCCACAGAGCACACTGCTCTAACGTAGGTGTTGCACAGTTAGTAGACACAGCAGTTGTTGGTTACTTAATGCAGAAAGAGATCGACTTCTTAGGAAACGCAGTAGAGAATCCTGTAAGACCTTTCGTTGCAATCCTTGGTGGCGCAAAAGTTGCTGATAAATTAAATGTTATCTCTAACTTACTTGAGAAATGTGATACTCTTATCATCGGTGGTGGTATGGCTTACACATTCTTAAAAGCGCAGGGATATGAGATCGGTTTATCTTTAGTAGACGACAGCAAGCTTGATTATTGTAAAGAAATGATGGAGAAAGCTGAAAAACTGGGTAAAAAATTATTATTACCGGTTGACGCTGTAACAATCAAAGATTTCCCTAACCCAATCGATGCTCCGGTTGAAGTAGAAGTTTATGACTCTGACAAAATGCCGGCTGACCGTGAGGGATGTGATATCGGACCTAAGACTCAGGCTCTCTTTGCTGATGCAGTTAAGACAGCTAAAACAGTTGTATGGAACGGACCTATGGGTGTATTCGAGAACCCGACACTTGCAGCAGGTACCATTGCTGTAGCAAAAGCTTTAGCAGATACAGACGCTACAACAATCATCGGTGGTGGTGATTCCGCAGCAGCAGTGAACCAGTTAGGATTCGGTGACAAGATGACACATATTTCTACCGGTGGTGGAGCTTCTCTTGAATTCTTAGAGGGTAAAGAATTACCAGGCGTTGCAGCTGCTAATGATAAATAAGAGCATCCGTGTAATATTATACATTCATGAAAGAAGGAAAGATATAATGGCAAGAAAGAAAATCGTAGCCGGAAACTGGAAAATGAACATGACTCCAAGCCAGGCTGTAAAATTAGTAGAAGAGTTAAAACCACTTGTAGTAAGTGATGACGTAGAAGTTGTTTACTGTGTACCTGCAATCGATATCGTTCCGGTTGTAGAGGCAGTAAAAGGAACCAACGTAGCAGTTGGAGCTGAGAATATGTACTTCGAAGAAAAAGGTGCATATACAGGAGAAATCTCCGCAGAGATGTTAGTAGACGCAGGCGTAAAATATGTTGTATTAGGACACTCTGAGAGACGTGATTACTTCAAAGAAGATGATGTTTTATTAAATAAAAAAGTATTAAAGGCTTTCGAAAAAGGACTTACACCAATCCTTTGCTGTGGCGAGACATTAGAGCAGAGAGAGATGGGAATCACTCTGGACTGGATCCGTTTACAGATCAAATCTGATTTAAAAGATGTAACAGCAGAGCAGGTTGCTTCCATGGTAATCGCTTACGAACCAATCTGGGCAATCGGAACAGGTAAGACAGCTACAACAGAGCAGGCTGAAGAAGTTTGTAAAGCAATCCGTGAGTGCATCGCAGAAGTATACGGAACAGACACAGCTGAAGCAGTCCGTATCCAATACGGTGGATCTGTAAATGCAGGTAATGCAGCAGAATTATTTGCACAGCCGGATATCGATGGTGGTTTAGTAGGTGGAGCTTCCTTAAAAGCTGACTTCGGTAAGATCGTTAATTACAAATAAAACTTCGTTTGTAAGAAATAGATACCTGTTCAGCAGGTCTGAAAATTTACAAAATAAGTTTATAAGAGAACGGGTTTTTTATCAGAAGTGGTAGAAAACCCGTTTTAAATAAGTTATAATTCTATCGGTAAGTGAAAAATAATATTTTACGATGGAGAAACAAGATGTCTGGAAAGTGCAGAAAGATAATGTATGCACTTATAGTGACAGTATTTGCTGCTTTTTTATGGATGATCTGCTGTGAGAATGACCGGAAAGTGTCCGATAAAGCTATCGGCGAGACAACAGTACAGAGTATGCAATCTGGGGAAAAGACAGTTTCGCTGGAGCAGAGTGATATACCAAAAATAGAGATTGAGGATCTGACAGATGCATTTACTGTGATTTTACAGTATGCTCCGAAAGATATGCTTGCAGGCTGTACGGTGGATGAATCATTTTTGATGTGGTTTTATGCGCAGTATGGCAGGGATGCAGTGATACACATTGCATTTGATGTGCTGGATGGCGGGAATGACCCAGATGTCTGGTATGAGGAAACCGGAAATTCTATCCATGTGCTGTGGCTGCTATATTGCAGGGACAGTGGATTTGGACAGCATGAACTGGAAAACGTATATTGGATGCAGACAGCGGCTGCCTCGGAAATGGTATTTGGATTCGCCGGTGATATTAATTTCGCAGAGAACTGGTATACAACCGAGTATATGAAAGAACAGCCGGATGGGTTGCGGGATTGCTTTTCAGAAGATTTACTTGCGCAGATGCAGGGCGTAGATGTGATGATCATGAATAATGAATTTACCTACGTAAATAAAAAAGGGGCAACATCAGTTTACGGCAAAGCTTACACATTTCGTGCCGACCCGCAGAAAGCAGAATTATTGGAAATATTTGGAACCGACACAGTGACACTGGCGAATAATCATGTCTATGATTATGGAAAAAGAGGATTACTTTCCACGTTAGATGTGTTGGATCAGGAGGGCATTCCTTATTCGGGTGCCGGAAGAAATCTCAAAGATGCATCGAAAATTATTTATTATGTGATGAATGGACGTAAAGTTGCCTTTGTATCGGCAACACAGATTGAGCGTTCCAAACAGTATACAAAGGCTGCAACCGAAACGGAACCGGGTGTTTTGAAAGCGTTACATCCGGAAAAATTTTTAAAAATAGTAGAGGAGGCAGCACAAAACAGCGACTATGTGATCGCAGAAGTGCACTGGGGAACAGAGGGGATGCTTTATCCGGATCAGTCACAGCGGCATCTGGCAGAACAGATCGCACAGGCAGGAGCAGATGTGATCATAGGAGGACATCCGCACCGGCTTCAGGGCGCTGCCTTTGTGGGTGATGTTCCAATTGCATATAGTCTTGGAAATTTCTGGTTTTCCACCGGAACATTGTATACAACATTGTCAAAAGTTACCATTACAGAGGATGGAACAGTAAAACTTTCTTTTGTCCCTTGTATACAGCAGAATCTTACAACAAGGATTCTTACAGAACCGGAAGAACGATCAGATTTTTATGAATATCTGGCTTCTATTTCCGCAGATATCGGAATTGATGTGGACGGGGTGGTTTATCATAAAAGTGCGGATGACTATCCGGCAGAAGAGATTTTATATGACTCTGATACAAGCCGGACAGATATTATCGGGATAGCTGATAATGAGGGGGACGCGATTGACATTGTCGGTAACCTGAAAGAAGACCGGTAATTTAATTTTGGAATAGTGACTGCAGATTCTAAATCTGTGGTTTCCTATAGATAAATGAGAAAATGTGTCGTACAGGCACCTCAAAGTTTAAGAAGAAGAGAGGATAAGAACATGAGTAAAAAACCTACTGTATTAATGATTTTAGATGGATACGGTTTAAATGACAGAACAGATGGAAACGCTGTTGCACAGGCAAAAACACCTGTCATGGATCAGTTGATGAAAGAATATCCGTTTGTAAAAGGAAATGCCAGCGGTCTCGCTGTAGGACTTCCAGATGGACAGATGGGTAACTCTGAAGTTGGACATATGAACATGGGTGCAGGTAGAATTGTTTACCAGGAGCTCACAAGAATCACAAAAGAGATCAACGATGGTGATTTCTTCAAAAATCAGGCTTTATTAGACGGAATGGAGAACGTAAAGAAAAATAATTCTGACCTTCATTTATATGGACTTCTTTCTGACGGTGGTGTTCACAGCCATATCACACATGTTTATGGTTTGCTGGAACTTGCGAAAAGAGAGGGAATCAAGAATGTCTATGTACACTGTTTCTTAGACGGACGTGATACAGCACCTACTTCCGGAAAAGGATTTATCGAGGCACTGGAAGCAAAGATGGCAGAGCTTGGTGTTGGTAAGATTGCTTCTATCTCTGGACGTTACTATGCTATGGATCGTGATAACAGATGGGATCGTGTAGAAAAAGCATACAATGTTCTCACAAAAGGAGAGGGCGAACAGGCAGAGAGTGCAGTTGCAGCAATGGATGCTTCCTATGCAAAAGATGTGACAGATGAGTTCTTCGTTCCAACAGCCATCACAGAGAATGGGAAACCGGTTGCTACGATCAAAGATAAGGACACAGTTATTTTCTTTAATTTCCGTCCGGATCGTGCACGTGAGCTCACAAGAGCATTCTGTATGGATGAGTTTGATGGTTTCGAGAGAGGCGCAAGAAAGAATGTTGCTTATATCTGCTTCACAGAATATGACGCAACCATTCCAAACAAAGAAGTTGCATTCAAGAAGGTAGAACTGAAAAATACATTTGGCGAATATCTTGCAGCACACGGTATGAAACAGGCAAGAATCGCAGAGACAGAGAAATATGCTCATGTAACATTTTTCTTTAATGGTGGTGTAGAAGAACCAAATGAGGGAGAGGACAGAATTTTAGTAAAATCTCCAAAAGTTGCAACTTATGATTTACAGCCAGAGATGAGCGCACCGGAAGTTTGTGACAAGTTATGTGCAGCAATCCGTTCTGAAAAATATGATGTGATCGTCATTAACTTTGCAAACCCGGATATGGTCGGTCATACAGGAATCTTAGAAGCTGCCATCAAAGCAGTTGAGACGGTAGATACCTGTGTTGGAAAAGCAGTCGATGCCATCAAAGAAGTAAACGGACAGTTATTCATCTGCGCTGACCACGGTAATGCTGAACAGTTAGTTGATTATGAGACAGGAGCACCATTTACTGCTCATACAACCAATCCGGTACCGTTCATTTTAGTAAATGCTGATCCATCTTATAAATTGAGAGAGAACGGATGCTTAGCTGATATCATTCCTACACTCATTGAATTAATGGGTATGGAGCAGCCGGCTGAGATGACTGGAAAATCTTTATTAGTGAAATAACCACGGAGTTTACCTGGCATAGTGCCGCAGATTTTGTGGTGCTTTCTTAGGATTTGAAGGGCAGCTATAAGCGTCCTTTCACAAGTCGTGATTTTATATGTAATGAAAAAGAAAAACGGTATAAACGAAATATTATGTTTATACCGTTTTTCTTTCATTTACGTTACGAATGACTTGTGAGAGGACGCTT
>URXG01000099.1 GCA_900551715.1 uncultured Blautia sp. | reverse complement strand
ATTTTGGCAAAAAACATGCCAAAACACCTCGCGGGATACTACCTTCTGAATAGTTGCCAAAAATATCTTATTTACCTATTGACAAATATTCTCATTTAGAATAGGGTTAGTGTATGCTAATGATAAATAATATCAATAACTGTTCAGTGCATTCACAGTTATAAGCAAGAATACAAACACACAGTACTTTCACAGAATCAGTGAAAGAATACGCGAAAGATAAAGAGGAAGCAGCTATGACATCATTAAGAGAACTGCCTATAGGTAAAACTGCGACGATCAGATCTGTTGGTGGAGAAGGTGCTCTGCGACAGCATTTTCTGGATATGGGACTGATTCCCAAGGGAGATGTAACCATGGTGAAATATGCTCCTATGGGAGACCCTATGGAGCTTCGTATCCACAGCTATGAGTTGACTTTACGTTTGGCAGATGCAGAAAAAATAGAAATCGAGAATATACGTGATGCCCAGTCACCCAGGGCAACATCAGTAACCCGAAAGAAACAGGTTTCTGATGAGATTCCCCATCCGGGACTTGGAGAAAGTGGAAAATATCACATTAAAGAAAATGAACATCCACTTCCGGATAATGAGATCCTTACCTTTGCCCTGGCAGGAAACCAGAACTGTGGTAAGACCACACTTTTTAACCAACTGACAGGTTCCAGCCAGCATGTAGGCAACTTTCCGGGAGTTACGGTAGACCGTAAAGACGGAAGCATCCGGGGTAAAAGCAACACACTGGTAACAGACCTTCCGGGAATTTATTCCATGTCTCCCTATTCCAGTGAGGAGATTGTAACCAGGAATTTTGTCCTGAATGAGCATCCCAGAGGAATTATCAATATTGTGGATGCCACCAATATTGAGCGAAATATGTACCTGACCATGCAGCTGATGGAACTGGATATTCCTATGGTTCTTGCATTGAATATGATGGATGAAGTCAGGGAAAATGGCGGCTCTGTTCTGGTAAATGAAATGGAAGAAATGCTGGGAATACCGGTAATCCCCATTTCAGCAGCCAAGAACGAAGGAATTGATGAACTTGTTGCCCATGCAGTTCATGTGGCAAAATATCAGGAAAAGCCGAGAACTATTGATTTCTGTGATGTAAACGAAGACGGTGGTGCAGTTCATCGGTGTCTTCATGCCATCATGCATCTGATCGAAGATCATGCCAAAGCGGCTGATATTCCTGAGCGTTTTGCCGCGGCCAAGCTGGCTGAAGGTGATCAGCTGATCATGGACAGCCTGAATCTGGATCAGAACGAAAAAGAGATGCTGGAGCATATTATAAAGCAGATGGAGACAGAACGTGGTCTGGACCGAGCAGCAGCCATTGCACATATGCGGTTTGATTTCATCGAAAAAGTCTGTGATGAAACAGTGGTGAAACCAAAGGAAAGCAAAGAACACTTAAGAAGTATGAAAATCGACCGGGTTCTTACAGGTAAGTATACGGCAATACCCTGCTTTATAGGAATCATGGGTCTGGTATTTTATCTGACCTTTGGTGTGATCGGTGCCTTTCTGCAAAACCTGCTGGATATGGGAATTACTGCACTGGGAAATATTGCAGATCAGTGGATGGCTGCTTCTAATGTAAACAGTGTGCTTCATTCGCTGGTAATGGACGGTGTATTTAACGGAGTTGGAAGTGTCCTGAGTTTCCTGCCGATCATTGTTACTCTGTTTTTCTTCCTGTCACTTCTGGAAGACAGTGGATATATGGCAAGGGTGGCTTTTGTTATGGACAAACTTCTTCGCAAGATCGGGCTTTCCGGAAGAAGTATTGTTCCTATGCTGGTAGGATTTGGATGTACGGTTCCGGGAGTTATGGCCAGCCGTACACTTCCTTCGGAACGTGACCGTAAAATGACAATACTGTTGACACCGTTCATGAGTTGTTCTGCAAAACTTCCTATTTATGCGTTTTTTACAGCAGCATTTTTCCCAAAATATGGTGCGATTGTGATGATCGTCCTGTATTTCGGTGGTATTATCATGGGAATCCTTATGGCCCTTCTTCTTCGGAGAACTTTGTTCAGTGGCGAGGCAGTTCCTTTTGTAATGGAACTTCCAAACTATCGTATGCCGGGAGCCAAGAATGTAGGACATCTTCTCTGGGATAAAGCCAAAGATTTCCTGCAGAGAGCATTTACCGTTATTTTTATGGCAACGCTTGTAATCTGGTTTTTGCAGACTTTCAACACACATCTGAATATTGTTTCTGATTCCAAAGACAGTATTTTGGCTATGGTAGCCGGTGTGGTTGCTCCAATCTTCAAACCAATGGGATTTGGTGACTGGAGAATTTCTACCGCACTGATCACAGGATTCATGGCAAAAGAAAGTGTGGTTTCCACCTTGTCTATTCTTTTTGGAAATACCGATGTCCTTCTTTCCTGTATTTCCACAGTTTCCGCAGCCAGTCTCCTTGCATTCTGTCTGCTGTATACTCCATGTGTGGCAGCAATCGCATCAATTAAAAGAGAACTGGGAGGAAAATGGGCTTTCTTTGTTGTGATCGCTCAGTGTGTGATCGCATGGCTGGTTGCTTTTGCAGTATATGCCATCGGAAGTGTGATCTTTTAGGACAATTTTTTATATTTGTCGGCTGATATTCAGTGCCAGACCGATCTCACCCAGAAGAAACATAACAGAAGTGCCGCCATAACTGAAAAAGGGCAGAGTGATACCGGTGTTGGGGATAGTATTGGTGACAACTGCAATGTTCAGAATCACCTGGATTGCCAGATGTCCCATAATACCGGCACTGACCAGGGCTCCTGTGAGGTCTCTGGAATGAAGAGAGATCACGCAGAGCCGCCACAGCAGCAGTCCGAAAACAATAATCAGAAAGGCTGCTCCTGTGAGACCAAATTCTTCACATATAATCGAAAAAATCATGTCATTCTGGGCTTCGGGAACGAAGCCCAGTTTTTGTATTCCATTGCCAAATCCCCGACCAAATAATCCACCGCTTCCGATTGCATACAGTGCCTGTATGGTCTGGAAGCCTTTTTCATATTTTTCGGGATTCCGCCAGATAGCCAGACGTTCCAGACGGTAGCTTTCTGCAGCAAGAAAGATTCCGATAAATCCCACCCCTGCACAGGCAGGCCCCACGAACTGTATGTAACCGGGACTGGAAGAGAAAACAAGAATAACACCGATTCCCAGTATAATAATAGCAGTACTCAGGTTGTTGGAACCCACCAGTCCTGCGACAGGCAGCAGAGAAAGCATAGTACGACAGAGAAACCAGAAACTTCTTGGTCTTTTTCGGCTTTTTTCTATCTGCCATACAAGAAAAAGGATAACAGCCACTTTGGCAAATTCCGACGGCTGGAAAGAAAGAGGCCCCAGTGACAGCCACCGTTTGCTTCCATTGATTTCCTGTCCCACCAGAAGAACTGCTGTAGAGAGTATCAAAGACAGAAGATAAACCACAGGAGCCAGCCGGATAAAAATATGATAGTCAACAGAAGAAACAGCATACATGGCACCAAGTCCAAGGGCTGTGGCAAAAAGCTGTTTTTTTAAGTAATAGGCAGAGTCGTGAAAACGGACTCTGCCATTATATTCACTGGCACTGAAAAGAACCAGAAGTCCCATAAACACCAGAAGAAGGACCAGGATCAGAAGGAGGATATCCATGTGGCGCTTTTTGGAAGAGGTTTGAAACATGGCAGACTCCAGAAAGATATTGATAAATTATATGGCCTGCAAAAACAAAGTAGAAGAGTAAAAATGTTGTATTTTATCAGATACAATTATGGTATACTTACAGAAAAAGGTGAAAAAAGAAGGGAAAATATGTCATATAATGAAAAATTAAGGGGAAATCTCTTTGAACTTCAGGATCTAAAATACAGGGATTTCCACAGTAAATTACTGCCAGGGATCGATAAAGAAACCATCATAGGTATCCGCACTCCGGTGCTTCGTAAATTTGTGAAAGAATTTACTGGCACAAAGGATGCAGCAGAGTTTATCCAGGATCTTCCTCACAGATATTACGAAGAAAATAATCTTCATATGATGCTTATTACCGGAATCCGGGACTATGAGCAGTGTCTGGAAGAGATTCAGCGGTTTCTTCCATATATTAATAACTGGGCTACCTGTGATCTTCCTTTGCCGAAATGTTTTCAGAAGCATAAAGAAGAGTTGCTGCCGGAAGTGCGAAAGTGGATCACGTCTGGTCAGACTTATGTGATCCGTTATGGGATTGGTACCCTGATGAGCCTTTATCTGGATGAAGATTTCCAGCCGTCATATCTGGATCTGGCTGCGTCTGTCCAGTCGGAGGAATATTATGTCAATATGATGATTGCCTGGTATTTTGCCACAGCCCTGGCAAAGCAATGGGAGGCAACCGTCCCTTATATTGAAGAAAGACGACTGCCTCAGTGGGTACACAGAAAGACCATCCAGAAGGCAGTGGAAAGTTACCGGATCACACCGGAACAGAAGGAATATCTGAAGAGTTTCAGATAATTCACAAAAATTGAGATGGATTGTGGTAACACTGTCGTTATGATAAAAACTAAGGAGCGTAAAATTATGAAAGAAAAGTTAAAAGTATTAATGATCAATGGAAGTCCCAGAAAAGACGGTAATACTTCCATCGCACTTCGTGAAATGGAAAAAGTATTTCAGGAGAATGGAGTGGAGGTAGAGACAGTACAGGTAGGAAATAAAGCCATCAGAGGCTGTGTGGCATGTAATTCCTGTGCAGAAAAAGGCAAGTGCGTTTTTGATGATGCAGTCAATGAACTGGCACCGAAGTTTGAGGAAGCAGATGGTCTGGTAGTGGCAAGTCCTGTTTATTATGCGTCTGCCAATGCCACACTGATCGCCTGTCTTGATCGTCTCTTTTACAGCACCCCTTTTGACAAAACCATGAAAGTAGGCGCAAGCATTGCCTGTGCCAGAAGAGGCGGATGTTCAGCAACTTTTGATGAACTGAATAAATATTTTACAATTTCCAATATGCCGGTGGCACCGAGCCAGTACTGGAACAGTATCCATGGGAGGGCAGCAGGAGAGGCAGAACAGGATGGCGAAGGAAAACAGACTATGCGTACCCTTGCCAGAAACATGACTTTTCTTATGAAGAGTATTGCCCTTGGAAAAGAGCAGTTTGGACTGCCTGAAAAAGAAGAACGGATTGCGACACATTTTATAAGATAAATACAGGATCGCTATCCAGAATTAATGTGTAAATAACCAGAGAGGGGATATATATCACACATACCCCCAAAAGCCTCCGCATACACTGTAAAAACAGCGTTCCCGGAGGCTTTTGGCTTGAAGGATTATATTGAGGAACGGGCGGTGGAACTTGCCTGTTACATAATCGAAAGAAAGGCGACGGTACGGCAGACAGCAAAGAAATATGGGATAAGCAAAAGTACAGTACATATGGAAGTAACAATATAGAACGGTTCGTTTGGGTAATAGAATAAGAAAAACCAAGGAGGAACGAACCATGAAGGATTTGAAAACAAGAATTACGGAGAATGGCATTGATTATGTACTTGTCGGGGATTATTATATCCCAGACTTGAAGCTGCCGGAGGAAAAGCGATCTATCGGTAAGTGGGGACGAATGCACAGGGAGTATCTGAAAAAGCAGTGCTACGGTAGATATTCCAGTTTACTGCTGACCGGAAAACTTTGGAGCTA
>URXG01000098.1 GCA_900551715.1 uncultured Blautia sp. | reverse complement strand
GTGAGCGTGTATTTGAAAAAGAAGAGATCGCAGGTCTGGAGATCAAGTACAGCAAGCTTACTATGGTGCCAGACAGCACTCTGATGATCGGTGATATCATTGCAAGTGGAGAGACTCTGATCCATTGTCTTCGATATGTAACTGATTTCTACAGAGATCATGGTGCAAGACTCCGTAATATCATTATTTTTACGATCGGTGGAACAAAAGGAATCGACATTCTTGAGAAACTGACAGCAGAGATTCGTGAATTCTGGCCGGAATTCGAAGGGTTTATTACCGTTTATTATGAGGGAATCTTCAGCACTTATCAGGACAAAGGTGTTTCCGGAATCAACCTTCCGGATGTGGATTTCTACTGGAAAGGCGGTATTGTTGCGCCTGAATTCAGAAGAGAGACACTTTCCATGTGCAGTCCTCTTTTTGAAAAATGCATCATTTATGATGGTGGTGCAAGACGTTACGAGATTCATGAGCATGTAGAAGAGGTTCTGGAATTCTGGGAAGGAATCAAAGAAAGAGCCGATAAGATCGACTTCAAGGAACTTCTGGATGAGAAACTTGGTTATCCGACACCGATCAGTTATGAAGACTGGGTAAAGGCTAACCATTATCAGGAGATCCGTCCGGCAGATGCAAAGTGGCTGTATCGTCAGGAACTTGGATATATTGAAAGTATGAAGAATATTACTTTAAAAGAACTTGCAGAGCAGCGTATAGGAGAATTTACAGACGCACTGCAAAAATATATTCTTGATTAAGGAAAACGGGGAGAACAGATGAGTGAAAAAACAATAACAATAAAGAATGTACAGCAGGAAACAGTGGACATTGACTATGCAGAGTGCGCGGTTCCTAAGTATAGCAGACGCGGATTTGTGACAATGTTTATGATCATGCTTGGATTTACTTTCTTTTCCGCAAGTATGTGGGTAGGACAGGAAATGGCGGCAGGACTTGATTTCTGGGGATTTATTAAGGCTCTTCTTCTGGGTGGGGCGATCCTTGGTGTTTATACAGGTCTGCTTGGTTATGTAGGTGCAGAGACAGGTTTAAGCCTTGATCTGCTTTCCAAGAGAGCGTTTGGAGAAAAGGGTTCCTATATTTCTTCTGCATTGACAAGTTTCACACAGATTGGATGGTTCGGTGTAGGTATTGCAATGTTTGCGATTCCTGTAGCACGTGAACTCTTTGGTGGAAGCACTGCAGTAGAATGGGCACTGATCCTGATCGCAGGTGCATGTATGACTGCATCCGCATATTTTGGAATTAAGTCTCTGACAATCATCAGCTATATTGCAGTGCCCCTTGTTGCAATCCTTGGAACAATCGCAATGATCATGGCAGTAAAGCAGGGAGACGGAACGATCATAGATCAGTTTGCTGCATCCAGCGGATCTTTGAGTGTGATCGGCGGTGCAGGACTTGCAATTGGTTCTTTTGTGTCAGGAGGAACTGCAACACCGAACTTTACACGATTTGCAAAAAATGGTAAACAGGGTACGATAGCAACCGTAGTTGCCTTCTTCATCGGAAACTCTCTGATGTTCTTTTTTGGAGCGATTTCTTACATTTTTGTAGGTGGAAATGATATTTTTGAAGTTATGATTCGTCTGAATCTGTTCTATCTTGCAATTCTGGTTCTGGGACTGAATATCTGGACAACGAATGACAATGCACTGTATACAGCAGGACTTGGTCTGGCAAATATTTTCAATAAGAGAAAGAAACCGATGGTTCTGATCTCAGGTGTTATTGGAACACTGCTTTCTGTATGGCTGTATTACAACTTCTGCGGATGGCTGAACATCCTGAACTGTACACTGCCGCCGGTTGGTATTATTCTGGTCATCTCTTATTTCATGAACAAAAAGGCTTACGATACAGATACCATTAAGATTGTAACAGTCAACTGGTTTGCAGTTGCCGGAGTCATTCTTGGTGCGATCGTGGCAAACGTAGTGACATGGGGAATCGCATCCATCAATGGTATGGTTGTTGCAGCTCTGTGCTATGTGATCGGTGAAATGGTCAATAAAAATAAATAAAATAAATCGAGATTTCTCGACAAAAAAAGATTGCCGAATTACGACGGTAATCTTTTTTTGTTGGGAAATATATAGTACAATAAACAGATAAATGGTAACTATTCAGTGGGTAACTGTGAGAGTACTGAACAGTTACGATAAATGTTCGACTTGAATTGAAATGGGGAACTCAAATGGCAAAAAAGAGAAAAAAACCGAAGATGGAGTTCCGCTATTATCAGATGTCAGCGGGAAGTCCGATCCTGGCGCTTTTTGGACAAAAGTGGGTCCAGAATTATGGGAATGATGTGGATTATCTTCACTTTCATAATTATCTCGAGATAGGGTACTGTTATGGCGGTGATGGGCATATGGTGCTTGGTGAAGAGGAAAAACGTTTCCATGGGGGCATCGTTACGGTAATTCCGCCGAACTATCCGCATACGACGAACAGTGATATCGGGACGATCAGTAAATGGGAATATCTGTTTATAGATGTTGAAGGATTTATGAAAAAATTTCTGGATAATCCGGTCAAGGCGGAAAAGATGATTCAGCGTATCTATTCCAGGGCTTTGTTTTTTGAAGAGAAGGAGAACTTATCTATCACGGAAAAAATCCGTAAGATTATGGATATCATGAGAGATGGTGAGGAATTTTTTCTGGAGGAGGCAAAGGGCGTACTTGCGGCACTTCTGGTAGAAATCGCCCGGTTAAACAGAAATTCAGGAGAGGACAAGGTTGCAGAAGATACGGGTAAGCTTACCAATATGATCACCCGTGTGCTGGATTATGTATCATATCACTACATGGAGGAGATCAAAGTAGAGGATCTGGCGAATATCTGTCATATCAGTGAGACACATTTCCGGAGAGTTTTTACTTCCTACATGAAGATGAGTCCATTGGAATATATTAATGCCGTACGTGTTTATACAGCATGTGAGCTTCTGGAGGCCACAGAAGACCCGGTTGCGGATATTGCTCATAAATGTGGGTTTACGACAAACTCGACATTCAACAGAAACTTTAAACAGCTGATGGGAGTCACTCCTCTCGAATGGCGGAAACGTCCGGAAAGCTATGAGCAGCAGCTTCTGCGATTTGACATTCATTCAGAAAAAGGATGGTAGAAAAAAAGAAAGGAATCGTTTATATGTACGACTATAAGATTGTGGAGCAGGTCTCCCGAAAGAAAAAATCCATGTCAGGAGTACTCAGAAAGATCATGGCAATATTTGCCTTTATTTTTGTAGTGATGGGTATTGCTATTTCTCAGGCATTTATGCTGGCTGGCTTCTGTCTGGCAGGTCTTTATTTTATCTATGGAACACTCAGCCAGAAAGATTACGAGTACACATTGGAAAATGGACAGTTGACCATAGATGTGATTTATGGAAAAAAATACCGCAGAACAGCCCATATACTGGACCTTAATGAAATGGAAGTTACTGCTCCCAACTGGCACCAGGTAGTAGCAAAATATAAGAAAAACGGCGGCACAGAGCAGCTGAAAAAATTCGATTACACATCTTATGATGATGAGATACCATATTATACAATGATCATCAGAGAAGACGGACACAAGATCAAACTTCTTCTGGATCTTACAGAAGAAATGTTACATACCATGAAAACACAATTTCCTGAAAAAGTCTTTTTTGCATAAAAATCGAGAAAAACATGTGAAATGTGTACAAAAAGAGAGAGGAATTCTTGTTAAAAAGACACAAATGTCTTTCCGAAGAGCGTGATTTTGAAGAAAATGCTCTTTTGGAGAGGCGCTTTTTTTATGCCTTAATAAGGAAAATGAGAAAAATAACCAAAAAATAAAAGTAATACTTTAAATATACAGCAAAATAAATAAAATGGTCGAAATTGCACATTATATGGGCGGTTATGCATACTATGACAGGATGGGAAATGCTATAATCAGTTACATAAGAAATCCGGATTAAAAAAAGAAAGTATTTAAAGGGAGGAAATTTCTATGAAGAAAAAATTACTTGCCGTTTTACTTACAGGTGCAATGGTAGCATCTTTTGTTGGCACAACTACTGCTGTTTATGCCAAAGGTGATGACGACAACAAACTGACTGTATGGGCATGGGACCAGAACTTCAACATCAAATCCATGCAGATTGCCGGTGAACAGTACGCAAAAGATCACGAAGGATTCAGCGTAGACGTTATCGAGACATCTTCTGATGACTGCCAGACCAAGCTGACAACAGCAGCTAACGCAGGTGACTACAGCACTCTTCCGGATATCGTTCTTATGCAGGATAACAGCTATCAGAAATATCTGAAGAGCTATCCGGATGCATTTACAGATCTGAAAGATATGGACATCAACTGGGATGATTTTGGAGCACTGAAACAGTCCTATTCTATGGTTGATGACACTCATTATGGTGTTCCGTTCGACAATGGTGCTGTTATTGCATGCTATCGTACAGACATCCTTGATGAAGCAGGATACACAATTGATGACCTTACAGACATCACATGGTCCAAATTCATGGAAATTGGTAAAGATGTTCATGAAAAAACAGGCAAGTACCTTCTGACAAGCGAAGCTACAGGCGGCGACACAATGATGATGATGATGCAGTCCTGCGGAGCAAACTTCGTAAATGAAGATGGTGAAGCATATATCGTTGGCAACGATGTTGCAGAAAAATGTGTAGATATTTATACAGAAATGGTCAAAAATGATGTAGTAAAACTTGTAAACAACTGGGATGAATACATTTCCACAATTACAAGCGGCGAGGCAGCAGGTATCGTAAACGGTAACTGGATCACAGCTACTCTGATGGGAACAGAAGACCAGAAAGGTCTGTGGCAGATCACCACAATGCCTAAGGTTGACGATGTTGATACAGCTACAAATTATGCAAACAACGGTGGTTCTTCCTGGTATATCACATCCAACTGCAAGAACGTAGAACTTGCTGAAGACTTCCTTGCAAGCACATTTGGTTCAAGCACAGACTTCTATGATACAATCCTTCCGGAAACAGGTGCTATTTCCTGCTATCTGCCAGCTGGAGAATCTAAAGTATACAATGAGCCAAACGAATTCTTCAACAATCAGCCGATCTTCTCAACAATCGTAGAGTACTCCTCTCATATTCCGGAGTTCACAAAGACTCCATATCACTATGAGGCAAGAGAGTGCATCAACACAGCAGTTGTTAATATTGTAAACGGAACAGCAAAAGAAGATGCTCTTCAGGAAGCACAGGATACACTTGCATTTAAGATGACTGAATAGTTTGTGTTTCAATAACTATTAAGACATACTAAATACCAAAGATAAGAGCGCGGGGGACTGCCAGCAGTCCCCTGTCTTACGTTAAGAAATGTTTTTGAAAGGGGGAGTTCCTGTGAATTCCAAGAAAAAAGGTATGACATTGCTTGCGAAACAGAGAGCTGCCGGATGGCTTTTTCTGACACCGGCGACTGTAATGATCGCAGTCATGAGTTTTTATCCTATGATCCGTGCGTTTATTATTTCCCTGCAGACTGGTGCAGGTGCCAATATGCGTTTTGCGGAGCCGATTTTCAGTAACTACAAACGAATTCTTGCAGATAAAGTATTCCAGCAGTCTATTGGTAATACTTTCCTGTATCTGATCATTCAGGTTCCGATCATGCTGGTGCTGGCGATTCTTCTTGCACAGCTTCTGAACAACAAAGACCTGAAATTCAGAGGATTTTTCCGTACATGTGTATTTCTTCCATGTGCAACATCCCTGGTTTCTTATTCATTGATCTTCCGTTCTATGTTTGCTACAGACGGTCTGATCAACAGTATTCTGATCAAAATGGGAATTCTGACAACAGGATATAACTTCCTTGGTAACTCCACCAGTGCAAAGATCGTAATTATCATTGCTCTGATCTGGAGATGGACAGGTTACAACATGGTATTCTATCTGGCAGGTCTTCAGAATATCGAATATTCTGTATACGAAGCAGCCAAGATCGACGGTGCAAACGGATGGAAAACATTCTGGAAGATCACTGTACCTCTTCTGAAACCAACCATTATCATGACATTTATCATGTCTATCAATGGTACACTGCAGTTGTTCGATGAGTCAGTCAACCTGACCAAAGGTGGACCGGCCAACACAACCATCACAATGTCCCATTATATTTACAATACCTGTTTTATTAACGTACCAAACTTTGGATATGCAGCAGCAATGTCATTTATCATAT
>URXG01000097.1 GCA_900551715.1 uncultured Blautia sp. | reverse complement strand
GCGTGTTCGGGACTTTCACCCGTTAGAGCGCGCCCATGGCGCGCAAACTAAAATAGAGCATGAATCTTATGACAATCCATGCTCATTTTTGGTCATTATTCTGGTTTTACGATTTTTCCTGCTACTGCACAGGCTGCTGCTGTCCTTGGAGATGCAAGATAAATTTCAACTTTGGATGTACCCATACGTCCAAGGAAGTTACGGTTGTTCGTTGCAACTACACGCTCACCATCTGTGAGAATACCACCGGCACGACCACAGCAGAGTCCACAGCCAGGATGCGTGATCATGGCACCGGCTTCTGCCAGAGTATCCAGGATTCCCAGTTCAATGGCCTGTCTGTAGATTTTACGGCTAGCAGGTGTTACGATCAGTTTTACAAAATCAGCTACTTTTTTTCCTTTCAGAACTTCTGCAGCAGCAGCAAGGTCTTCCAGACGTCCGTTTGTACAGGAACCGATAAATACCTGATCGATCTCAGTGCCTTCAAGAGTGCTTACATCACGGATCTTATCAACCTGGGAAGGACACGCCATCACCGGTACAAAATCTTCTGCCTTATAAGTCATTGTTTTCATATAGACAGCATCTTCATCGCCCTTCAGGCTCTTCTGATAATCATTCAGTTCAATACCACAGTACTCTGCTGTCTTTGCATCAGGAGTAAACAGTGCACATTTTGCTCCGGCTTCAATAGCCATGTTTGCCATAGTCATGCGGCTTGCCACAGACATGTTTTCGATGGTACTTCCGGAGAATTCCAGTGCCCTGTAGGTAGCGCCGTCTGCCCGGAGATCACCGATCAGACGAAGGATCACATCTTTGGACATTACATTGGATGGCAGCTCACCGTCAATCACTACTTTGATTGTTTCCGGCACTTTGATCCACATGGTACCAGTTCCCAGGATACTTGCCATTTCTGTATAACCGATACCGGAAGAAAAAGCACCCACACATCCATATGTAGTAGTATGACTATCTGTACCAAAAGCAATATCGCCTGGTTTCACATAGCCTGCTTCTGTCATCAGCTGATGGCAGATTCCATCACTTCTGTGGACGTTTTTCATGCCATATTTAGCTGCAAAAGCATCCCCCTCATGGAAATGTCTGGTGTCATCCAGCTGGCTGGCCGGAACAAGATGATCATAGATCAGAACCACTTTATCCGGATCCCATAATTTCTGAAATCCCATTTCTTCAAATTTTTCTGCAACAAAAGGGATAAAAATATCATGGATCATGACTCTGTCTACATTAACTGTTACGATATCTCCCGGTTTTACTGCCTTACCGGTATTATGTCTTATGATTTTTTCAATAACTGTTTCACCCATTACGCTTCTCCTTCCTGATCCAGTCCGTTCAGTTTACGCATGGCTTTTACAAGCCCGCCTTCCTGAATGATGTGCATCAGATTCTCCGGCAGAGAAGCGATGGGATACTGTTTGCCATTATAATCTACATGTTCATTCATCACTACAGTAATGGAATCTCCCTCTTTCATATCATCATAGAGATTCGGCTGCTCAATGAGAAGAAGTCCGTTGTTGATGGAGTTTCTGAAAAAGATCCTTGCAAAAGATTTTGCGATTACGCACTGAATTCCCAGTGCCTTGATAATCTCCGGCGCCTGCTCTCTGGAAGAACCACAGCCGAAGTTCTTTCCTGCTACAATAATATCACCTTTTCGGATCTGACCTGACAGTTCCGGACGAAGTGGGCTGAATCCATACTTTTTCATATCATCAATTGTCTTGAGTGCCAGATATTCTGTAGGGATAATGATATCGGTATCAATATCATCTCCAAGTACCCAGACCTTACCTGTGAATTTTTCCATAATCTATACCTCTATAAAAATAATGTTTTATCAGATCTGTGACGGCAGTGCAATCTCACCTTTGATGGCAGATGCTGTAACAGTAGATGCTGATCCCAGATAAACTTTTGAGCTGGGATGTCCTGCACGTCCCTTGAAGTTACGTGTTCCGGTGCTGATGAGTACTTCATTCTCACCGATAACGCCCTGGCAGCTTCCCCAGCATACACTGCAGTTAGGGTTCATAACAATAGCTCCTGCCTCCATAAAGATGTCCAGAAGTCCCTCTTTCAGAGCCTGTCTATAGATTGTCTGACTTGCAGGCACTACAAGGAAACGTACTCCATCAGCAACTTTTTTGCCTTTAATCACTTCCGCACCTACTCTCAGGTCCTCGATACGTCCATTATTACAGGAGCCAAGGAAAGCTTCGTTGATCTTGATTCCACAGGCTTCTTCTGCATCAACTACGTTATCTACAAAATCCGGTTTTGCCACTACAGGACGCACTTTGCTGAGATCAAATGTATATTCTCTTACATATTTTGCATCCGGATCACTGTGGAAAACAGCCTTTGGTTCCCGCCCATGCTCTTTCAGATATTCCATGGCCTTTTCGTCTGCTTCAAAGATTCCTGTCTTTGCACCGGCCTCTACAGCCATATTGCAGAGAGTCATACGGTCACTGATACTTAAAGTCTTTGCACCTTCACCGGTAAACTCCATTACCTGATAATTACATCCATTGGCACCAACTTCACCAATAATAGTCAGGATCAGGTCTCTGGCTGTTACACCTTCCGGGAGGCTGCCGACCAGATTAAATTTTACGGATTCCGGAACCAGTACCCAGGAAGTACCTGTTACCATTCCATAAAGGAAATCTGTACATCCGACACCTGTACCAAATGCACCAAGTGCACCATAAGAGCAGGTATGGCTGTCTGCTCCAAAGATCAGTTCGCCCGGGCGAACATAATTCTCCATCATGACCTGATGGCAGACACCTTTTCCTTCCCAGAAATCAATATTGTTCTCTTTTGCAAAATCTCTCATTTTTTTCTGAGAAGCTGCTGTTTTCGGACAGTCAGAAGGCACATTGTGATCTACAATAAAAACAAGTTTTTTTGCATCTGCAATATGAGGATTTTTTAATTTATTATTATACATATCTACAGTCAGATGTGTAGTTCCGTCATTACTCATAAGACGGTCCAGTGTTACTGTATGGATATCTCCTGGTTTCACATAATCCACACCGGCTGCTGCTGCAATGATCTTTTCTGCGATTGTCATTCCCATGATTAGTTCTCCTCCCTGTTCAGTGATGCAATCAGACCACCCTGATTCAGAATTCCCTGCATGTATTCAGGAAGTTTGGTGCAGGTATAGGTTTTTCCATTGGCTACTGCTGTTCCCTCTGACATATGCAGTTCCATGGAATCCCCTGTCTGAACCTCATCTGGAAGATCTTTACAGACAATTGCCGGAAGTCCGATATTGATGGCATTTCTGAAGAAAATACGTGCAAAAGACTTTGCAATAACAGCCTTGACTCCCAGAGCTTTCAGAACACCTGGTGCCTGCTCTCTGGAAGAACCACAGCCAAAATTCTCTCCACCGATAACAAAATCTCCTGGTTTTACTTTATTTGCAAAATCAGGATCCAGTGATTCAAAGGCATGACCTTTCATCTCATCCAGATTTGGCAGAAGCAAATACTGAGATGCAATGATCTGGTCTGTATCAAGGTCATTATGAAATTTAAAAATTTTTCCCTGTTCCATTTCTTTTGTTTCCTTTCTGTTTCCTAGCCTGTTTGGTCACTGTTCACTTTAGCACAGTAACTTTTCACCCTATTGTATCACAAACTCTCTCAAAATTGAAATGTATATTTATAATAATTATGCAAAAAATTCACTAATAAAAATTTATGTTCATTAATTCTGTATCTTCTATCAGAAGGATCCTGGAATCCAATAAAAAAGACCAGGATTATTCATCCCAGTCTCTGATAGCTCCCGGTGGACAGACCTCTGCACAGCTGCCACAGTGCTGACATTTACTTTGATCGATCACTGCCGGCTTTTTGTAAACGTCAATACAGTTTTCCGGACATTCCTTTACACACAGTCCACAGTTGATACAGTCATTATTAATATAATATGTAATTTCTTCCTGCATTTCAAACAGCTCCCTTGTAATCATTTATACTTCAGTCTTATTTCTTCGGAATTCATTCAGCGTAAGCCCTGTTGTCTTACGAAAAACTTTGTCAAGAAAAACATCCACCCCCCAAATAAGAGAAGTCTCTACTGCAATTTATTTCAAAGCATACCGGCGATTCAATAAAGCTTTACAACAAACCGGCAAACAGTCTCATAAACATTTGCCCTAATCGCAAATATGCACTGCGTCCGGTGCGATATCTGTCTGTTACGTCACAACACTCTTCCATTGTTTTTATCAAATCCTTCTTAATTTCCGTAACAGCCTGACAATCTGCCATAAAACAGCCATTTTCAAAATGATGATACAGACTTCGATAATCCAGATTGATCGTTCCGCAGGTTGCCATGCAGTCATCCGACACACTCATTTTTGCATGGCAGAACCCAGGAGTCCATTCATAAATTCTTACACCATGTTTAACCAGTCCATGATAAAAAGAACGCGTGATATTATAGATAATTTTTTTATCAGGAATACCTGGTGTGATAATTCTCACATCTACTCCTCGCTTGGCAGCCAGGCACAGTGCATGTGTCATCTCGTCTGTTATAATTAAATATGGAGTCATAAACCAACAATATTTTTCAGCTTTATTTATCATACTGATATAAACTTCTTCTCCAACCTGTTCGTCGTCCATAGGGCTGTCTGCATAAGGCTGAACAAAGCCCCTTTGGTGAGCCTTGTAATCATAGCAGAAAATATACTTGCTGAAATCAGGGTCATTGGCATCTTTGTCGCTGACTGCATTCCACATTTCCAAAAACGTCACTGTAAGCGACTGAACAGCATCTCCTTCCAGGCGAATCCCGGTATCTTTCCACTGTCCATAGGGATGGGTATAATTAAAATATTCGTTTGCAAGATTATAACCACCTGTAAATCCGATTTTTCCATCAATAACAGTTATCTTTCTGTGATCACGATTGTTCAGAAACAAATTTAAACCTGGTACAAAGGGGTTGAATACCCGGCAGTGAATTCCTACCTGTTCCATCTTTTTTACAAAATCTGTATTGATAAAACCAATAGATCCCATATCATCATAGAAAACTCGAACCTCTACCCCGGCTTTTACTCGTTCTTCCAGGACATTTTGAATCTTATGCCATGCTTCTGCATCTTCTATTGCATGATATTCCATGAAGATAAACTTTTGTGCTTTCGCCAGGTCTTTAAGCTGCGCCTCCAGTCCTTTAACTGCCGCATCATAATATACAATATCTGTGTTCTGACAGACTGGGTACTGTGAATTTCTTTGTATATAATTTGCAATATTTCCTGCTTTTGGAATTGTTTCTTTTAATTTGTTTAAACACTCCTGATTATCCGGAAGTAACGTCAACAGCTGTTTGTCAATCTTGGCATATCGCTCACGCATTTTATGTGTACCACCGTTCAGACCAATCAGTAAATATAGCCCAACACCCATAATTGGGAAAATTAAGATCAGGATAACCCAGGGCATTTTCATAGAAGATGTCTTATCCGATGCATACAGGCCTAATACTAAGATTCCACTGAGTATCCTTGTAAATAAATTTATAATTTCTGCATATTCATTCAACCGTGTTATAACAGTAATAATAAAAATCACTTCCAGGAGGATGCAGATTACAGAAAAGCATAACCGTTTTACTCCATTTTTCGTTTTCGCTTTTCCTTCCAATGTATCTTGCTTCATATGTATATTTTACCTTTCTGTGCATTCAGTGTAATATCTGATATATAATGGTTTTTTCAGAGAAATATAAAAAAGCCCTGAAAACCTTATAATCACTCCGAAACATAGTGTTTATAGACTTCCAGGGCCTTTAGCCCGAATTAGACTTAACTTAAATACCTGTCTTATTTACCTGCTGCCTGTGCTGCAACTTCTGCTGCAAAGTCATCCTGACGTTTTTCAAGACCATCACCTGTCTCGTAACGAACGAAACCTTTGATTGTGATCTTAGCGCCATTTGCTTTTGCAACTTCTTCTACATATTTAGCAACAGACTGTTTTCCGTCTTCTGCTTTAACGTATACCTGATCAAGAAGGCAGATCTCTTTCAGTTCTTTTTTGATACGTCCTGTGATCATTCCCTGGATAACCTTCTCCGGTTTCTGGGATTCTTTAGGATCATTCTGAATCTGAGCAAGAAGGATTTCTTTTTCGTGTTCAATGTATTCAGCACTTACTTCGCTGTCGCTTGTGTACTGCGGTTTCAGAGCTGCAATCT
>URXG01000096.1 GCA_900551715.1 uncultured Blautia sp. | reverse complement strand
CAATGAAAGTCGGGAGTGAATTTTACCGTTATTGTGGTACACCGCTTGCCTGTTCTGTGAGTGAAGCACAGCAGCAAAAAGGCATTATTATGGTAGAAATGGGTGTAAAAGGAGAGGTAAAAACAACAATTTTACCGCTTGAACCGTTGCGACAGGTGAAGGTTGTAAAAGGAACTCTGGAGGAGGTTTTGAAAGAATCCTGTAAGGATTATGTGACTGTGATCCTGACAGATAAGGTGGATCTGGATGTGATCGATATGCAGGAACGTATCCGTCTGGCATTTCCGAATCTGCTGGAGATCCGGAGGGAAAATCAGCGGAAAACGGATTATACCAGAACGTTACAGACAGAAGAATTGCTGGATCCGTATGAGCTGTGCTGCTCTTTCCTGAAAGATCTGGACGAAGAAGAAAAGATGATTTTGCAGGATGTACTACATACGGTTCAGGGGGTGAAATAAATGAAACCTTTACGTTTAAAAATGCAGGCATTTGGCTCATATGGTAAAGAAACTACAATTGATTTTGAGAAAGTAAATCAGAATCTTTTTCTTATAACCGGGGATACCGGAGCGGGAAAAACGACGATCTTTGATGCAATCGTTTTTGCTTTATATGGAGAAGCCAGCTCTTCTTTAAACAAAAAAGAAGGCGTAGTTCTGCAGAGTCAGTATGTGGATTTTGATTCAGAACCGTATGTCGAACTTGTCTTTTCGGAAGGCCGTGATGAAAAACGGGAAATCTATACAGTGCGCCGTGTTCCGAGACATCTCAAAACGATCACAAGAGGTGCAAACAAGGGTAAACCAAAAGAAAATACAGGTTCGGTAAGCCTGATCATGCCGGATGGAATGGAATATCCATCAAAAGAAACGGATCGTAAACTGCAGGAGATCGTAGGCCTGACAAAGAGTCAGTTTATGCAGGTTGCTATGATTGCGCAGGGAGAATTTATGGATCTCCTCCGTGCAAAATCAGATGACAAAAAAGTGATTTTTCGAAAGCTTTTTAACACAGAAATGTATCAGGATATTGTGGCAGAATTGGGTAATCGAAAGCGCGCAAAAGAGAAAGAAATCGCAGTTCTGAAAACACAATGTCAGGGAGAAGTGAGCAGGATCCGTATACCTGAAACATATGAATCAGAGACTCTGAAACAGTTGAAAAAACAACTGGAAGATGGTGAGATGACACGCCTTACTGACTTTCTGGAAGAAGTGGAAAAACTGTGTGACTGGCTGGAAAAATATACTGATCTGGCAGAAAAAGATTATCGGAAATCGGTTGAAAACAGAGACAAAAAAAGAGAACTATATACCAGGGCAGAAGCACTTTTAAAATGGTTTGATCAGTTGGAAACTGCGGAACAGAAACTGCAGGAATGTGCAGATGATGAAGCAAAAATAGTGAAAACAACAGCCCTGATCAGCCGTATCAGAAATGCGTATGAGATCAGAGAGACCGGTGTTCTCTTAAATGATGCGGAGAGACGACTGACAGAATTGGAACAATCATTAAAGACTCAGGAAAAACAGTTGCCAATATTGGAAGAAACGCGGAAAACAGCGGAAAATGCAGAGGAACAGAAAAAGCTGATTTGCGATCAGGAATTGCAGAATTGCAGTAAAATCTCAGAAAAAGTCCATAAGGCACTGGAACTTTTTGAACAGATAAAGAGACTTCATACACAGGCAGAAGTAGACAGGAAAAACTGTGCTCTGGCAACAGAAAACACAAAGAAAGTGCGAAAGCAGCAAGAGGCTCTGGAAGAGCAGGAAACACAGTGGAAAAAACAGAGTGAAGAGTTGGCTGAAGTGGATAAGAAGCTGGTACTCGCAGAGAATAAAAAGCAGGAAGCAGATGCGGTTTCAAAGGAGATCGTGGATGTTCAGAACTTGAGAAATCAGGCAGAGCAGTGCCGCAAAAAAGCAATTAAAACACGAGAAACTTATGCAAATATAACGAAAAAATATAATGATGCAAACACAGAATACGAAGAAGTAAGACTGCATTTTTTGAATGCGCAGGCTGGTTTTCTTGCTGCAGAATTAGAATCGGGAAAACCCTGCCCGGTGTGCGGCTCTACAGAACATCCACATCCTGCGAAAAAGGGTGTGGAATCTGTGGATATCTCTGAGGAAAAACTGCAAAATATGCAGACAAATGTGGATAAACTGCGTAAAGATCAGGAAAAAGCTGCTGGGGATGCAGCGGCGGCCAGATCAGAATACGATACACGAAAAGATACTTATATTGCCAGTGTACAAAAGCTCCAGGAACGTTTGCATAGAAGTGTTTCTTCTATAACAGAGCAGTCAAGTGTGACGGAAATGAACGATTCTCTGGAAAACTGGAAGCAGCAGCTGGCAGAAGAACTGAACAACTTACAGAGGAGTGCACGCCTTCTGGTAAAAATCCGTGAAGCACTTCAAAATATGGAAAAGCAGAAAAAACAGTTGCAGGACACTTGTGATGAGTGTACAGAGAAAGAAAAAGCTGCTGTTGAAAAACTGGCGGGAAGTGAAGCCGCGCTGGAAAATGTAAAAGGGTCCGTTGAATTTAAGACCGAAGAAGAGGCAAGGGCGGCACTGCTTCAGGCTGAAAGCAGTAAAAACCAGGCAGAAGAAGTGTATCAGAAAGTTCTGTCAGAAGCGAAGAAAGCCGCAAATGCGCAGAAACAGGCAGAAACCCTGATCAGCCGTTACCAGCAGGAGATTCCGGAACAGAAGAAGTGTGTGGAAGATCGAAAAACTTCTTATACAGAAGTAATGGAAATAAAGCAGATGACAGAATCTGAATGGAAAGAGCTTGTGGAGACGTACAGCCGTGAAGCGGCAGAGGAGTTTCAGAAAACGGTTAATGCTTATTATGAAAAGAAGTCAGCAGCGCAGGCACAGAAAGATTCTGCAGAGAGCGCGATTGGAGAAGAGCAGAAACCTGTTCTGGAAGAAATTCAGAAAGAGAGAGAAGCTGCAGAGACAGAATATCAGGAAAAAGAAAAGATTTATAACCAATTGCGAATGGATAACAGGGATGACAGAGAGGTCTTTGACGCACTTTCCGGAAGGCTGGAAGAGAGAAAAACAATCGTGGAAGAACATGCGCGGATCGATACGCTGTATCGGATGACTTCCGGAAACGTCAGTGGCTCACGTATGGATCTGGAAACTTATGTACAGCGGTATTATCTGGAACATATTTTATACGCGGCGAATCGACGCTTTCAGGAAATGTCTGCCGGACAGTTTGAACTTCGTATGTATGATCTGGAAAAAGCTGGTGAAGGAAAGAACAGAGGGCTTGATCTGATGGTGTATTCTACTGTAACAGGGAAGGAGCGAGAGGTTCGTACACTTTCAGGTGGAGAATCCTTCATGGCAGCGTTGTCCCTGGCACTTGGAATGGCGGATCAGATTCAGCAGAGCTCAGCAGCAATCAATCTGGATATGATGTTTATTGATGAGGGATTTGGCTCTCTCGATGAGCATTCCAGAAACCAGGCAGTCCGTGTGTTGCAGGAAATGGCAGAAGGCTCGAGGCTGATCGGAATCATTTCTCATGTGTCGGAGTTGAAACAGGAGATTGAAGATCAGTTGCTCGTAAACAAAGATGAGAATGGAAGCCATGTGAAATGGCAGATCAGCTGATTTTCGGTAAAAATATAAAAGCAGGGAATAGAAGTATTAGAGAATGTTAGGAGAAAAATGACAGAAGAAACTTTGGAAAAACTGGCGCAGTTGCTGGAACAGGATCAATTTGAACTGCTCATTCCGGAGAAGATGCGGACAGAATCGGGAAGAATATCGGATAAGGGATCAGCCAGCATGGATATTCCATTGGTATATCTGATGAATGATGCGGTCGAGAGCTTTCTGGTTTTTCGAAATGTTCGTATGACGGGGGAATATCACAGCGATTATCAGGGAGAACTGCAGGCATCCATGACCAGGCAGGATGGCAGATTTGTGCTTGTCATAAAACAGGATGATACAGTGCTGACATTGTTTTTTGAGGATCTGGAATTGGAAGTCCATCTGTATGAATATGCATATACTGGTCATTTCTGGGTAAAAGACTATGAATATTTGCGACAATTGGAGTATCGCCTTGCGATTCTCAGGGATAAATATGATTATCTTGGTGAGGCATATTGCACGGAAGAAGAAATAAAACTGGCGGCACTTGTAGAATTTCCACCATTAAATTATTGCTGCTATCCGGCAGTACCGGAGAAATATATCGTGCCCAGGGAAAATCCCTGGATACCTTCTGAAAAAGCAATTGTTTATATGAAAGAACTGGCAGCGGAATGTGAGGATACTTCTTTACTGAAAATGTTAGAATTCTATAGAAAGCATCCTGCGAAATTCTGGGCGAAGAGACTTGCAGTTATGCTGCATCAGACGAAGCACAGCAGAATTGTAGATCTGTTGTCAGAGAGACTGCAGCAGGCAACGGCAGATTATCCAAGAAGATTTTTTGGAGATGATGTGGAACGGAGGTATCAGCAAGCATTAGAAAGAGCAAAGCAGCGCCAGAGGGAGTTGAAGAGCCAGGGAATTCGTGCAGATCTTCTGAGAGAAGAACCTTTTACGATTGCGCGTGATTCTCTGAATTATAAACTGTATCTTATGATATGGAAAGAACAGAAGGGGAATCGAGTAACAGAAATAGAAGAATATATCTGTGAATAATAGATTCTTAAAGCCAAAAGCTGTATTAGCAGGAGAAAACCTGAAATACAGCTTTTGTTGTTCTTTTGAAATATGGAAAGTTATGCTTTTTTCATTTTTCCGAGTTCTCTGCGGGCGAAAACAACCGCCAGCACAAATGCAGCTGTGTCGGCAATCGGTCCTGCATACATAACGCCATCAATTCCCATAAGCATAGGGAAGATAATGATCAGTGGAAGCAGAAAGATCACCTGTCTGGTGAGAGACATGATGATACCGAGGCCAGCCTTTCCTATAGAAGTAAAAAATCCGGAGGACATCGGCTGGATACCATTTGCGAAAGTCAGGAGCATAAAAATCCTCAGATAATTTTCTGCGAATTTAAAGTACAGATCGCTTCCGCCGCCAAACATGCTGATAATCTGATGTGGAAAGATCTGGAAGCACAGGAAAAAGAATGTGGCAATGATCGTACATGCTGTTGCAGAATAACGATATGCCTGACGAACACGGTCGTATTTTTTAGCTCCATAGTTAAAGCCCCAGATAGGCTGTGCACCCTGGGCAATTCCAATGCAGATTGCAAGAAAAACCATATTTACTTTTGACACAATCCCAACGCATGCAATCGGGATATCACTTCCATAAACAGAAGACGCTCCGTAATAACGAAGAGTGTTATTCATTACAATCTGGACAGCACCAATTGCAATCTGGTTGATGCACGAAGCAAGTCCAAGCGAAGAGATTGCTTTGATGTGGATCAGCTGAGGCTTAAACATATTTCTTTCCAGATGCATATGGCGAAATTTTGCAAAATAAAGTACAACCAGCATGGCAGAAATAAACTGGCCGATGACAGTAGCCCATGCACCGCCCTTGATTCCCCATTTGAAACCAAAGATAAACAGTGGGTCAAGAATCGTATTGATGATCGCACCGGTCAGGGTACACATCATAGAATAAGTAGGACTGCGGTCGGCACGGATCAGGTGGTTACCGCCGACGGATAAGGTGAAAAATGGAAGTCCGATGGCGATAATGCCTACATAATCAATTGCATAAGGCATTACGGTATCCGTCGCTCCAAAGAAGATGAGCAGCGGTTTCAGAAAGATCAAAATCACCGCGGCAATGGCTGTACCTGTTATAACAAGTGATGATAAGGCACTTCCTGCAATCTCGCTGGCCTTTCGGTCTCTGCCGGCTCCCATTTCAAGATTGTAGTTAGATGCACCGCCGATTCCGAGGAGCAGTGCAGCGGCAGTTGAAATGGTTGTGACTGGAAATGCGATGTTTGTGGCAGCATTTCCGAGCATGCCGACACCCTGACCGATAAAAATCTGGTCTACTATATTATAGAGAGCATTGACCAGCATGCTGATGATAGCCGGGATTGCAAATTTAGCAAGGAGGCGGCCGGTTGGAGCTATGCCTAATGGGTTGTCTGTATTTGCATTGGCGGTTGAAAGATTAGATTGAGATTTCAAGATAAATGACCTCTTTCTTCTATAGTATAAGATGTTTTTTATAAAGCCTGATTCAGGGCTGTTTATTAAGTATAACACAAAAAATAAAAAAAGTTCAAAAAAGTGTTGACAGATTCTTTTTATAGTGGTATTCTAACTAAGCTGTCACAAGGAATTGTTTCTTCTGATTGAACAAT
>URXG01000095.1 GCA_900551715.1 uncultured Blautia sp. | reverse complement strand
GACCGATCACACCAAATGTACCTGCATCTATCCTTCAGCTTCATCAGGATGTAACTGTAGTGGCAGATGAAGATGCTTTAAGTCTTATTAAAGAAAAAGGACTTCTGTAAAATATACAGTAAAGGGTGTAGAAAAATGATCATTAAAAACGGTAATGTATTTCAGGAAGATGGAAGTTATAAAGTAACAGATTTATATATAGAAAACGGCAGGCTTGTAGCTTCTGAGGAAGAAGTGACAGATAAAACGGAACTGGATGCGTCCGGTCTGAAAGTACTGCCTGGTCTGGTTGATATTCACAGCCACGGTGCAGTGAGACATGATTTCTCAGATGCAGATGTGGATGGATTGAAAGTTATTCTTCAGTATGAGAGATCACAGGGAGTAACTTCTTACTGTCCCACATCCATGACTCTTCCCAAAGAAGAACTTCTGAAAATCTTTCAGACGGCAAAGGATGTAGATCAGGATGAAACCTGTGCCCGTATTGTCGGTATCAATATGGAAGGACCATTCCTTGATCCTGCAAAAAAGGGTGCACATGTAGAGGGATATATCCGCAAACCGGACATTGAATTTTTCAGAGAGTGCAATGAAGCGGCAGGTGGACTGATCAAACTGGTAACTCTTGCTCCGAATATGGAAGGTGCAGAAGAATTTATCAGGGAACTGCATAATGAAACAGTTATTTCTATTGGACATACAGCGGCAGATTATGACTGTGCTGCACAGGCTATGAAGCAGGGGGCAGTTCATGTAACCCATCTTTATAATGCCATGAATCCTATGGGACACAGAGAACCGGGAGTGATCGGTGCAGCAGCAGATAATGAAGACTGTATGGTAGAACTGATCGGTGACGGGATCCATATCCATCCGGCAACTGTAAGAAATACTTTCCGCCTTTTTGGAGATAGCAGAGTGATTCTGATCAGTGATTCTATGATGGCAACCGGTATGGAGAACGGTAAATATGAACTGGGTGGCCAGGAAGTAACTATGAAAGACAGAAAAGCTACTCTGGCAGACGGTACGATCGCAGGTTCTGCAACCTGTCTTTTTGACTGTATGAAGAGCGTTATATCCATGGGAGTTTCGGAAAGAGAAGCGATTCTTGCTGCAACTGCAAACCCGGCAAGAAGTATCGGAATTTTTGATGAAGTGGGTTCTCTTACACCTGGAAAACGTGCGGATATTGTTCTGGCAGATGAAGAACTGAATATTGTAAAAGTGTTATAAAAATAAATGACAGGGGATATGGCAGAAGTATTTTGAAAAAAATAATCTGCTGTATCCCCTGTATTAATATTCCAATTATTATCTGATTTGCCATGGCTGTTACAGCGAATATCCCAGCAGTTATATATTGGAAAACAAGTGTCTATAGTATATAATTAGAAAACAGAAAGAATGTGAAATGAAAGGATAAAGGAAAAATGAAATTATTGATAGTACGTCATGGAGACCCTGATTATACCATAGATTCTCTTACAGAGAAGGGATGGAGAGAGGCTGAGTTTCTCTCAGAGAGATTAACAAAACTGGAGATCAGAGACTTTTATGTTTCACCGTTGGGAAGGGCAAAGGATACTGCGTCCCCTACCCTGAAAAAGATGAACCGAACAGCCACAGAATGTGACTGGCTGCAGGAATTTGACGTACTGATCGATCGGCCGGATGTAACGGATAAGAAGATTATTCCCTGGGACTGGCTGCCGCAGGACTGGACAAGGGATGAGAGATTCTATCAGTATGATCACTGGTTTGAAAATGAAAGAATGCTGGCATCGGATCTGAAGGGGCATTATGATTATGTGACAGGAAAGCTCGATGAACTGCTTGCAAAGCACGGATATGTGAGGGATGGGCATTGTTATAAAGTAGTAGAGAGTAATGAAGATACACTTGTATTTTTCTGTCATTTTGGACTGGAATGTGTGCTGCTCAGCCATTTGCTGAATATATCTCCGATGGTATTGTGGCATGGAGTATGTGCTGCCCCAAGTTCTGTGACAACCTTGAATACAGAAGAGCGGAGAGAGGGAATTGCAGCTTTCCGAATGAGTGCGTTTGGTGATATTTCACATTTGTATGTACATGATGAAGCGCCTGCGTTTGCAGCCAGATTCTGTGAAACCTATGGGAATACAGAAGAGCGGCATGACTGATTTATTTGTACAGCAGAAAGGAAGATAAAACATTGATATCAAAGACAATGAAAACAATTCTCCATGCGTTATCTGCCGGGAACATTGAGGTGGAAAACTCCAGAAGACTGGCAGATCTTAAGCAGCTGGATGCAACAAGGATTTTTCTGAAAAAAATGGATACAAAGGTATATAATGGAGAACATGTAGTTCCCATACGCCTCTATTTTCCAACAGAGAATGCTATGAGTGCAGGAATTGAGGAGGGCAGTACTTTTCCGGTATTGTTGTTTTTTCATGGAGGCGGTTGGGTGACGGAAAGTGTGGAAAATTATGACCGCGTTTGTTCCAGAATGGCACAGGCTACTGCCCATATTGTGGTATCAGTGGAATACAGGCTGGCGCCTGAACACAGATTTCCGGTACCGTTGGAGGATTGTTATGCTGCAACCAGGGCATTATATACTAATCAGCTGATCATAAATACAGATCCTGAGGAAATTACAATTGTAGGTGATAGTGCAGGGGGAAATCTGGCAGCTGCAGTATGTCTCCTGGCAAGAGACCGGGGCGAATTTATGCCCAGACGCCAGATTCTGATTTATCCGGCACTGGGAAACTGTTATACAGAGAAATCTCCCTTTAGATCTGTGCAGGAAAATGGCAGTGATTATCTTTTGACTGCTGTAAAAATGGAGGATTATCTTAATTTGTATCAAAGTTCACCGTCAGATAGAAATAATTCATATTTTGCCCCAATTGTTGAAGAAAATCTTAAAAATCTGCCGGAAACCCTTATCCTTACAGCTGAATATGACCCTCTCCGTGATGAGGGAGAGGCATATGGAAAGAAACTGCGGGAAGCAGGAAATCAGGTGGAAATCCATAGAATAAGCGGTGCATTTCATGGATTTTTTGCGTTGGGATTTAAGTTTTTGCATGTGCAGGAAAGCTTTGGATATATTAATCAATTTCTGAATGCAAGCTATGAAAAAATTCTGCATCTGAGTATAAATGATGAAAAGATAAAGTGACCGGAAGGCGAAAAATATGAGAACAGAATATTCTAATTGGAGAAAACTGGATAATGCAGCTCTGGCATTTCCGCTTGTAACAGGGGAAAATGATACAAGAGTTTTTCGTTTTTACTGTCAGCTGAAGGAGGAAGTGGACAGTGATATTCTTCAGCAGGCTTTGGACAGAACTATGGAGAAATATCCATTGTTTCAGGCAGTATTGCGAAAGGGTCTTTTCTGGTTTTATCTGGAGCACAGCCATATCAGGGCATTGGTAAAACCGGAGACAGAGCCGCCTTGCAGCCGTCTGTATATTCCAGACAAAAAATCCCTGCTGTTTCAGGTGAGCTATTATAAAGAACGAATTAATTTTGAAGTGTTTCATGCGTTGACAGATGGCACCGGAGCCATGCATTTTCTCCAGGAGCTTGTACAGAATTATCTCATTCTGGCCCATCCAAAGGAGAATTTTCCGGAGATAGGAAGGGATAAGAAAACAGGTCGCGGAAACATAGAGGAAGATAGCTTTTCCCAGTATTATTCTTCGGATATTCCCAAGAACAGGGAGAAGAAAAAAGCAGCTGTAAAGCTGAAGGGGGAGAAGCTGGTCCATTCAGATATGCATATCTCGGAAGTAGTTCTTTCTGTAAAAGAGATTCATCAGAAGGCTCGTTCCTACGGTGTGTCCATAACAGTGCTGCTTACAGCTGTGATGCTCTGTTCTATCCGTGAGGAGATTCCAAAGAACCAGCAGAAGCGTCCGGTGACATTGATGATACCTGTAAACCTGAGAAATTATTTTCCGTCTCAGTCTATGACAAATTTCTTTGGATGGATTGAGGTTGGTTATACTTTTTCTGATACAACAACCTTTGAAGAGGTATTGGTGGATGTAAAGCTGCAGTTTGAACAGGAACTGGAAAAAGATAAAATAGCCATGCATATGAATGACTATGTAAGGATTGAGAAAAATATATTTGTCCGTGCCGTTCCTCTGGAAATTAAGAAATATTTTCTGATGATCGGGGCAAATCTGGGAAGCAGAAGTATTACTGCTGTTTACTCTAATATTGGTATTATACATCTTCCTGAGGAGTATAGAGAATATATCCGGCATTTTGGAATTTTTGCCAGTACTAATTCCCTGCAGATGTGTTCCTGCTCTTATGGAGATGAGATGGTGCTGGGATTTACTTCCAAAATACCGGATGACAGCATTCAGAGAAATTTCCGGAGAATGTTAAGTGAGGAGGAAATTCCTCACAGAGAGTTAAAGAACGATTTTCCCGGCTGCGGCGAACAGCAGAGACTGGAAAGAAAAGAAAATCAGAGGATTGTGCAGACCTTTAGTTTCCTGTGTCTGGCAGTTGCTGTTATCTGCGGTATGATCAATATTATGACAGCGGGAACACTGAACTGGTCCTGGTTTGCAGGTGCAGGATGTGTCTGCGCCTGGCTGGTTGTTATGGTAGCTTATTCTAAGAGAAGAAATATTTTAAAAAATGAAATCTGGCAGTTGCTGCTCATATCTGTGATTGCCATTTTGTGGGATCGGTTTACCGGATGGAGAGGCTGGTCTGTGGATTTTATTCTTCCTTTTGGAGTTTTGTCGGTTCAGTTTTCTGTTCCGGTGATTGCAAGAGTAAACCGTCTGAAACGGGAAGAATATCTGTTTTATCTTGTGCAGGCATGTATTGCCGGATTAATTCCCATGATTCTGGCATGGACGGGAGTTGTGAAGTTTGTATACCCATCTGTGATTTGTGCAGGCATTAGCATTCTGACACTGGCAGCATTGTTTATTTTCTGCAAGAAGGATACCTTACGGGAATTTCATAAAAAGCTTAGGATGTAAGAAAAATACAGGGAAGAAAATAGAGGTATAAAGGATATGTATCATTCTGAATTTTATAAAAATGTGGTTGCAGTGACGAACCGTTCTCTGTGTGAACGTCCATTTTTGGAGCAGATAGAACGTGTTTGTGCCTGTCATCCAAAAGCATTGATCCTGAGGGAAAAGGATCTGTCAGAGGAAGAATATTTTCTTTTGGCAAAAGAGGTGCTGGGA
Source organism: uncultured Blautia sp. (assembly GCA_900551715.1). Lineage (GTDB taxonomy): Bacteria > Bacillota > Clostridia > Lachnospirales > Lachnospiraceae > Blautia_A. The sequence goes on along the minus strand of URXG01000095.1, from coordinate 1,624 downwards.
ATCTGCAGACAATATCAGGTTTCCTGCATCCTTCATACTTATGTGGAGGCAGCCAGAAAACTGGGGCATCCCTGTATCCATCTGCCATTATTTCTCCTTGAAAAATATCAGGGAAAGCTTGGTGATTTTCAGGAAACAGGATGTTCTGTACATTCTGTGGAAGATGCTCTGAAGGCACAGCAGTTAGGGGCTACCTATGTCACAGCAGGACATATTTATACAACAAATTGTAAAAAAGGACTTCCGCCAAGAGGACTGGAGTTTTTGGGGGAGGTTTGTAAGGCAGTGACAGTTCCGGTGTATGCAATAGGAGGAATTCATCCGGGGACAGATCAGCTGTCTCAAGTTATGAGGCATGGTGCAGCAGGTGGCTGCATTATGTCAGATATGATGAAGATATAAAAGATATAATAGAAAAGCCACATTTCACAGGGATTAACCAAATATGGTGCCTGTGAAAATGCGGCTTTTTATATTTATGTGATTATGATTTTCTGTTTGGATCTTTTGGAGGATTATTCATCAAAAATGGTAACAATCTCTCCGTCCAGAATACGGTTGGTATTTTTAACAGCACAGAAGTTTCCGCACATACTGCAGGTGTCTTCTTTCTCTGGTTTTGCTTCTGCACGATAGCGTCTTGCCTTCTCCGGATCCATGCTGAGTCTGAACATTTCTTCCCAGTCAAGGCGTTTTCTTGCTTCGCTCATCTTGTAATCCCAGTCAGCTGCGCCAGGAACTCCCTTAGCAATATCTGCTGCGTGAGCTGCGATTTTAGCTGCAATAATTCCTTCTTTTACATCAGCTGCATTAGGCAGACGAAGATGTTCTGCCGGTGTTACATAGCAGAGGAAGGAAGCTCCTGAATAGGCTGCGATAGCGCCGCCAATGGCAGAAGTAATGTGGTCATATCCGGGAGCAACATCTGTTACAAGAGGTCCAAGTACATAGAAAGGAGCACCGTGGCACAGTGTTTTCTGGATTTCCATATTGGCTGCGATCTGGTTCATCGGCATATGTCCGGGTCCTTCGATCATAACCTGTACATTCTTCTCCCAGGCGCGTTTTGTAAGCTCGCCAAGGGTGATCAGCTCTTCAATCTGAGCAGTATCTGTTGCATCTGCAAGGCATCCCGGACGACATGCATCACCCAGACTTAAGGTGATATCATATTCCTGGCAGATATCCAGGATTTCATCAAAATGCTCATAGAACGGGTTCTCTTTTCCTGTCATTTCCATCCATGCAAACATGATGGAACCGCCTCTGGAAACGATATTCATGAGACGTTTATTCTGTTTGAAACGAGCAGCAGTGGCACGGTTCATACCGCAGTGGATCGTCATGAAATCCACACCGTCTTCTGCGTGCATACGTACAATATCAATCCACTCTTCGGAAGTGATCTTGCCAAGTGCTTTGTGATAATATACAACTGCATCATAGATCGGAACAGTACCGATCATTGCCGGACATTCAGAGGTAAGCTTGCGGCGGAAGCTTCTGGTATCTCCGTAGGAACTGAGGTCCATGATGGCTTCTGCTCCCATTTCTACTGCAGAATGTACTTTTTCATATTCCATATCAACGTCTTTCCAGTCTCTGGAAACACCTAAATTTACAT
>URXG01000094.1 GCA_900551715.1 uncultured Blautia sp. | reverse complement strand
GAGCAAGAAGCCCCCACTTCAAAATCTATGATTTAAGTGGTGGGAGCATGTCACTATAATATATTATATGTATGAAAGAAAATCTAATATATTATAGAACTTGCGTATGTAATATCAACTACCATATGGTATGGTCGGTGAAATATCGACGGAAGATATTAAGCCCGGAAATTGAGGAATACCTGAAGGAACTGGTGCAGCAGATCGCTGAGGATAAGGGTTTTACTATCCATTTATTTGAATGTGATGAAGGTGACCATGTCCATTGCTTTGTATCAGCTCCACCAAAGCTGTCTATAACAGCAATCGTTAAGTATCTGAAAGGTATCACCGGAAGGAAATTATTCGAACATTTCCCGGAAATAAGGGACCAGCTGTGGAAGGGGGAGCTGTGGAACCATTCCTATTATGTGGAAACAATCGGATCTGTATCTGAAGAAAATATCCGTTGTTATATTGAACATCAGAGCAAATCGTATTGATTCAAGATGGAGTGTGAATCCCCATCTGCACAGCGATTAAGGGGAAGAGGAATGCTGCTGTCACATAAAACATCCATAAGGAACAGTCAGGAATATTCCAATATCATAGGGCATATGTGTTATGCAGCCTCCAAACTCTGAAATATCTACAACTACAAACAGCGGTCATTATAAAGAACTGGGACTGGAAAAGTATCCTGACTGGTATCATCAGAAAGAAGCACATAAAGGAAATCTGTGGTATAAACAGCTTCCGTCACAGACAGTGCAGGAGACCTGCAAGCAGCTGGACAAAGCCTGGAGATCTTTTTATGTCCTGAAAAAGACCGGAGGGATCAAAGTTCCAAATCCACCCCGCTTTAAATAGGGAAATATACCGGTCACATACATGCAGATGGGAATCTAGCATGAGAAAGGCTCAGACCAGCTGCGGCTGTCTCTGACAAAGGATCTGAAAAACCATATGGAAGAAACCTATGGGATCCATGAAAAATTTCTATATCTTGAAAATAAGATTTTCAGGGACATGGATCATATAAAACAGCTGCGGATCTATCCGCCGGAAAATGGAAAATGCGACCTTATTGTTATCTATGAGATTGAAGAGCCGGAACAGCTTTCCCAGAATGAACATTATTTATCTGTTGATCTGGGACTTCATAATCTGATGACCTGTTATGATTCCGAAAATGGCCGGACTTTTATTCTGGGAAGAAAGTATCTTTCCCTGGAAAGATATTTTCATAAAGAGATCACCAGAGTGCAGTCTGTATGGTACGCGTAGCAATCGGAAAGAGGAATAAAATATCCAAGATCATTGAAACATATCCAGAGACTTTACAGAAAAAAGCAGAATGCAGTAAAGGATTATTTTCACAAAGTGACCAGATGGATTGCAGAATACTGTAGAAAAGAAGATATCCACTGTGTGGTTGTGAGAGACATCCGGAACATCCGTAAAGAAAAAGATATGGGGCATAAGACCAACCAGAAGTTTCACAATCTGCCGTATAACAAGCTGTACATCATGTTGAAGTTGGAATATAAGCTGAAATTGTATGGAATTCCATTGATAAAACAAGAAGAAAGCTATACCAGCCAGTACAGCCCGTTATCACCGGAAGTATCAAAAAGATATGCGGAAGCCTCAAACCGAAAAGAACGAGGCATGTATATAACTGACTTTGCATAGGAACATGCATAATAAAATACATTCAGTGATTTCGCCGTTATTCCGGATAAAAAATGCTGATACAGAAATCGGATGGAATGTGCGGATTCTAAGGTCAGTATGGATAATATCAGCAGAAATAAGGTATCTGCTGTCGGAACAGAAAAAGTTTCAAAATAAATCAAAAAATATTGATAAAGTCTACCAATCAGGTTTTTTTGTTGTATAATGCTTTTGTCGTATAGGATCACTTTTCTTTGTGATATTTTCAGCAAATTCATTATATATCAGAAAGCTCTGTACGATATTTTTTTATGAAAAAATTGTAAAGTGGTGTAAATATAAAAAGTAATATATATTCCCAGATGCCAATGAGAAAAGAAATGATAGCCTTTATAAAATAGTTTATAAATATTATATTGATGTTGGGTCAAAAGCCTCAAACTATAATACCTACGAATTGTTTCACACAATACACTCCTACATCTACGATTCACTCCGATCAGTGTCAAACATGTGCCACTAGACATATAGCACTCTACCCTTTATTCATATATTATAGGATTAACATCCCCCTTTTATGCCTGTGCTTCGCTTCGTCCCTTAGTATCATTATATTTTAACAATCCTTTTCTGCAATCCGAATAGGGAGTGGTTTCTGAATTATATACTCTATACAAAACAAAATCAACCACAGCTAAAACCAGTAAAAATATATAAAATAATTTATAGATACGTTACTTGATTTTTATGTTTCACGTGAAACATTATGTGGAACAATAGTAAATAAAGTGCTATAATAAACTGATGGTGTGAAAAAGTATCATAAATCCATAAAATTCCCAAAAGGAGGGAAAAACTTGGGGAGAATTATAGCAGTAGCCAATCAGAAAGGTGGAGTTGGCAAATCAACAACAGCAATTAACTTATCCGCCTGCCTTGCAGAAAAAGGACAAAAAGTATTAACCATAGATATTGACCCACAGGGAAATACCACCAGCGGATTAGGTGTAGACAAAAACGCAGTAGAAAATACATTATACGAACTTCTCCTAGGCGAGTCCGAAGTAAAAGACACAATCATAAAAGAAGTTATAGAAAATGTAGATCTCATTGCTTCTAACATAAATCTGTCTGGAGCAGAAATCGAACTGATAGGCGTAGACGAAAAAGAATACATTCTGAAAAAAGTTACAGACAAAGTGAGAGACAATTACGATTACATTATCATGGATTGTCCTCCTTCATTAAATATGCTTACAATCAATGCATTAACAGCAGCAACATCTGTACTCGTGCCCATACAGTGCGAATACTATGCGCTGGAAGGCTTATCACAGTTAATACATACCATTGAACTTGTAAGAGACAGATTAAACAAAGACCTTGTTATGGAAGGAGTTGTATTCACAATGTATGATGCAAGAACAAACCTTTCACTACAGGTTGTAGAAAATGTAAAAGATAATCTTCAGCAGAATATCTATAAAACAATCATTCCAAGGAATGTAAGACTTGCAGAAGCTCCCAGTTATGGACAACCTATAACCATGTATGATCCCAGATCAACTGGCGCGGAAAGTTATCGACTGCTGGCTGAAGAAGTGATGAACAGGGAGGATGAATAATGGCAGCCAAAAAGTCAGGTCTTGGAAGAGGACTGGATGCACTTTTTCCTGAAAAGACCAAAACAGCTCCACAAAAGTCTGCACCGATAAAAAAAGAAAAACCAATAGCACAGAAAAATCAGGAAGAAACAACAGAATCCCATAAAGGAGAAAAAGTTGTTAAAATTTCAAAAGTTGAACCTAATCGAGATCAGCCTCGAAAAAAATTCGATGAGGATGCCCTTCTGGAATTATCTGAGTCCATTAAACAGTATGGAGTCCTTCAACCATTACTTGTGTCCGACAAAAAGGACTATTATGAAATAATTGCTGGCGAGAGAAGATGGCGGGCAGCAAAAATGGCAGGATTAAAAGAAATTCCTGTGTTGGTAAAAGAATTTACAGATCAGGAAATGGTAGAAATCTCACTTATCGAAAATATACAGAGAGAAGATTTGAATCCTGTAGAAGAAGCTGAGGCATACAAACGACTCATTGATGAATTCCATCTGAAGCAGGATGAGATAGCAGAAAGAGTTTCAAAAAGCAGGACTGCAATTACCAATGTTCTGAGACTTTTAAAACTGGATAATCGCGTTCAGCAGATGATGGTGGATGAAATGATCTCAGCAGGACATGCTCGTGCAATATTAGGAATTGCCGATTACGAGAAACAGTATTCTGTGGCGATGAAAGTATTTGATGAAAAACTCAGCGTTCGAGAGACAGAAAAACTTGTAAAAGTCATTACAAATCCACCAAAAAAGAGAGAAGTTTCTACCGATTCAGCAGAAGAGGCAATTTATGAAAGCCTGGAAGAAAAAATGAAAAATATCACCGGTACGCGAGTATTTATTCACAGAAAGAAGAACAATAAAGGAAAGATAGAAATAGAATATTATTCCAGGGATGATTTAGACAGAATTATTGAGTTGTTTGAATCTATAGGCTAAAAGGAGCAGAATATGAGTACGATCTTTGATAGTATAGGAATCGATCCCGGAATTATCATCATAGCGTTACTGGTTATAGTGGTCATACTTATAGCATGTAATATCAGCATGAATATGAGAATGACCAGATTGGAACGTAAGTATAAGATGTTTATGAAGGGAAGCGATGCCCAGTCACTGGAAAAAACCTTTGTACGCAAATTTGCACAGATTGACAGACTGTACGAGGCAAAAGAAGATCACGAACAGGCAATTAAAACACTTGCAAAACACTTCAAAGTCATTTACAGTAAGTATGGTGTGGAGAAATATGATGCATTTGACGATGTAGGTGGAAAATTAAGTTTTGCACTTGCACTTTTGGACAGAGAAAACACAGGTATCATTCTGAATGCAGTACACAGCAGAGATAACTGCTTCCTGTATCTGAAAGAAATCGTAAAAGGTGAATCTTATGTAATGCTCAGCCAGGAAGAAGTAGAAGCACTTCGTAAAGCAGTTAATTTTGGATTAGCTGATCTGGATGAGACAAAAGAAGAGGAAGATAAATAAAAAGATTTTATTTTCAGGAGGAGAGAAAATGTTAGACATCAAATTTGTGAGAGAAAATCCGGAAATTGTAAAACAGAATATCAGAAACAAATTCCAGGACAGCAAATTGGAACTGGTAGACAAAGTTCTGGAGCTGGATAAAGAAAACAGAGAGATCAAACAGGAAGTAGAAGCACTCAGAGCTGAAAGAAACAAGATTTCCAAACAGATAGGTGCTCTGATGGGACAGGGAAAACGTGAAGAAGCAGAAGAAGTAAAGAAACAGGTTGCTGCATCAGGTGCACGTATTGATGAACTTTCTGCAAGAGAAAAAGAAGTAGAAGAAGAACTTCTCAAAGATATGATGGTTATTCCGAATATCATTGATCCTTCTGTACCGATTGGTAAAGATGACAGTGAAAACGTTGAAATTGAAAAATTCGGTGAGCCGGTAGTTCCAGACTTTGAAGTTCCATATCACACAGAAATCATGGAAAACTTCGATGGAATCGATCTGGATAGCGCAAGAAGAGTTGCAGGAAATGGATTTTATTATCTGATGGGAGATATTGCAAGACTTCATTCCGCAGTTATTTCCTATGCACGCGATTTTATGATCAATAGAGGATTTACTTACTGTGTACCGCCATTTATGATTAGAAGCAACGTTGTAACAGGCGTTATGAGCTTTGCAGAAATGGATGCCATGATGTACAAGATCGAAGGTGAAGATCTTTATCTGATTGGTACCAGCGAACATTCTATGATCGGTAAATTTATTGACCAGATCATTCCGGAAGAAGAACTACCTAAAACTCTTACCAGCTATTCTCCATGTTTCCGTAAAGAAAAAGGTGCACATGGACTGGAAGAAAGAGGCGTTTATCGTATTCATCAGTTTGAAAAACAGGAAATGATCGTTGTCTGCAGACCGGAAGAAAGCCCAATGTGGTTCGACAAACTGTGGCAGAATACTGTTGATCTGTTTCGTTCTCTGGATATTCCGGTTCGTACGCTGGAATGTTGCTCCGGGGATCTGGCAGACCTGAAGGTGAAGTCTCTTGATGTAGAAGCATGGTCCCCAAGACAAAAGAAATACTTTGAAGTAGGAAGCTGCTCCAACCTGGGTGATGCACAGGCACGTCGTCTGAAAATACGTGTAAATGGCAAAGATGGAAAGAAATATCTTGCACACACACTGAACAATACAGTAGTTGCACCTCCGAGAATGCTGATCGCATTCCTGGAAAATAACCTGAATGCTGACGGTTCCGTAAATATTCCGGAAGCACTGCAGCCATATATGGGCGGCATGAAGAAGATTGAAAAGAAGACCCGCGCGTAAGGTCAGGGAGGTATACTTTTGCACAGCTATCTGAAATCAGTTGGATTTTCAAAAGTTAAAAAAAGAGAAAAAATCAGGGAAATTCTGTTGGATGTGGTCCAGAATTATGATGAAAAAACAGCAGTAGAGGATTATCCGGACGGAATTTTTGTTGAATTTTCCAAAAGTTATGGATCCAATTGTGGAATTACTGTATGTGGTCAGTATGACGAGAAGAATCGGTTTCATATAGAGTATTATTTCCCGTTTTTTCGCGGCACAGGAATCACAACGCAGGAACAGGTTACTGTGGAAAGACATGCTGACAAGGAGGCTTTCTCAGGAGCCTGCGATGATCTTCGAATAGGTATTACATTGATTTTTTATCTGCAAAATGGCACAGAATATATGCTGGAAAAGCAGAAGAAAGTGTCGGGAAATCATTTCACAACATTATCAGGACTTGCAGGAGAAGGAAGAATTCTCCTGCCGGTTCTGAAAGATAAAGAAGCAGTGAAAGTGGAAAAAGAAACAAGTACGAACAGAAGCAATCTGATCGCAGCAGCTCGAAATGGTGATGAAGAAGCTATGGAAAGTCTGACTATGGAAGATATGGATACATATTCCATGATATCTCACAGAATTGTTCATGAGGATATTCTAAGTATTGTAGATTCCTATTTTATGCCATGTGGCATTCAGTGCGATCAGTACAGTGTTCTGGGAGAAATCCTGGAATTCCACACGTTTGAAAATATTGCTACAGGAGAAGATCTTTTACAGATGAAAATCGACTGTAATAACATACAGTTTGATGTTTGTATCAATCAAAAAGATCTGCTTGGAGAACCTGCTGTAGGACGAAGATTCCGTGGCGATATCTGGCTTCAGGGACAGATACATTTTTGATGTAAGGGCTTGTATTTTGAGTAAAGATATAGTACAATTTAATGCGTAGCGTTTGAGACTTGGGTCTTAGAGGTTATGTGTTTATATAGCCCGGTTGGATAGAGCACTCACCCTCCTAAGAGAAAGCCGAGGCATTCCCCAAAGGGAAAAAATGAAAAACAACTTT
>URXG01000093.1 GCA_900551715.1 uncultured Blautia sp. | reverse complement strand
AGACAGTTATGGCAGACACAATCTTAAAAAGTATCATTCAGGAACTTGCAGAAAATGAAAAATTGGTTTCTCAGGCTGAAATGGAAAGATTTGCAGATGCGATCTTGAAAGCAGACAGAATTTTTGTGGCCGGAGCAGGACGTTCCGGATTTGTGGCAAGAGCTTTTGCCAACCGTCTGATGCATATGGGACTTACAGTATACTTTGTAGGAGAACCTACTACACCGGCAATCAAAGAAGGCGACCTTCTGGTGATCGGTTCCGGAAGCGGTGAGACAGGAAGTCTGGTAGTCATGGCACAGAAAGCCCATAAACTGGGAGCTTCTATCATCACAGTGACTATTCATCCGGAAGCATCCATCGGCAGACTCTGTGATGCCTGCATCAAGATTCCAGGTGCTACACCAAAGAGTGAGCTTGCTGATACTGTAAAATCCGTACAGCCGATGGGAAATGCCTTTGAGCAGATGACCTGGCTTGTGTACGATGCTGTGATCATGATCCTTATGAAAAAGACAGGTAAGACAGAAGAAGAAATGTTTAAACTTCACGCAAATCTGGAGTGATTCATTCAGAAAGGCGGCTAATATGGACAAGATAAAATGGGCTGTAGTTGGAACCGGATATATTGCCAATGAATTCGGTAAGGGACTTATGGAAGTAAAAGACGCCATTCTTCAGGCAGTAGTATCCCGAAATGAAGCCAGTGGACATAAATATGCACAGACTTATCAGGGACAGTCTGTATACACAGATTTTGACGAAATGCTGGAAAAAGAGTCTGTTGATATAGTTTATGTGGCAATTCCCAATGACTGTCATTTTGAATATATCATGAAAGCTTTTGATAAGGGAATCCCGGTGCTCAGTGAAAAGCCAACTGTTGATAACCAGAAGCAGTTGGATCAGGTTCTTGGGAAAGCAAAAGAAAAAGACCTTTTCTTTATGGAAGGCATGTGGACCAGATGTTTCCCGGCAGTACGTACAGCCAGAAAATGGCTGGAAGAAGGTAAGATCGGTGCACCACTTACAGTGAGGGCATCCTTTGATATCAAACCTGCACTGGAAGAATGGCAGCCATGGAAAGGCGGCAGGACCCATGCAGCAGGAGCACTGAGAGATGTGGGAATTTATTCTCTGGCAATGGCGTTTATGGTATTTCCGGAGGGTCCGAAAGATATTCATTCTGTAATGAAATCCAACGGAGAAGTAGATGAGAGTTTCCATATGCTGGCAGATTACGGAGAGGGAAAAGCTGCATTTTTAAGTGGAACCTTTAATCAGATTAGTAATCCGGTAGTGGAAATCACAGGAGAAGAAGGACGTATTCTTATCGGACCGGAATTCTGGCATCCGAAGGAAGTGGAACTGATCACCAACAAAGGCGAAAAAGAACTGTTCCGAGATTTGTATTCAGCAACAGGATTCCAGTATGAGATCCAGGAGGTTCAGGAGTGTCTGAGAGAAGGACGGAAAGAAAGCTCCTGTTATACACTGGAAGAAACCCAAAAAATCGCAGCGATCATTGAACGTACCCGCAAAGGTTGGGGAATCTATTACGATTCAGATAAGGAGGCATGACTATGAAAGGTGAGATCAAACAGATCTGTATTCTGGTAGAAGATGTACATAAAGCAATGGAAAATTACTGGGAACTTCTGGGAATTGGCCCATGGGATGTAAGACATTTTACACCGGAAACCTGCAGAGATTTTTATGTAAACAAAGAACATATCACAGAAGGATTTGATTTTATCTGTGCGGTATGCTGGCATAAAGACATGGAACTGGAACTGATCCAGCCAATTGAAGGTCCGAATATTTACTGGGATTTTCTGAAACGTCATGGCAGCGGTCTTCATCATTTTAAAGTGGTGATCCGGGACGACGATGAACTGAAAGCCTATGTGGAAGAACTGGAAGCAAAAGGAATGAAAGTAATGCAGACAGGATGGATCGACAACGATGTTCACTACTATGTAGATTCTCAGGAACAACTGGGATTCACCATGGAACTTGGTAATGGCGGCAAGATCGGTCCGGCACCGGAAGTTTATCCGGAAGTACAGGAATAAGTATATGAAAGCAGTTATCTTTGATATGGATGGGGTTCTGATCAACACAGAGCCTCTTCATTATGAATGTTGGAGAGAAGTTCTCAGAGAAGAAGGAATTGAGATGGATTTTGACACTTACAAGCCTTGTATCGGTTCCACCAGAGAATATCTTCTGGAGCTTATCTGGGATAATTATGGAAAAGTAGGAGAGGCACAGGATCTTATGGACCGGATGAAACGGAAAAAAAGAGAGATCCTGAACAGGGATGGATTTCCTCTTTTGCCCGGTGTGCCGGAGGCAATAAGGAAATTCAGGGACGCAGGATATCTTCTTGCAGTGGCATCCTCTTCTCCTGTAGATGCTATTGAAGAAGTACTGAATGTTCTGGGAATCCATGAGTGTTTTACCTCCATTACAAGTGGAAACCAGGTAGAGCATCCCAAGCCGGCACCAGATACTTTTCTCTGCACCATGAAGAAACTGGGATTTTCCCCGGAGGACTGTCTGGTAGTGGAAGATTCCACTAATGGAGGCAAGGCAGCCAAAGCTGCTGGAATGAAATGTGTCTGGTACCATAATCCGGACTCCGGAGATCAGTCCATTCCCCATGCAGAACTGGAAATTTCAGAATGGAATCCGGAGAATACGGACAGGATTCTGAACCTTCTGAAAAAATACAAATAAGCTGTGTCATTTTTAAACCAATGCCGGTCGGACAGAGAAGAATGTCTGGTCGGCATTTCTTTTATGAAGGTATTTTGCACTGTGAAATTTTCCAGAGTGAAAGTTTTGCATATTTATCTATTGTAATTTTTTTCGCATTCGTGTAAAATAGAATACAATTTAATATAGTAAAGTACTGATATATAAAACAGAGATGGAGGAATACCAATGTCAGATCATGAAATGCTTAATCTGGATGAAATGGGATGCCTGAAGGAAAGCATGGAACTTCTTCAGGATGAGCTCATGAATAATCATAGAATCGATCCGAATTTATATGTAGAATATGATGTAAAAAGAGGTCTCAGGGACTCGGCAGGTAAAGGTGTCCTGACAGGGCTGACAGAGATCTCTGATGTAACAGGATATAACCTGGTCAACGGACGCAAGATTCCGGCACATGGCAGACTTTATTATCAGGGTTACAATGTAAATGAACTGATAGAAGGTCTGAATGGAAGAAAATTTGGTTTTGAGGAGACGATTTATCTTCTCCTTTTTGGCAGACTTCCTTCAGAGAAAGATATGGAAATGTTCAAAGAGGTCATGGAGAATTTTGAGACACTGTCCGGACGTTTTGTCAGGGATGTTGTTATGAAGGCATCTAATGGAGATATCATGAATGCCATGCAGAGATGCATCCTGACTCTTTATACCTACGATGCAAAGCCGGAGGACACTTCACCGGAGAACGTTCTTCGCCAGTGTCTGGAAATGATCGCAAAATTACCGTTGCTCGCTGTATATTCCTATCATTCCTACAGACATTTCCGTAAAGATGACACACTGTTTATCCGCAATCCCGAGAAGGGACTTTCCCTTGCGGAAAATATTCTTCTGATGCTCCGTCCTGACGGAAATTATACAGAGCTGGAAGCAAAAGTACTTGATATTGCACTGATTCTTCATGCAGAGCATGGTGGTGGTAACAACTCTACCTTTACTACACATGTAGTTACTTCTTCCGGAACAGACACCTATTCTTCCGTAGCCGCATCCATTGGTTCGCTGAAGGGACCACGTCATGGTGGTGCCAATCTGAAAGTTCAGAACATGTTTGAAGACATCAAGGCCAATGTGAAAGACTGGTCCGACGAGAAAGAAGTGGAAAATTACCTCCGCAAGATTCTTAATAAGGAAGCATTTGACAGAAGCGGTCTGATCTATGGTATGGGTCATGCTGTTTATACACTTTCTGACCCTCGTGAAGTGATCCTTAAGAAATTTGCCAAAAAGCTGGCAGAAGAGAAGGGTATGATGAAAGAATTTGCACTTTATGAGCTTGTAGAACGTCTGGCCGGCAGTCTGGTTATGGAACAGCGAAAACTTTTCAAAAATGTATGTGCAAACGTAGACTTTTACAGTGGTTTCGTTTATACTATGCTTGGAATTCCCAAAGAACTGTTCACACCTATTTTTGCTATTGCCCGTATTCCGGGATGGAGTGCACATCGTCTGGAAGAACTTCTTAATGCCAACAAGATCATCCGTCCTGCATATAAGTATGTAGGACATCATATGGATTTTGTTCCTTATGAAGACAGAAAGACAGAAGAAGGCTGTGAAGAGGTGCTGGAGGAACTGGAGAGTGCTCCGGAACCTGTAAGGGAAGAAAAAACATTAGAAGAAGAGCTGCAGAAAGAATCCTGATATCTGCACTCTGAGGAGAATAAAATGAAACAGATTATTTTAACAGGTGACCGTCCTACAGGCAGACTTCATGTAGGACATTATGTAGGTTCCCTTATGGAGAGAGTGAAGCTGCAGAATTCCGGCGATTACGATGAGATCTATATTATGATCGCAGATGCACAGGCTCTTACGGATAACGCCGAGCATCCGGAGAAGGTACGTCAGAATATCATTCAGGTAGCACTGGATTATCTTGCCTGCGGTATTGATCCTGAGAAGTCTACTATTTTTATCCAGTCTATGGTACCGGAGCTGACAGAGCTTACTTTCTATTATATGAACCTTGTAACGGTGGCTCGGGTACAGCGTAACCCTACCGTTAAGGCTGAGATCCAGATGAGAAACTTTGAGGCAAGTATCCCGGTAGGATTTTTCTGCTATCCCATCAGTCAGGCAGCTGATATCACTGCTTTCCGTGCTACACATGTACCGGTTGGCGAAGATCAGATGCCAATGATCGAACAGTGCAAAGAAATCGTGCATAAATTTAACACTGTTTACGGTGAGACTCTGACCGATCCGAAGATTGTTCTGCCATCCAATAAGGCATGCTTACGTTTGCCAGGTATTGACGGCAAAGCCAAAATGAGCAAGTCTCTTGGCAACTGTATTTATCTTTCTGATGAAGAAGCTGATGTTAAGAAAAAGATCATGTCCATGTTTACAGACCCGAACCACCTTCGTGTGGAAGATCCGGGACGCGTGGAAGGCAATCCTGTATTTATTTACCTGGAAGCATTCTGCAAACCAGAATATTTCCCGGAATTCCTTCCGGAATACCAGAGTCTGGAAGAACTGGAAGACCACTACAGAAGAGGTGGCCTGGGAGACGTAAAAGTCAAAAAATTCCTCAACAAAGTTATGCAGGCAGAGCTGGGACCGATCCGCGAAAGAAGAAAACAGTGGGAACAGCGTATCCCGGATGTGCTTGATATCCTGAAAGAAGGAAGCAAAGTAGCGGAAGCTAAAGCAGCAGAAACCCTGAATGATGTTAAAGCTGCCATGAAGATCAACTACTTTGATGGCGATCAGTCGGACATGTATTGATTTATTACTACCATTCCGGACAGAAATGTCCGGAGTGGTGTTTTTTTGTTTACAGGTGTTGTTTTGTGTGGATTTCAAAATGAAAAACAGTTGTTTTTTGCATGACTCAAAGAAAATCACCTTGACATTCAGTGGGATAGATAGTAATATTTAATATAAGATATTTTAAAGAACAGAAGGCTGGGTCACAGCCGTTTTCTTATATTATAACCTTTTATAACCTTAAGTGAAAGTGAGGAGCTGTCAATGGCAAACGAACATAACGATCAGATAAGGATTGTGCAGGAGACCGTAGCAGGTAAGGAGATTACCTTTGCACATGTAATGGGTGGTCCGGCTCCAATCATCTATCAGAAACTTGGACTGAATCCACAGGTAGACTATCGTTCTTCTGCAATCGGAATCATGAATATGACTCCTTCAGAATCCGCAGTTATCGCATCCGATATTGCGGTAAAGAGCGGTAACGTTTATCTTGGATTTGCGGATCGTTTTACAGGAACGATGATCATCACAGGAGAAATCTCTGATGTTATGTCAGCGATGACAGAAGTTGTGGATTATTTCCGTGATACACTGGGATATGTAGTCTGCAACATCACCAAGAGATAGGAAGTAAAACATGGAAGAACGTATAACGAGAGAAGAACTTCTCGAGAGACTGTTTCATGATGATTATGAGAATCTGAAAGGAAAGAAACTTCGTCTTACCAGAGTGAGGGTGCCCGGCCGTTCTATTGACTTTGCACATGTGATAAGTCCTTCTGATGCAGTGGTATATCAGAATCTTGCATTAAATATAGGTGTACATGAAGGCGAAGATCACACAGGCCAGTCAATCGGTATTGTTCGTGTGACACCATGGGAGGCTGTTGTTGTCGCAACAGACGTAGCTGTTAAGGCAGCAGACGTTGAGGTCGGTTTTATGGATCGTTTCAGTGGCGCACTGATCATCCTGGGAGGTCTGTCTCAGGTAATGACTGCAGTAGAAGAAGTTGTGAAATATTTTCGTGATGAGTTACATTTTGACGTATGTGAGATTCACAAAAGCTGAAACAGGACAGGATAAAAAATGAAAAAAGTTTTTTTGATGGGGCGAAGTGAAGCTGGTAAGACTTCTCTTACGCAGGCATTGAAGGGTGAAGAACTGCATTATCACAAAACCCAGTATACAAATTCAAATGAAGATACAATCGATTCGCCGGGGGAATACGCGGAGTCCAAGCATTTTAGTGTGGGACTTGCCTGCTTTTCTTTTGAGGCAGATGTTGTTGCGATAGTACAGGCGTCAGATGAGCCGTTCAACTTATTTAGCGATGGCAGCAGATGTTTCCTCTTGAGACCGCTGATTGGCATTAT
This sequence comes from uncultured Blautia sp., assembly GCA_900551715.1. Lineage (GTDB taxonomy): Bacteria > Bacillota > Clostridia > Lachnospirales > Lachnospiraceae > Blautia_A. Next base: position 444 of record URXG01000093.1, on the reverse strand, counting down.
CACAAAAGTGGATTCACCATATGCGAACATTCCGATGGTACGCCAGTGGATGGAGAACATGGGGTGTGAGAGGATTTTTGAAGTAAATAACGTAACCAGAGAGGGAATCCAGGAGCTTCTGGATTATCTTAAAGATGATCTTCCGAAGCTGACTCTGGAACAGGCGAAGTTCAAACAGAGTCTGGGACTTAACGAATGGCAGCCATTGCCGGATGGCGTGGAATATCCGGAGAATATACGGTGAACTGGAAGATACAGAATATGCGATTCTACAGAAAAACACCGGAGCAGGTTATGAAATCTGTTCCGGTGTTTTTCTTGAATATGTGTGCATTCTTAAGATATCATATCTGATTCTCGGATGCAGTAGCACATATTGTAGAAATATTGTATATCAGATGTGAGATGACTCCCACCTCTGTAGGTGGCGAGTAACAAATCAGT
>URXG01000092.1 GCA_900551715.1 uncultured Blautia sp. | reverse complement strand
ATTCATCTCACTACCTGAAGAGGTAGGAGAATTCTTGTTATATATCATGTTAAAAGAAAAGGACGGAACCTCATGGGTCCCCTGTTTTCAGGAGTTCCCTGTTCAGCAGCCACTATATCAATATGTATCCTTGATTTTCTCATAAATTGTGATCACTACCGGCTCCTGTTCCTGCTCATCATAAGGCAGCAGCCAGTAATCTTTTTCTTTGTATTGCTGAACGTTTTTATCTTCTTTGTCATTCTCTGTATCAGAAGAAGCAAATCCGATTTTCGGCACATTACTCTTCAGATCCCGCAAAAAGATCTGATTCATCTTCTCTCCTGATATGTTCAGTTCATCCACTGTAAAATTCCTTTTATCTTTACGAATCTCACAGGTTCCACCGGAAGATGTGTGAAGGATAATATTCTTTGCATCTTCTGTTACCCTGGTTATATGAAGAAGTTTTTTGTTTTCTGTAAGGGTTACTGTTACTCCGGTCTTTGTATGCTTCAGATGGATTCCCATTTCTCCGGCAGGACTTTTGGACTTGAGAGTGATCCGGTAAGCTCCCGGATTTACCCTGTTTACAACAGTAACAGAACGAAGAGTTTCTGCTTCACTGATCACTGAAAATCCGTTTTCTATTTCTTTCAGCTCTGTGGAAACAGACAGATCTGTCAGGTTTCCATCATCATCTCTTGTGATATCCACAGTATCTTCCGGTACTGTTCTTCCTTCTATATTTTCTGTTTCGTCTACAGTGTCTGGTTTGTGTACGGCTTTCATGGTACTGTAGGCTGTTTCCGGATCATATTCTGTTATGATATCTGTAGATATGGAAAAAGAATAAGACTGGGAATCGTCTTCTGTATCAGGCTCTGTTTCCGCTTCTTCCTCAGAAGGATTTTCTTTATCTGTATTATCTGGTTTACCCGGTACTGTAGGTTCCGGTGTTACAGAAAGCTCTGGTCCCCGGGAAGGTTCCGGTTTTGCAGGATCTTTCGGAGCATCTTTCGAATCACCAGAATGCTCTGCTGTATTTACAGTCTCCTGATAACTGCAGCCTTCTCTCTGGCATTCATAGACGATCTTTCCTGGTTTTCCATCTGTTGCTTCAGTTCTGGAAATTTCTTTCATATCATGTCCCAGAGGATCTTTTTCATCTTTCTTTATTGTGTAATCACAGCCATCTGCCATACATTTGTATAAGGTATATCCCTTCTCTGTACAGGTAGGTGGTACAACAATTCCCTTATCCAGTTCATGAACTTTATGCTCAGAAACAGATGCAGAATCTGGTGCCTGACCGTTATCTTTATCTGTATTCTGCTCTGTATCTCCGGTATTGTTCGTATTTTCTGTTTCGCCATAAACAGTCATGGAATTTCCAGTCAGAAATACAGTTGCCGTAAGTGCCAGTGCTTTTACAAATATATTTTTCCATTTCATACAATACGTCTCCTTCTTCTGTATTTTATACTTTTACCCATTTTTATCATACTTTAATTCCACAATATTTTCCAATAATTCCAATTTTATCTTTTCAGTAAAAGGCACCACATCCGTTATATTTTTCTTCATCTATCTGGCTAATTTTTCTTAATATCCAGACTCTGAAAAACAGTCATTTTTCTGCAACAGAATGGTACCGTAAGCTGATACAGAATCTTCCGCTTCAGTCCCTGCACAGATAAATATTCCGCCCTTCTTTCTTCAAAATGCCCTCTTCTTCCAGATTCTTCAGCTCTCTGGTCATGGCACTCCGGTCCACACTGAGGTACTGTGCCAGAGCCGTATAGGACATGGGAATCCGTATCTTGCAGTTGTGATTTTCTCCTGATAATCTGTTCAGATATGCCAGGATCTTTTTTCTGGTAGTGGTTCTGGACAGCACATAAATCCGTTCCATCTGCTGTCTGGACTGCGAGGCTGCCATCTGAAGAAGATTGCTGACCATCTGACTGTGATGATGACATGCCTGCTCACATCTTTTGATCACATGTTCATAATCAATGAACATAACCTTTGTTTCTTCTACTGCATTCACATAATAATGCTGAGAATCTGCCGGAAGAAGAAAAGGTTCTCCAAAAACAGCATCCCTTTTCAGTTCATCGATCATATATTCATTACCGTCTTCATCGCAGCAGTAAAGAACTGCCCTTCCATAAAGAATCAGCCCGATCTTATTCATGGAACTGGCATATTCCATAATCGTCTCCCCATTTCGGAAAATATCTTCTCTTGCATGAAAACAGACACGCATTCTTTCCTGCTCTTCGGGAAGAATATCCGTAAAAAGTGTTATATGCTCCATAAAAAACCTCCTTTTTCCAGATTATAACATATTTTTTCTCAACAAATCACTGTTTTGTGACTTTTGCAACAGAATTTTTTAGGAAATTCTGTTATTCTTTTAACAAAGTTACAGATACACAAAAACTAAGTTACAATAACAGCATAAAACAAGTAAAATCACCTGAATCTCTATCATTATTAATTTAAAAAACGGAGGACACACTATATGAAGATTACAGATACTATCAAGTATGTAGGCGTAAACGACCACCGCATTGATCTTTTTGAAGGTCAGTACAAAGTTCCCAGTGGAATGTCTTATAACTCCTATGTGATCCTGGATGAAAAGATCGCAGTTATGGACACTGTAGATGCAGACTTCACCCATCAGTGGCTGGACAACATTCAGCAGGTTCTGAATGGACGCAAACCAGATTATTTGATCGTACAACATATGGAACCGGACCATGCAGCCAACGTTGCCAACTTCCTGAAAGTATATCCTGACACAACTGTAGTTGCTACAGCCAAAGCCTTCAACATGATTCGCAACTTCTTTGAACTGGATTTGGAAAACCAGAAAATCGAAATGGACAACGGCGGTACACTTTCACTTGGATATCATCAACTTACTTTTGTATTTGCGCCGATGGTACACTGGCCGGAAGTTATGGTTACCTATGACAGCACAGAAAAAGTTCTTTTCTCTGCAGACGGATTCGGCAAATTCGGAGCTCTGGATGTAGATGAACCATGGGATGACGAAGCAAGAAGATACTTTATTGGTATTGTAGGCAAATATGGTGCACAGGTACAGAACCTTCTGAAAGTGGCAGCCACTCTTGACATTCAGATCATCTGCCCACTTCATGGACCGGTTCTTACAGAAGATCTTGGACATTATATCAGTCTCTATGACACCTGGTCTTCCTACACACCAGAAGATGACGGAATCGTTATTGCCTATACTTCTGTATATGGACACACCAGAACAGCAGTTTCTCTTCTTGCAGAAAAACTGAAAGCCAAAGGATGTCCTCGGGTACTGGTTTATGACCTGGCAAGAGATGATATGTCTCAGGCATTAAGTGATGCTTTCCGCTATTCCAAACTGATCCTTGCAACTACTACTTATAACGCAAGTATCTATCCATTTATGAATGATTTTATCACCAGACTGGTAGAACACAACTATCAGAACCGTACCGTAGGTCTCATTGAAAATGGAACCTGGGCACCTCTGGCAGCAAAGATCATGAAAGAAATGATGTCAAAATGCAAAAAAATCGACTGGCTGAAGAATTCTGTACACATCTGGTCTGCTGTAAAAGAAGAAAACAGAAAACAGATCGACGCCATGACAGATGAGCTTTGCAAAGAATATATTGCCAAAGATGATTCCCTTGCAAATAAAAATGACATGACTGCACTGTTCCGCATTGGCTACGGTCTCTATGTAATCACCTCCAATGACGGAAAGAAAGACAATGGTCTCATTGTAAATACGGTAACTCAGCTGACAGATAATCCTTATCGTGTAGCTGTAAATATCAATAAGGCAAACTACTCTCACCATGTAATCCAGCAGACCGGAGTTCTCAATGTAAACTGCCTTTCTGTAGACGCTCCATTCTCTGTTTTCCAGCAGTTTGGATTCCAGTCCGGCAGAACCGTAGACAAATTTGCAGGGCAGAAGATCAACCGTTCCGGCAATGGACTTGTATTCCTGGATAAATATATCAACGCATTTATGTCATTGAAAGTAGAGCAGTATGTAGACCTTGGCACTCATGGAATGTTCATCTGCAGCGTTACAGAAGCCAGAGTTATGAGTGATCAGGATACTATGACCTACACCTACTACCAGCAGAATGTTAAACCAAAGCCGGAAACGGAAGGCAAGAAAGGATTTGTATGCAAGGTCTGCGGATATATCTACGAAGGTGATGAGCTTCCGGAAGATATCATCTGTCCGCTGTGCAAACATGGAGCTGTGGATTTTGAACCTATTCAGTAAAACTGCTTAGATTCTTTCCAATAAATAAGATTCCTTTAAGAATCTACGATATTTCTCATACCCTCAAAAAGAGGACTACTGTCTCCGCGGTAGTCCTCAGACTGTAGACAAACTTGGTGCTGGGTGTTATGCCCAACACCATTTTTTTAAATATTGATTTTATTCTTGTTCTTAGCTCAAAATATAAAAAAGTGGCTGTATTCCAGCCTCGTTTTTCCAGAATCTTTGCCAGTTTTTTCAGATTCATGCATACGAAGGTAAGCCCGGCTTTCATCTCCATCCGCGCCTTTCCTACATACTGCGTATATCGAAATCCATGCTGTTCTTTCGCTGTACATAAAATCGTCTCTATGGTTTCTTTTCTTAACTGATAGATTTGTCTGTTTCCTATCGTATGTCGAATGTCTTCTGCCACTTCCATGTATTCTTCCCATACATGACGTCTGATCAGTTTTACATGATCTTTACTTTCTGTGCATTTTGAAAGATATTGGCATTCAGCACAATGTTCACCGCAGCTTTTATACTCTTTATATCCACTTCTGTTTGTTGTACTGTATGTCAATATATGTGCTCCCGGACATATATAACAATCATAGTATTCATCATATGCGAATTCGTGTTTTCCGAAAAAGCCTTCTTTGGTTTTGGGACGGGTATACGGAAAAAGCGGCTGGATTCCATCTTCCAACAGCTGATGGGCGATTGCCGGAGTTTTATATCCTGCATATGCAAAAACATGTTTATGTTCTCCTTTTCGAAACCATCCACCCATAAACAGGATGTAGTCCAGATTGCTATAGAACCGGAGTCTTCTCCGGCAGGACTGATCCCAGTAATGGGATCAGTCCTATGCACCTTGCTACGAAAATAAAACTCGTAGCAAGGTACAGTATAATCAAGACCAGTTCTACTTACTCATTGCCACTGCTGTAGATGGGTCAATTTTCCTCGTTAAAACTGGGTCAGTTTTAAGTATAAATCAACAGCCTTCACTTCCTCCCCCCATTCCTCTATATGGCAGCAGAACAGTTCTTCATGCTGCATATCTTTTCTTCGGATGTTCGGATTTTTAAAGTAAGTATTGTATCTTTTTTCATATTTTGCTCCCATTTTGGTTGCATAAAACACATGGATTATCGTTCCTGGTACATGGATTCCATGCTGTACCTTTGTTACGAGGTCTGAATAAAACTGGTTGTAAATACTGGTTTTCGTGATCCAGGAATTACCGCCCTTTCCAATGCCAAACATATCCAGGAAACGATTGACCAGTTCTTTCTTCCCCTCATCTGCTTTATCCATCCTCTTCTGCATCCATCCAGGGAGTTTTCCTGTCTGCACCATCTTGTACATAATGGGTACTATAACTGCTAACTGGATTTTTGCCATAAAAAGTCCGGCTTCATCCATATCACTGCTGCCTATGATTCCATGGTCTATGTGAATCTTTTTTCGCTGGATCAGAAGTGCCACAAAACTGCCTCCCAGTGAACAGCCATAGGCGGCTCTAATCCTGCCATTATATTTCTCCTGGATTTCCTGCTCTATTTTTTCACATTCTGCTTCCGTGGAAACAAATTCTATTTTTCTGAGGGGTCAAAACCATCATAAGAAACCGGTACTGTGTAAAAATACTGATGAAGACCTTCCAGTACATGGTCAAAACTGGTATACAGACAGCAGGTTCCGGGAAAAAGAAAGATTACCGGTTTTGTTTTGTCACCACTTTCATAAAATCGCATAGCTACGCCCCTTTTAATTAGTTTATTCTAACCAAATATTAGAACGCAAAAGATTATATTGTCAACCCTATATAAAATTTATTTTCTTTTCACATATTATGTGATACACTCAAGGAAAAGGAGGTCTTATCATGAAAAAGAAACATAACATCTTTCGACATTTAATAATATTTTTTCTTGTTACAATTATATCTTTTTCCTGGAATATAACCAATTATTCACTTGTACCAGCAGCCTCTAAGGCATCTTATAAAATCATCAATTACCAAAAGGTTAAACGTTACAAAAAATTAAGTGCCAAATATCTTTATCAGCTTCCACAATTAACAGGAAACAACGCCACTATCCAGAAAATCAATAAATCGCTTCGTTCTGATTACCGACAATCACTGGAAGCCAAGAAAAATTTATTTGAATTCTTTGAAACATATAAATCTTCAGGATCTTTCTATCTGAAACAAGGTGCACAGTTTCTTTCTACTACCAAATGCACTGTAGCTTATAACCGAAATGGATATATAAGTTTTAAATTCACCAATGACTGGTGGGCTGGCGGTGTTCATAACGGTTACGAATATGGACTTACCTATCGCCTCAGAGACGGTAAAAAAATGGGGATCCAAGATGTTATATATGGACGCCAACGAGACGCCAAAAAGAATATTGCTACCGCCTATGCCAGGCAAGTGTCATCTGCACAGTATAACAATGTTCTTAATATGAAATATTCTGATTTTAATTTTTATCTTAAACCTGGCAAACGACTAATTGTCTGCTTTGGGCCTTATCCACCTGGTGGAGGAAACGGCCATCTTTCTATCATCATGCAAAGTAAATTACGATAATTATTATAGCCCGGCACCTTACCGGGCTATAAATCTCTTATAAAAAGTACTCCTTATAAATATCTTTTGGTACATATTCTCTCATATCTCTTATTTCCAGTTCACATTCTTCATCAGATATAGTTATATTTTTCTCTTTCTCCAGAAATCCTTTTTTCTCCAGAAGTTTTAACAGCCCATAACCATTTATTAATTCTACACCTATTGTTTCGGCATAATTAACAGCTGCCGTTGAAAAATCACTGGTAGTAACAAACAGCATTCTTTCTGCCTGTACAATTTGATTTGCCCCAACCAGTTTCTGAATACTAGGTCGCCCAATATTTTTTCCCTGTGAATAACATTTACATTCAACAATTATACATTCTCTATCTTTTTGCAATAAGATATCGTATCCTCCATCATTAGTCGGAGGTGTAAGTTTATATTTATATCCCATGCTTTTAAACAATTTTGCACATAACTTTTCAAAATCAGTAGGAGTAGCCGAATAATAATCTATAATATTTTGAATGTTTCCATCGTTAATAAATATTCTTTTTCTTTTCTCTAACTTTACTTTCTTCTTTTTTTCTTCACACGACAGCCTAATTTTTATTCCCTGTACTCTCAATTCTTTAACGACAGAATATATTTCTAATGGAAATTTTGAAATCACTATATATTTTTCAATATATAATTTGCTATTCTGCCATATGATCTCATTATGACTTATCCTTAAGTCAGCCGTACCATCACTTTTACTTACTTTCCAATATGGATATCTTAATTTAAAATAATTTTCACCGATTTCTTTTCTTTTTTTTATTTTTATATTTCTGGTCAGCCTGATATTGCCATAACATTTTGAAAACTGGTATCTGTACTTTAAAACAACGCTCTTTTTTTCTTTAAATTAGTTGATTGTCTTGAAAAATGCTTGATTTACGGGCATATTCGCAGGGTT
>URXG01000091.1 GCA_900551715.1 uncultured Blautia sp. | reverse complement strand
CGTCCTCTTTTCCATAATATGTAGTATCGAATACCACATCTATATTAACATATAGGAATTCGTTTGAAAAGGCTTTTTACAAAAACTCTGTTCTTTTTTTGCTTTGTGTCTTATAATAGATGTCACATGACTTCTGCATACCTGTATATTTTTATTTCATTTAGGAGGATTCCATGCTTGCCCTGAAAATCAACGATATTAAAACTTTTATGAACCAGTTACTGATCCGGGATACTTTTGACTTTTTTTCTCTGGTAGAAGCATCCATTACCACCTTTAATCACTTTACTGTTGACGGAGCTCTGCATATGGATTTTTTTGATACGGATACACGTACCTCTCTTCAGGAAAAAGGACTTGTTTACTCTTCCTGGAAAGATACCAAGGCTTACTGCTACTCCATCATCCGTGGTAAACTTCCACCAGTTCAGTTTCGATTTGTTTTTCAGCTGACACCCTCTCAGTTATCTCTGATCACTTCTGATGCGTATGCGCTGTCTGAGGATCTGATCCAGGGACTTGTACTTAATCTCCAGTACAAAAACAGCGAACTGCTATGTACTACCGGAATTTCTTTTCGTACTTTTACCATGGATAAAACCCCGGAAAACAGATGGGATACTGTCATAACGGATTTTCTCTGCAGTCATCAGATTGATTTCGATCGACTATAAGATTCTGTGACCGCTGATTTTCTTCCGACTCTGCCTGTGACAGATAATATGCCAGTATATCTATAAATTCACTGTTTGTGGGTTTATACCGGAGAGAATATCCTGCAATGGCGTTTAATGTTTCTTTACCGGAACTCCAGCAGAGATTCAATACTGTCCGGATGTTATGCTCTATGTTTACAGGCGTAGACTTGAACTTACGTGCAAGAGTAGGATAAATATCCTTCGTTATCTTGATAGGTCTGCCCTGCATTTCCACAGATAATTTTACAGCTTCTGCTAAAAAATAATATCCTTTGTATTTTGATGTTACTCCCAATTGTCTGATTAAACGATAAATCTCTCTCATACTTTTTTCCTCCTTAAACTTTTATTTTCCCTATTATACGACAAATTTTGTAATTTTTTCTTTTCCTGACCAAACTAGAGGAATTTCGTTCATAAATGACATTTTTCGAGAAATATCGCATTTTATCGACAAATACCTGACCATATATGTATAGGATAAAAATTTTCTTATAATTTGTCAAGAACCAGTTATAAATAATATAATAATATTACTGTTCACAGGTAATATTTCAAACCATACGAGGTCAAAAAAAGGATCCAGACGCATTTCTGCATCTGGATCCTTTTTTCTGTTTAAATCTTTTTACCCGGATTATAATATTTTATTTTGTAAGAAGCATCAGGATCTCGTTACTTCTCTGTACAAATCTGGTCATTTCGTCCGGTGACAGCTGTTTGTGGCTGAGCATAGCCAGGTCATAAAGCTGTTCACAGATTACTGCACTGTGTTCAGATTCTGTATTTCCTGCCAGATATTTTACCAGAGGATGTTTGGCATTCAATACCAGTGTCTCCTGACCACCAAACATGGACGGATCCATTCCGTACATATTGTACATCTTCATCATATCCTGCATACGACGGCTTTCTTCGGAAAGCATCATCATTGCAGCTACAGATTCATTTTTCAGATTTTCTACTTTGACTTCCAGTTTTTCTTTGTTCAGGTTCTTGCGGAACAGATCTGTAAGAGTCTTGGTCATCTCTTCATCTGCTGTTCCATCTGCTTTCAGTTCATCTGTAAGATCTGCATCAATTCGTTTGAACTGGATTGTCTGATCTTTCTGTTCAAGATGTGAGATAAACGGTGTATCAATGTTATGTGAAAGAATCACTGCGTTCTTGCCTGCTGCCTTGAACATATTGATGTACTGGCTCTGCTGAACCGGATCTGTCACATAGAAGATGGTTGTTTTTTCCGGTTCTTTTTCTTTATTTTCAGTGGTGTCTTCTGTTGTTGCTTCTTCAGTTTTTTCTTCTGTATCTTCTTTTTTGTTTGCTTCGATACAGTCTTTCAGAGTCAGATATTTGTTATCCAGGTCTTTGAACAGAATGTAATCATGAAGTTTTTCGGCAAATTTGTTGTCTTTGATACAGCCAAACTTGATGAATGGACTGATATCATCCCAGTATTTCTCATAAGATTCACGATCGGTCTTGCACATTCCGGTCAGTTTATCTGCAACTTTCTTGGAAATATATTCAGAAATCTTCTGTACAAATCCATCATTCTGAAGCGCACTTCTGGATACATTCAGCGGAAGATCCGGACAGTCAATGACACCTTTCAGAAGAAGAAGGAATTCCGGAATTACTTCTTTGATGTTATCTGCAATAAATACCTGATTGTTGTAAAGTTTGATGGTTCCCTCAATAGAATCATATTCTGTGTTAATCTTTGGGAAATACAGGATACCTTTCAGGTTAAATGGATAGTCCATATTCAGATGAATCCAGAAAAGAGGCTCCTTGTAATCCATGAATACTTTACGGTAAAATTCTTTATAATCATCGTCAGAACATTCATTTGGATGTTTCATCCACAGCGGATTCGGATCACTTAAAGATACTGGTCTCTTGTTGATCTTTACACGTTCTCTGGCAGGAGAAACTTCAACAACTTCTTTCTCACCTTTGTCATTTTCCTTTTCTTCTGTCTTTGCATCTTCGTGAATATGCTCTACAACAACATCATCATCTCTCAGTTCTGCTTCGTCGATCGTCTCATATTCCTGTTCTGCATTGGCTTTGGAAAGGTAGATATTTACCGGCATGAAGGAACAATATTTCTCAACGACTTCACGTACGCGATATTCATTACAGAACTCCAGACTTTCTTCATTCAGAAACAATGTGATCTCTGTACCAGGAGTTGTCTTATTACCATCCTGCATATCGTATTCTGTACCGCCATCGCAGGTCCAGTGTACCGGTGTAGCTCCCTCTTTGTAAGAAAGGGTATCAATGTGCACTTCATCAGCTACCATAAATGCAGAATAAAATCCCAGTCCAAAATGACCGATCATTTGATCATCTGTTGTTTTGTCTTTATACTTCTCAAGGAATTCTGTTGCTCCTGAAAAAGCGATCTGAGTGATATATTCCTCTACTTCATCAGCAGTCATTCCAATACCATTATCGATAAACTTCAGGGTCTTGGCATCTGGATCTACTACTACCTGTACTGCCGGTTTATAATCATCCGGGAAAGTATATTCTCCCATAATTTCCAGTTTTTTCAGTTTAGTAATGGCATCACATCCGTTGGATACCAGTTCTCTTACAAAAATATCATGGTCTGAATACAGCCATTTCTTGATGATAGGGAAAATATTCTCACTGTTGATTGATAAATTTCCATGCTTTTCAGCCATATTATCCACTCCTTTAATTCCATTTTATCATTTTGTAACTTTCCAGCTTTATAAGCGTTCCGTTACTGTCTTTCTATATACTAATCCTCTTCCGACCAAAAGTCAAGAAAAATTTAGCACTCATTTAATTTGAGTGCTAACAATTCATCTATAAAAAAGAGACATCCTACTTCAGAATGTCTCTTTTGATTGTTATTGCTTATTTTCTTTTATTTTTATATTTATAATAAAATACTCCGCCTATTGCTCCAACAGCTATTGCCAGAATGATCACAAACGGTGCTATCGGTGTGTTATCTCCTGTCTTTACGGATTTCTTCTGATTGGCTGCCGGTGTGATATCCAGTCCCGGTGCAGTAACCTTCGCCTTGGTGATACTGAATGGTACCTGTTTGGTATCATAAGTCTCTGAATCTTTCCAGGTCTTGCCATCATACTGCTGCTGTCTGAATGTTACCTTCAACGTATAATCCCCACTTTTGGCAAGGCCAAAGGATGCTGTGTAAGGAGCTGCTGTCCATCCATTGGTGTTAGTATCCAATACTGTCCAGTTCAGCGGGATATAACGTGTATCTCCACTGCGTGGACTGCCGTTATCCATACCTGCTCCTATGGCAGTAAAGGAAATTCTGGACTGTGTTGTATAAACACCATTATATTCAATGCCTGTAATCTTGTTATTGTCTGCCTGTGCCTGCTTTGCAGAATATGCTTTTACATTTACTTTGACTGCAGTTGCAAGAGATATCTGATTATCATTGTCCACACCTGTAGGGAGTGTCACTGTACCTTTTACAGTAAAGCTCTGTGCCTTGGTACTGGAAGGATCATAACTGCACTTCTTTACATTCCAGGTAACAGAAGCCTTCATCTTTCCGTTTGTTGTTTCGATCACAACTGTAGATGGAAGTTTCAGTGCAGAAGCCTCTTTCCTGGTGCCGTTGGCAAGACCTTTGATCTTAGATGGCTTTCTGATCTTTTTCAGAGAAGCAGTGCCTTTCACTACCTGGAATACAAGATTCACGTTGTCAGCAGCCTCTGTGGAAGTAGCACTGGTAATATTAACTGTTTCATTATATGTGTTTACATCCAGTCCCATCTTTGGGCTTACTTTAAAGGTAACCGATTCTCCTGGTGCTAGGATAAGTGCCTGTGCATCAACTGCATTGATCTGGAAAGCTGATGCAGAAGGCTGATTCAGTGTCTCTGTTACATTACCGTTATTGGTAACAGTGAAAGATTTTTCCTGAACTTCACTGTACCCCTTCTTGGTTGTTGCAAAATCAAGTTTTTTCCCATCCTGATTGATACTGATCTCATGACGAGCTGTCTCAACAGTGATCTCAGCTTTTACCATGGTACTGGAACCAGAATCATCCATTACAGTAAATGCTTCTGTATAGGTGTTTCCTCCTGTAAAATTGCCTGTTGGTGTAAGAGTAACTGTGGCAGAGTCTCCTGCCCCAATAGTATCACTGGAAAGTGACGCAGAAAAATATTTCGGCGTGCCATATTCGCTGGTTACTGTCAGCCCTGTAGCATCCACACTTCCTGTATTCTGGATCTCTACTGACTGTGCTGACGGAAGATCATCATACTGGTCTACAATTGTTCCGAATTTACGATCCGGGTCAACAGCATTCAGAATGCTGCCTGCTATCTTCACAGAAACCTCTGATGTAACTGTGTTGGAAGGATTATTGATATCCTGAATATAAACCTGATCTATATATTCTGTTTCTTTATTAAGATCTTCAGCAGGCGCCACAGTAAAATCAACACTTGCATCAGCCTCTATGACAGCACTGGCTGGTGTCACCGTAACATTTCCGTTCTGGGAAGTTGCTGCAACTGTAATGGCTTCGGAACTTGAATTAGTAACAGTTACTGTCAGAGGCTGACCATTGGTATTCAGTAACGTATCCTCAGAAGTGAGCACAGAACCACTGTCTCCCGTGCCTGCCGGATCCTCCGGTATCTCTGTAGGTTCTTCTGCTGGAGTTTCTGAAGGTTCCTCTGTAGGTTCTCCTGCTGGCGTCAGAACCGGTTCTTCACCATTCTGATCCGCAGCCTGAACGGTAACTCTGGCTGTAAAAGAAGCCTGTGCACCTTCTTCGCTGGTATAAGTGATGGTATCTTCATAGCTTCCAGGTTCACTTCCTGCTCTTGGACTTACCCAAAGCTGTACACTTTCTCCTGCTTCAAGAGGAGCTGTAATGTCCTGTACTACAAAATGTTCCGGGCTGATCTCTGTAAAGTGAAGCGTGTCATTTCCCGTATTGGTTACCGTAACAAACTGACCTTCTGTATTGTCCTCTGAGCCGGAAACAACAGTTCCAAAATCCATTACATCAGAATCTGTTCCATCCACACTGGCAGAAGCCTGATAATAATCTGCCGGGGCATCTGATGAATCTTCTGTCTGATCTTCTGCTTCCGGGTTCTTTTCTGAATTCCCTGCGGTGTCACCTCCGTATGTTCCATCCCCTGTGGCAACTGGGATTCCCTCTATTGATGCATCTCCGGCTTTCTCTTCACTGTCATCTCCTGTAGCTTCCGGAATATCAGTACTTTCGTAAGATCCATCCTCTGATCCTGAAGAATCTTCTGCAGGTTCCGGAGTTTCTGATATCGCATCTTCATTCGTTGCCTGTTCCAGATCATCAGATGCCTTATCATCTGCTTCAGCCTCCGATGTCTCTGTTTCCTCGGCTACCTGTTCTGCCTCCGCTGCTTCGGTTGTTTCTGTAGCGTCAGTCTGGGAATCTTTGGCTTTCTCAGCCACGGAATCTGTCACTGCTTTCAGTGTACCGGTAAACCCATTTTCTTCAACGCCTGTGATCTCCAGTACTATTTTGGAACCAATATCTTCTTTGGTTACTTTGTATGTTTTGTCTTTGCTTAATTCTTTCAGTTCCGGTGTCTCTCCTGCCTGTTCTGCTGCTTCATCATCAGTAGTCTTACGATACCAGACATAAGTGACACTGTCTTCTTCCAGCCCTTCCGGCTTTACATCTTTGAATTCTGCACTTAACGTGCTCCCTGCCATGGCTGTACCCTGAATCTTCAGCTTGCCATCCAGCATGGTCAGCTCTGCTGCCGAAACCGACACTGGAAGCAGAGACAGAATCATAAAAAGAGACATAATCACTGCAAGAATATTTTTCTTTTCTTTCATTCTGTATCCTCCTTTATTCGATTTTTCCCTTATTTCTTTCACTACAGGTTCCGGCTATAGATTCTTTACTCACTGACACCGGCGTCCTGTCCCCGACTATCTGTTACTGATTATATCATTCCCCTCCTGACTTATGTAATTTCTGTTTTACCGGAACTGTGTTTCCTGTATTATAAAAAGAAACATTCCGTCCTTTCTGCAGTTGCAGCCAGACACAGAATGTTTCTGTCCTGTTTTCCTGATTTTATCTCAGTCGAGAAGACTCCCACTTCTGCAAGTGGTGAGTAATAACAAGTCTTTCTCAGTGGGAGTACAATCTCCGACTGAGATAAACGCTCCGCGAGGATGTGCAGTGATTCTGAGAAGAATATGTCAGCTTTCGCTGACCAGAATCACGCACCAAGTCTCACCTGCGTTCGACTTGAATGCCCTTCAGAACTTTCACAGCAGTTCTGTCTTTACAGATCTTATCCTTCCACAATCAGAAATCCACCGGAAGGCAGTGCAAATACTTCACATGCTTCCTTCAGTTCCTCATCAGACATCCCACTGACATCAGCGCCGGCTTCATCCAGATACTTTCTTACTTCTTTCAGATTATTCACTTCTACTGCCATGCAGTCTTCCAGAAATTCTTCTGCCTCTTCCGGTGTCTCTGCTACCGGTTCATCATAAAGTCTTCCCTGTTCTTTAAGAAAAGTTTCAATACTTTCTTTTGTATACATCATACTACCTCCTCTATCTTTCCGTTGGCTCTGATCAGTTTTTTCAGAACTTCTTCTACTCTGTCTGTTTCATAGGCTGCTGCTTTTTTGACACCGGGCTTTGCATGGCTCATTGCAAAACTGTAAGGCACACTTTTCAGCATTTCTATGTCATTGTACTCATCTCCGAACACCATGCATTCCTCCGGAGCGATATTCAGTCTCTTCTGAAACTCCAGAATTCCTTTCGCTTTATTTGTCCCGAAAGGTACAAAGTCTACCCAGGCTGCACCGGAAGTCACTACTTTACATCTGCCTGCAAAAAGTTCCTGCCAGTGTCGGGTGGTGGCATCCTGATTACCGTTTTTTTCATATACTGCAAGTTTCATGCAGGGCTCTGTGATCTCATCCACATTCTTTATTATATGACAGTTATTTCCAATTACATTGATCATAAGATTGTAATAATGTTCTGTTTTTGGACAGATGTAATAGTAATCTTTTGTGGAACAGGAAAATTCTGAACCATCATTTTCCTGGATAGCAGTGACAATTTCTTTGACCAGTGCCGGATCAAAACTGTCCTGATACAGTACTTTGTCATTCTGCAGTGCCAGACCACCGTTTTCGCTGATATATGCAATCTCGTCAGCCACTGGTGCAAACATACGCTTCATATTGGCATACTGGCGCCCGCTTGCCGCCACAAAAAGGATTCCCATTTCTTTTAGTTTTTTTATCAG
>URXG01000090.1 GCA_900551715.1 uncultured Blautia sp. | reverse complement strand
CAAAAGTACTTCCTCACTTCGTAAAAGATAACACAGACAGAAACCGTACTTCACCATTTGCATTTACCGGAAACAAATTTGAATTCCGTATGCTTGGCTCCTCTTCTTCTGTTGCCAACCCGAACATCATCCTCAACACAGCTGTTGCAGAATCTCTGAGCCAGTTCTATAAAAAATTGAAAGATGTTCCGGCTGAAGAAATGGATAAAGCAATTCATGAATTACTGAAACAGACAATCACAGACCATAAACGTGTAATCTTCAATGGAAACGGTTATACAGATGAATGGCTTGAAGAAGCAGAAAAACGTGGTCTTTACAATCTGGTTTCCACACCGGATGCACTTCCACATTTTATTGATGAAAAGAATGAAAAACTTCTTACCAGTCATCATATCTTTACAAATGCAGAGCTTCATTCCCGTTATGAGATCAAGCTTGAAAACTATGTAAAGACACTTCATATTGAAGCAAATACCATGATCGAGATCATTCAGAAGGATCTCCTTCCAAGTATTACTACATATATGGAAAAAGTTGCACAGACTGCTGCACTTAAAAAATCTGTTGTTCCGAGTATTTCTGTTTCAGGGGAGACATCTCTTCTTACAAGACTCACTGAACTGGCAGAAACTATGACTGCTGATCTGGAAAAACTGAAAACAGATACAGCAATGGCTGAATATGAGACAGACAAAGATCTTCTCAAAAGTGCAAAGCTCTATCAGAGTGTTGTTCTTGCTGATATGGAAAAAGTTCGTGAATCTGCTGATGCAGCTGAGGCACTCATTCCAGACTCCATTCTTCCATATCCTACTTATGGAAAACTGTTATTCTCTATTTCTGATTGAGGATAACCAGACAATTTTATACCGGTAAAACCGGGGGATATCTTTTATGAAACAAATTACTTCATAAATTCATTATCGATTTCCTCATCCATTAATCACACGATAGGATATCCCCTGTTTTACATATATAAGTTCGCAATGGCGCGGAAAATGATAAAAAATCATTTCCGCGCTTTTCGATTTTAAGGAACTGTCAACTGATAAGCTTTTTTAGGGGAAAGAGAGGTAACATTATGGATTATTCTTCAGTTAACACTA
The DNA here is from genome assembly GCA_900551715.1 of uncultured Blautia sp. Taxonomy (GTDB): domain Bacteria; phylum Bacillota; class Clostridia; order Lachnospirales; family Lachnospiraceae; genus Blautia_A. The sequence goes on along the minus strand of URXG01000090.1, from coordinate 6,959 downwards.
TATGGGTACTTTTTGGTGCCGCACTTGTATTCTTTATGCAGGCAGGTTTTGCAATGGTTGAAACTGGTTTTACCAGAGCAAAGAATGCCGGTAACATTATCATGAAAAACCTGATGGACTTCTGTATCGGAACTCCTACTTTCTGGATCGTAGGATTCGGAATCATGTTCGGAGCAGGAAACGGATTCTTTGGAAAGATCGGTGGAATTGCCACAGAAGCAAGCTACGGATCTGCAATGCTTCCGGATGGTGTTCCATTCTGGGCATTCCTGATTTTCCAGACTGTATTCTGCGCTACTTCTGCCACCATCGTATCTGGTGCAATGGCTGAACGTACAAAATTCTCATCTTATTGTATTTACAGTTTTATTATCAGCCTTATTGTATATCCTGTATCCGGTCACTGGATCTGGGGCGGTGGATTTATCAGCCAGATGGGATTCCATGATTTTGCAGGTTCCTGTGCAGTACATATGGTAGGTGGTGTGGCAGCTCTTATCGGTGCCATAGTTCTTGGACCACGTATCGGCAAATATTCTAAAGATGGCAAATCCAAGGCTATCCCGGGACATAACCTTACCATCGGTGCACTTGGTGTATTTATCCTCTGGTTCTGCTGGTTCGGATTCAACGGTGCTTCCACTGTAAGTATGGAAGGTGACGCTATTGTCAGTGCAGGTAAGATTTTTGTTACCACAAACCTTGCAGCGGCTGTTGCTACTGTGACTGTTCTTATCATTACATGGGTAAGATACAAAAAACCGGATGTTTCCATGTCCCTTAACGGATCTCTTGCAGGTCTGGTTGCTATTACCGCAGGATGTGATACCGTATCTCCTACTTCTTCTGCTATCATTGGTATCCTGGCTGGTTTCATCGTTGTATTTGGTATTGAATTTATTGATAAATTCCTGAAGATTGATGACCCTGTAGGTGCAGTTGGTGTTCATGGTCTCAATGGTGCTTTTGGTACCCTGGCTGTTGGTCTTTTCTCTGATGGTTCAGGTACAGGCTGGAAAGGCCTCCTGGTTGGCGGCGGTTTTCATGGATTTGGTGTTCAGTTTACTGGCATGATTATCACAATTGCCTGGGTTGCTGTTACCATGACAATTGTCTTCCAGGCAATTAAACATACTATTGGACTTCGTGTTACTGCTGAAGAAGAGATCGAAGGTCTTGACTCCAAAGAACATGGTCTTACAAGTGCATACGATGGATTTGTTGTTCATGACACAATGACTGTACCTGCTCCTATGGGCGTTACAAAGAAGACACCTTCTGCTAACACTTCCGCAAATGTTGCACCTGCTGAAGTAGTTGAGACTATTCCTGAACTACCGAAAGAAGGAGTTCACAAACTGACCAAGGTTGTCATCATTACTCGTCAAAGCAAACTGGAAGAATTCATGCATGCCATGAATGAGATCGGTGTAACCGGTATTACCATTACCAACGTTATGGGATGTGGTGTACAGAAAGGTGCCCGCAGCTACTATCGTGGTGTAGAAATGGATATGAATCTTCTTCCTAAGATTAAGATTGAGATCGTTGTAAGTCTTGTTCCTGTTAAGAAAGTAATTGATACAGCCAAGAAAGTCCTTCATACTGGACAGTACGGTGATGGTAAGGTCTTCGTATATGACATCGAAAATGTTGTTAAGATTCGTACAGGCGAGGAAGGTTTCGAAGCTCTCCAGGATACACAGCCACTTAGCTAAGGTTTCCCTTATATACTTTACTATATTGTTTTCCTGATTTATTGTGACAGCAAAAAGAAGTGATTTTCCCTTTTAGGAATCTCACTTCTTTTTGTTATTTCTTATTATGTTTAACCTTCTCTTTTCAATTTTGGCAGATTCCAATGGTAATGTGCTGCCAGATAGCGGATCAGGCACACCACTGCCGAGGCTCCTACCATAGAAATTACTGCCCCATAATGCCGGTAAAGAAGCACACAGACAACAGCTCCTACAATCGAAGCACAGGCATAAATATGTTTTACAAGAATGTATGGCGGCACACCAGCCATAATATCCCTGAGAAGTCCACCTCCAACTCCTGTGATGGTTCCAAGAAATACCAGAAGGAACATATAATCCATATAGCCATGGGCGATTCCTGTATTCACTCCTACCACTGTAAAAATCCCCAGACCTACAGAGTCCATTATAAGCATCACTTTGTCGTAAGTCTCCCTGTTATGTCCCTGCAACAGTTCTTTTTTCAGATAGAGAATCAAAAATACTACACAGGAAGTAATGGTTGCCACCAGAGTATACACAGGATGCTGGAACATGGCAGGTGGAACAATCCCAAGAATCACATCCCTGATAGCTCCCCCTCCAACTGATGTAGTAACTCCCAGTACGATTACCCCAAAAATATCCATTGCCCGGTCCACTGCCACCATAGCTCCTGATGCTGCAAAAGCCACTGTTCCGATCATTTCCATGATAAATGTTATAAGCTGCTGATAATCCATAAGTTTCTTCTCCATTCCCCTTGTCATACTGAATTATAATTATATATGTTCTTATCCTTCCTTGCAATGAAATATTCCCTGTAAATACCAGTTTTCATACAAAAAAGGACATCACATTTCTGTGACATCCCTTTTGTAAGCAGCTTGAAAACAATTGTCTTTTACAGACCCTGTTCTTCTGCCTTCAATGCAGCCTTATCCACATTTGCTTCTTATAAATATTCTGCACGTAACAAAAGCCATACGAAAGGATCATGGCAGCGACTCCTTCTGTATGGCTTTTGTCTATGGCAATGTTTTGGCAAAAACTTTGGTTTTATTTACTCATTAAGTACGTGTTTAGAATTATTCATTCACAGGTTTTTATTTGATGAAGCTTACATGTTTGCAAATTTCTTCAACTGCTTTGTCTTTTCTCTGGTTGAAGATCACTTTGTTTTCTTCAAAGAGGTTACGTCCTTCTGTATCGATGGATACGATAAGAGGTCCGAATTCCTTTACTCTGCAGTGCCACAGTGTCTCAGGCATTCCAAGGTCTCTCCACTGAGCATCTACGATCTCTTCTACTTCTGTTGCAGCTACAACTGCGTTTCCAGCTGGGAATACACAGTGGATCGCACCGAATTCCTTACATGCACGTTCTGTATTTTCTTTCATTCCACCTTTTCCGATGATCACACGAACGCCAGTTTCTCTCACGAATTCGTATTCGAATTTTTCCATACGCATACTGGTTGTAGGACCAACAGAAACCATTTCAAATTTGTCATTTTCCAGTGGACGGATGATCGGTCCTGCATGGAAAATTGCTGCATCTCTTACATTGACTGGAAGTTCACGACCTTCTTCTACAAGACGTCTGTGTGCAACGTCACGACAGGTTGTCATGCTTCCGTTTAAGTATACGATATCTCCTGCATGGATATCCTTCAGATCTTCTGCTGAGATCGGTGTTGTTAAAATTTTCTTTCCATCTTTCATTTCCAGCATTATAAAGTCACCCCCGAATGTGTTGTGATTGTGTAGTTAAGGTCTTTATCAAAAATGATATGTCCACGTCTGTGGGACCAACATCCAACATTTACAGCTACGCCGATGGTGGATGGATGTCTTGCTGTGTTTTCGATGTGAACACCCATTACGGAATATTTGCCGCCCATACCCTGTGGTCCAAGGCCGATTGCATTGATTCCGTCTTCAAGCAGTTTTTCCATAGATGCAGCTCTTTCGTTTTCATTGTGGCTTCCAAGCGGTCTCATAAGGGCTTTTTTGGAAAGTAATGCAGCTGTTTCTACAGATGTAGCAACACCAACACCTACAAGAAGTGGCGGACAAGCATTTAATCCATAGGAAGTCATAACATCCATAACAAATTTAGTTACACCTTCATAACCTTCACCTGGCATCAGAACCATTGCTTTTCCTGGCAGTGTACATCCGCCACCAGCCATATATGTGTAGATTTCACATTTATCACTGTCCGGTACGATATCCCAGAATACAGTCGGTGTTCCTTTACCAACGTTTTTACCAGTATTGTATTCATCAAAAGTTTCTACACTGTTATGACGGAGAGGTGCTTCAAAAGTAGCCTTTACTACTGCTTCTTTCAGAAGTCCTTCCAGTTCACCAATCAGCGGAAAGTTTGTTCCGCATTTTACCCAGAACTGTAAAACACCTGTATCCTGGCAACTTGGTCTGTTCAACTCTTTTGCAAGAACCTGGTTCCTCTGCATTGTCTGGTAGATTACCTTGGAAAGAGGACTGTCCTCTTTTTCTGCAAGTTCGTTGATCTTTGCTTTGATGTCGTCCGGCAGTACTTTACCAATATAGGAAACAAAGTTCGCCATATAAGTGGTAAGCTGCTCTACCTGTTCTTTCTTACCCATTTGTTTTTCCTCCTGATATAATTATTATTATGAAAAATATTTACATTTCTATTTATCATATTCCTTTGCAACCGGGCTTCTTTATGGAAAGAATGGGAATGCAATAGGAAGAATGATCATACTTACGATTGTTGCAATGATAATCAACGGAAATCCAGATTTTACATAATCCATGAATTTGTATCCACCGGCACCAATTACCATTGTATTGGCCGGCATTCCAATCGGTGTTGCGTAAGCACAGGAACCACCGATAACACAAGCCATCAGTACTGCTCTCGGGTCAGCTCCCATTCCCTGTGCAATAGACAGACAGATCGGAACCATAAGGGCTGTTGTTGCTGTGTTTGACATGAAATTTGTCAGAATACAGCAAAGGATAAATACTACAAAAGTCAGTACATATGGAGATGGATTATCTCCCAGAGCTCCGATCACTTTGTTTGCGATCAGTTCACCTGCTCCTGTTTCCTGCAATGCAGCTGCAAGAGAAAGAGTACCGCCAAAAAGGAAAATTGTTTTAAGGTCAATGGATTTCAGTGCATCTTTTTCGGAGATAACTCCTGTAAGAATCAGAAGAAGTGCTCCGATTCCACCGGAAATACATAATTTGATACCAATCTTTTCCTCAAAGATCATAGCCAACAGTGTCAGGATCAGAATAATCAGGGACAGCCACTGTTTCCATGCAGGAACATCGCTGAAATCTTTTTCTGTATCAAATGCTCCTTCGTCTTTTACATCGTGGTTTGGAAGAAGTCTGTAACCGATGGTTGCATAAAACAGAATTCCTGCGATCAGAATCGGCATACCTACGATTGCATATTCAAAAAATCCAAATTTCATTCCGATTTCCTGAAGAGCACTCTGTGCGATCAGGTTTCCAGGTGCACCGATCAGAGAAAGGTTACCACCCATAGCTGCCGCAAATACCAGTGGCATCAGAAGACGGGATCTTTTATATCCAGATTTTGCTGCAATTCCGATAACTACCGGAATCAGAACTGCTGCTGTACCTGTATTGGACAAAACGCCACTCATAAGACCTACGATCACCATAATGGCGATAATCAGCATTCTTTCTGATTTTGCAAATTTTGTTACGATACCTCCCACCTTGTTTGCCATGCCTGTCTCAAATAATGCCCCTCCTACGATAAACATAGATACAAACAAGATTACGTTACTATCGATGAATCCTGCAAAAGCTGTTTTTACATCGAGAACGCCAGTTACGACCAGTCCGATACAGACGATCATAGATGTAACTCCCAGCGGAATCTTTTCAAGTACAAACATGATTACCGCAAAGAGGAGAAACAGCAATGTAATTGTTGATGGACTCATTACTACACCCTCCTACTTTTTTGTTTAGTGTTTTTTTCAGTACTTTTCCAGCGCTAGTTCGTTACTGTTTATGATGCTATTATAGATTCCATTTCCTGGATTGTACATTTATAAAAACATATGCTACCATAAGAAAAACTTATTGAGTTTTTTATCTCAATAACTTTATCTTTCCGTTGATAATCAATTTTTCTCATGCTATCATAAGAAAAATACTGCTTGATACAGGAGGGGGATCTCCATATGAAACTGACTCAGCTTGAATATTTCTGTGTGGCAGCCAGATATCACAACATCACAAAAGCTGCAAAGGAGCTTTTTGTAACACAGCCGTCCATTTCCAATGCAATCAAATCACTGGAGGAAGAATTTGGTGTCAATTTGTTTTTCCGCAATAATAACAAACTGACTCTGACTCCAGAGGGAGAGCTTTTTTACAAAAGTGCAGAAGAACTTCTTGCACATGCAGACTCTGTAGCTTCTGAATTCCACGAATTAAGAAAAAAGATCACTCCCATTCGCATCGGAATTCCACCAATGCTGGGTACGATTTATCTGCCTGAACTTTATTTATCTTTAAAAGAAACTTTTCCGGAGGTAGACTTCCGGCTTTTTGAATTCGGCTCCATCAAAGCCTGTGACCTTGTATTAGAAGAGAAACTGGATGTGGCGATTGTCAATGCAGAACAGCCTTCCATTGATAAATGTAATTTCCGTATTATTGATACAGAGGACCTGCTTTTCTGTGTTTCACCGGATCATCCTCTGGCAAATCAGCAGACATTACTGTTCACCATGCTTGCAGATGAGCCCCTGATCCTTTTTAACACAGACTCTGTTCAGGTCATGACCCTCACCAGACAATTCAAGGCTGTTGGGATCAATCCTCATATTCTCCTGAACACCAGTCAGATTACCACTCTTCTGAACATGATTCGTTCCGGTCATGTGGGAACTTTCCTTTATCGTTCTATTGTAGAAGCTCATCCGGAGATTGTAGGAATTCCGGTAATGCCGTCTATTGAACAGCGGATTGGTGTTATATGGAAAAAGGGGAAATATCAGAACGCCACAACAGAAAAAGTAATCAGATATATTGAGAATTTTTGAAAAAGAGGTTGCATAAGCCTCTTTTTTATTACAACAAAAAGCCGAAAACGCTTTATTTCCAAGCATTTCCGACTTACTAAGAACAGGGGATGAGAGAATCGAACTCCCACCAAAGGTTTTGGAGACCCCTA
>URXG01000089.1 GCA_900551715.1 uncultured Blautia sp. | reverse complement strand
ACCTGCTGAAACCTTCTGATGGTGGTCCTGTAGCCGTTCCTTCACAGGATATGGTCCTTGGTATTTACTATCTGACACAGGAAAGACCTGGAAACCCAGGAGAAGGAAAGTTTTTCAAGAGTGTAAACGAAGCGATTCTTGCTTATGAAAATAAAGTCATTACCCTTCAGTCCAGAATCAAAGTTCGTTGTTCCAAGACAATGCCGGATGGAACTGTTATGACAGGTACTGTAGAGTCCACACTTGGACGTTTCCTGTTCAATGAGATCCTTCCTCAGGACCTTGGCTTTGTGGACAGAAGCATTCCGGGTAATGAACTTCTTCTGGAAGTTGATTTCCTGGTAGGTAAGAAACAGCTGAAACAGATCCTTGGAAAGGTTATCAATACACATGGAGCTACCAAGACAGCAGAAGTTCTTGATGATATCAAGGCAACTGGTTACAAGTACTCTACCCGTGCAGCGATGACTGTATCTATTTCTGATATGACTGTGCCGCCTCAGAAACCTGAGATGATCAAAAATGCACAGGATATTGTTGACAAGATCACAAAGAACTACAAACGTGGTCTTATTACAGAAGAAGAGCGTTACAAAGAAGTTGTAGAAACATGGAAAAAGACTGACGATGAGCTTACAAGAGCACTTCTGGATGGCCTTGACAAATACAACAACATCTTCATGATGGCTGACTCCGGTGCCCGAGGATCTGACAAACAGATCAAACAGCTGGCTGGTATGCGTGGTCTGATGGCAGATACAACAGGTCACACTATCGAGCTTCCTATTAAGTCTAACTTCCGAGAAGGACTTGAAGTACTGGAATACTTTATGTCAGCTCATGGAGCACGTAAAGGTATGTCCGATACAGCTCTTCGTACAGCCGATTCTGGTTATCTGACCAGACGAATGGTTGACGTATCTCAGGAACTTATTGTTCGTGAAACAGACTGCTGTGAAAACAGACCGGAAATCTCCGGTATGTATGTCAGAGGCTTCATGGATGGCAAAGAAGAGATCGAAAGCCTTCAGGAACGTATCACAGGTCGTTTTGCCTGCGAAACCATCACAAACAAAGATGGTGAAATTCTTGTTAAAGCAAACCATATGATCACACCTAGACGTGCCGCACGTATCATGAGTGAAGGTGTAAGCGCTGCAGGTGGCCCGATTGAAGAAGTTAAGATCCGTACAATTCTGACCTGTAAATGTAAAGTCGGTGTCTGCGCCAAATGTTATGGTGCAAACATGGCAACCGGCGAAGCAGTTCAGGTTGGTGAGTCTGTTGGTATTATCGCAGCTCAGTCTATCGGTGAGCCTGGTACACAGCTTACCATGCGTACATTCCATAGTGGTGGTGTAGCCGGTGGAGATATCACACAGGGTCTTCCTCGAGTTGAGGAGCTTTTTGAGGCAAGAAAGCCGAAAGGTCTTGCTATTATCACCGAAATTCCTGGTGTTGCTGTTATCAACGATACCAAGAAGAAACGTGAGATCATCGTAACTAATCCGGAAGACGGAGATTCCAAGACATATCTGATTCCTTATGGATCTCGTATCAAGATCACAGATGGTCAGATGCTTGAAGCCGGTGATGAACTGACAGAAGGTAGTGTAAACCCACACGATATCCTGAGAATCAAAGGTGTTCGTGCTGTTCAGGATTACATGCTTCGTGAGGTTCAGCGAGTGTATCGTCTCCAGGGTGTTGAAATCAGTGATAAACATATCGAAGTTCTTGTTCGTCAGATGCTGAAGAAAATCCGTATCGAAGAGAATGGAGATACAGAATTCCTGCCAGGTACACTGGTTGATGTCCTTGAATTTGAAGATGTCAATGAACAGCTTGTAAAAGAGGGTAAGACTCCTGCAGAAGGAAAACAGGTTATGCTTGGTATCACCAAGGCATCTCTTGCAACAGAATCCTTCCTGTCAGCTGCATCCTTCCAGGAAACAACCAAAGTGCTGACAGAAGCTGCTATCAAGGGTAAAGTTGACCATCTGGTTGGTCTGAAAGAAAACGTTATCATTGGTAAGTTGATCCCAGCAGGAACAGGTCTGAAACGTTACAGAGATATTCAGCTTGATACAGGAATGCCGGATGAGGAAACTGAACCGGAAGAAGAGATTGCTGATGAGGTCGAAGTTGACGATGAAGTGATCACAATGGATGAAGAACCGGAAGAAGAAACTGCTCCGGTAACAGAAGAATCCGAAGAAACAACCGAAGAAGAATAATCATACAGGAAACCTTCAGGACTGCATCAGCAGCCTGGGGGTTTCCTTTTTATATGTCAAAGTCATAGCCTCCGGCAGGATTGCAGAGGCATTCTTGAATATTAAATTTATGAAAATTGTATGAAAAATTCTGGAATAAAAGCGAAAACTACAGACAGGCTACAATTAAGATGGTATACTATGAACACTTAATGAATGCGAGTCCGCAGGACGAAGCATGAATTTAGTGAGAATGCATGCCTGGACACTTATGGAACACAAGTCGGAGACGCAGTGTGAGATTAGTGACCATGGCATACTATGAACACTATCCGAGACGAAGCATGAATTTAGAAGCTGTATTTTTTTAAAAGGAGGGGAGAATGATGGATAAGCTGCCAGTTTCAGTATGGCCAGAATGGAAAATAATAGAAAAGATTGGCGAAGGTTCTTTTGGCAAAGTTTATAAAGCACAGAGAACCGAACAGGGTAAGATCTTTTATTCCGCTGTTAAAGTGATCACGATTCCCTCCAATGCTGGTGAATTAAGCAGTGTACGATCAGAAACTCCCAACGAACAGTCTGTAAGAGAATATTTTCATGGGCTTGTAGAAGAATGCATTCAGGAAGTCAGCACCATGGAGTACTTCAGAGGCAATTCCCATGTGGTTTCTGTAGAAGACTATAAAGTAGTAGAATACCTGGATGATATTGGATGGGACATCTACATAAGAATGGAATATCTGACCAGTTTTCTTGACTATTGTGCAGGACGGGAACTTACAGAAGAAGATGTGATCCAGCTCGGAATCGATCTTTGCAAAGCACTGGAATACTGCCAGAAACAGAATATCATTCACAGAGATATCAAACCGGAGAATATTTTTGTATCCAGGTTTGGCGAATTTAAACTTGGTGACTTTGGAATTGCCAGAGAGTTGGAACGAACCATGAGTGGCCTTTCCAAGAAAGGCACTTTCTCTTACATGGCACCGGAAATGTACAAAGGAGAACCCTATGATGCAAAAGTAGATATTTATTCTCTTGGTATTGTACTTTACAAGCTCAGGAATCACAACCGTCTGCCATTTATCAGTCTTGAGAAACAGCTGATCACATACAGAGACAAAGAAAATGCACTTAACAGAAGAATGTCCGGAGAAAATCCCCCCAGACCGGCAGAGGCAGGCGAAGGGCTGGCAGATATCATATTGAAAGCCTGTGCTTATGACCGTAAGGACCGTTTTGAAACAGCAGAAGAATTTCGGGAAGCACTGGAGGCATTGAAATACCAGAAGCCGGTATCTGTTAAGAAACAGCCTGAAGAATCAGAAGAACCAGATACAGCAGATAATGAAGACTATATAGAAATTATAGAAGAAGAACCGGAAAAAACAGTTGTTGCAGGCAAGAGCAGCAGACCTCATAAGAAAAAAAGAGGGATAGATCCTCTGGTGATCGCGGTTGTTGTAATGTCCATTGCTGTATGTGTGGTCATTGGTGTATTTATATGGCTTGTAAAAGAAAATTCCGAGCTTCAGCGTTTAAAGCAGTCTGTCACTGAGACAGTGCAGAGCGCTGAGAACAAACAGCTCCAGGAAACGCTGGAAAAGATCCGGACTCAGGCTACCACTATTACAGACAATCTGAACGATTACAACTGGATCAGTTCAGAAGAGGATGGAAAGATCAGCTACCTGGATGATGAAGGTGTTGTAAAGAAGGTACTTGTGTATCCTTCTTTATCCCAGGATGGATATTATGAAGAGTATTATTACTGGGAGGGGGAATTGTTTTTTGCCTATATTTGGGCAGATCACAATACCCTCAGCTATCTGAAAGCGGGAGAGCAGAAAGTCGATCTTTATTATTATGATGATGGTAAGCTGATACGCTGGATCGATGAAAATAATGTGTGCCATGACAACGAAACAGATAATGAAGAATATGTAGACCGAGGCAAAAAATACTGGGATCAGGCAGAGGAATACAAAAGTCAGCTGAATGCATCAGCCAGCAGTACAGATACTGATGAGTAAAGGGGATGAAATATGACCTATCAGATTGAATATGCGTATACATGTCATATAGGCAAAGTGCGGAATAATAATGAAGATAATTTTTGGTGCTGCGGCAAAAGTCTGGAAGCGCAGAATCAGGGAATGGATCATATTCAGACAGGCTGTGCCAGACAATCAGAGCTTCCTCTTCTTGCAGTATTTGATGGTATGGGCGGTGAAAGCTATGGAGAGATAGCTGCTTATCTGGCAGCACAGGCCTGTGGTGAACATTATAAGAATCAGCGAAAACAGATCAGAAATGCCCCGCAGGAATTTTTGAATGAACTATGCCGTAAAATGAATCAGGCAGTCTGCCAGTTCAGTGTTGAAAACAAAATAAGCAGTATGGGAACTACAGCTGCCCTAATGATTTTTGGACAGAATGCAGTATATAGCTGTAATTTGGGAGACAGCAGGATCTATATGTTCTGTGAAGATCAGTTCAGGAGGATTTCTACAGATCATGTTCTGGGAGGCGGATTGTTTAACAAATCGCCGCTGACACAGTATCTGGGAATTCCGGAAGATTATATGGGACTGGAACCTTCTGTCAGCAGCCGGGAACCGGTGATCGGTGTCAGATATCTGATCTGTTCTGATGGAATCACAGATATGCTTTCAGACGGAGAAATCGCAGATATTCTTTCCAGAGAAGCCCCGGTAGAAGAAACAGCAGGTATATTACTGGAACGTGCTCTCAAAAAAGGCGGAAGAGATAATATAACACTTGTACTTTGCGAAGTAAAAGAAAAACCAAAAAACTGGTTTGGCAGGCTGTCAGACTGGATTCACAGAAAATGCGAAGGTGATAAAATTGAAAAACAGAATGCAGGATCTTGATTTTGAGCAGGTGGTAGCATTTGACTCTGTTAAAGACTTTGAATTTACCAGAAAAGCAGCACAGAAATTTCGCCAGGTTGTGAGCCTGGATGGATTTGAAGACGAAGATGCAGATGTGATTTTTCATTATTTATATAAAGAGATGGAGCTGGTATCTTTTGGAGACCATCTGAAACGATACATATATGAAAGAGCTGGTCTGGAAGAGCCTTACAGTGAAGTGACCCAGGATATTTATAAGGATATTGTCATTGAATCATTCCATGAGACCTGTACACCCAAATCCATGAATCCTACTTCTACGAAGCTGACTTCGCTGGTGAATAACTGGCTTTCTCAGGCTTCTGTAAAAAGAGAAACAGTATTTCTGCTGGGATTTGGACTACGCATGAGTGCTGAGGATGTTTCGGATTTTCTGACCAGGGTTCTTAGAGAACAGGATTTTGATTTTCACAACCCGGATGAGGTAATTTACTGGTATTGCTATTCCAGACAGCTTGGTTATCATAAAGCAGAAGAATTAAAGAAAAAATATACAGAACTGAAACCTGACAAAAATTATAAAGAAGCAACCCAGGTTTATACAGGGGAATGGCACCTTGACACCGAAGAAAAACTTCTGGAGTATCTCGCCTATGTAAAAGCAGGTACAGATGATCCTATGTCAGAAAAAAGTCAGGCATTTCAGGAGTTTGTACGTCTGCTGATTCATGCCAAAAAGATTATTGCAGAGATGTATCAGGGAGACGAAGAGGAAAAGAACCGCAACAAAGTGTGGAATATTTCAGATATTTCTGATGCTGATGTGGAAAAAGTTATCTGCAGTGGGATACCTGTAAACAAAATGGGAAATCTTAAAAAAATGTCAGCTTCCATACTTGCCCGTCATTTCAGTCAGAAACGGTTCAGCAGGCAGCGGATTAACAGCATTATGAACCATAAATTCCCTGTAGAACGTTTTGATCTGATTACTCTTGAATTTTTTATCGTGTCCCAGGAAATGCAGGATGATGATCCCTATACAAGATATCATCATTTTCTTGAGGAAATTCAGGAGATTCTGCACAGATGCGGTATGAGTGAGATTTATATTGTCAATCCTTATGAATGTTTTCTTCTGATGTGCCTTCTGACGGACTGCCCGCTGGCGGTATTTGCAGATATTTGGGAAATGTCTTATGAAGAAGAGAAAGAAAAGACGGAAGAGGTCTGACTCTCCCGTCTTTTTTTTATTCATTATAATAGCCATAGATCATACGGGAATCCTGAGCGATCACTGCCTGGGCGTTACCTGTATCGGAAAGGTTCTCTGACATGAAGCATATTACCAGATCGATTCCCTTGGCAGTATTGTAAACAATTCCGGCATCATTTTCGACAGTATCCAGTTCACCGGTTTTGTTGGCTACATTGACACCTTCTGGCATATCAGCAGGAATTTTATTTCTACGCTCCTGCATTTTGAGAAGCCCATACATGGCATCTGCGTGAGCAAGTGTTCCATCAGAAGAGGTATTGTTATAAGTCTGATAGATTTCCTTGAGAAAACGTCCACAGTCATTTGCGGAAGTATAGTTATCACCATTTTCATTACTCTGAAGAAGAAGACGTCCCATGGAAGTATCGGTAAATCCATGATTCTGACAGAATGTATTGACAGCAGCCATTCCCACAGTGGTATCACCATTTCCCAGAATCTCTACAAGAGCGTTGGCAGCATCGTTGTCACTGACTGTGATCATGGGATTCAGGTAATTGTTGAGGGTGTCAGCACTGTAGGTCTGGAGAAGAGTTTCGTAATTTTCATAAACAGCTCCCATAATATACAGCTTGATGAGACTGGCAGCCTGCATGGGATGACTGTCAATATTTCCTTCTGTGTTTTTAATAAGATTGCACACATACACAGACCAGGATCCGTTGTTCTGAGGAAGAAGCGGCTGAATCTGCGAGAGAAGACTGTTCATGCTGTCGTCTGTGGAAGTTGTTGGTTCGCTGTGTGAAGGAGAAATGGTGCCTTCTTCCTGAATAGTGGAAGAATCAGGGGCAGGTTCCGCTGTTTCAGAAGAGGCAGATTGTTCTTTCAGGCTGGTAAGTTCGTCTGCCTGTGCAAGAAGATCAGCAGAAGTATCTGAAATTTCCTGAACAGTATCCTGAAGGGAAGATACTTTGGAGCGAAGGAAAGCAAGATCGTTGAGAGACATTAGGGTCACACCGCCCAGAGCAAGGATTATAAGTGCCAGGATGACGATGACAATATAAAGGAAAACAGGTGATTTTTCTCGATTTTTTTTCATGGGAAAATTCCTTTCTGATGTAGAGTATGTATTACTGTATACAGAGCGAACAGTAATGATCATGCAACAGGCTGATTATCTGAAAAGATGCTTTCAGAATCAGCAGCAGACTCTGGTGTATCTTCAGACCGTCCAGAGGAAATATCGCTTTCGGGATAATCATCTGTAAAAGAATTATATTCCGGAGAAGTGTTTTGGCTGAAAACAGACGGCTGGGATTCAGAAGAAGTAGAGCCTTCTGAAGATTCCTGGCTGGGAGCAGTTACTCCAGCTGCTTTTCTGGCCCGCCAATTGAGCATATCTTTTTTTGACTGAATAGCATCTGCATAGGAACTGTGGGCATTATTGAGAGACTTCTGAAGATCTGTCACCTGTTCGGTAAAAGAGTTAAGTTCAGAGGTGGCAGAACGGATCTGCCTGTTTGTCCTGAAGCCGATATAGAAAATGCCGGCGGCAAACAGTAGTCCTGTGAGAAACAGGATCACTGCCTGAGGATTTGCTTTTGTTTTCATAAAAACCTCCATTCCGAAAATTTTAATATAAAACAGAACCTTAATCTTACATTATTATAATAGGCAGTAAAATAAAAAGCAATAACGGAGAATAGTTCCCGTTGTGTTTTGGTTACTGTTCACAGGTAATATTCCGCGAGGTGTTTTGCCATGAATATGGCAAAAT
>URXG01000088.1 GCA_900551715.1 uncultured Blautia sp. | reverse complement strand
ATCAGGATGTTGACGGAAATAAAGACAATGTACAGACATGGGAACTTGGTGATTTTGATTCTTCTTCCCTCGCTGTAACCTTAAATGGTACACCGGTAGAAAATCAGCTCCAGGATGCAGATCTGAACAACTGGATGGAAGATACAGTTACTTATCTCAGCAGAAATGACTGGGAAGGAACCTGGCCGGAAACATATAAAGATCTGACAGCTACAGATGAAATGATCAGTACTATGGCTGATGACTACAGTGATATCGAAGCAAATGGAGATCCGTCTTCTGTAACATTCGGTGCAGATAACGGAATGACTCTGGCTAACCTGAAAGGCGTAGACGATATTACAGACGAAAGATGGAACAACCTGATGGATCAGCTTACGCTGGAAGAATGCCTGATTCGTACTGGATTTGGTGGAACCAGCACAAAAACAATCGAATCTATCACTTCTCCGGAAGCTATCCAGAATGACGGACCGAACGGGTTTAACTCCTATCCGCTGGGACAGTATGCAAACTCAGATGATTCTACAGGAGATCCGTGCGTGATTGCAGAGGATGATCCGAACCGTAATTATAAGATGGGTGTTATGGCGGTCGAAACTGTAATTGGCCAGACATTCAGCAAACAGCTGGCAGAAGAATGGGGTAAAGTAATCGGTAACTATTCTCTGTGGGCGAACACAGCAATCTGGTGGGGCGTTGGAACCAACCTTCATCGTACACCGTACAATGCACGTAACCATGAGTACTTCTCAGAAGATGCAGTTCTGACAGCAGGTCAGAGTGCGGCAATCATCAAAGCCGGACATGAGTATGGCGTACTGATCGCACCGAAACATCTGGCATTCAATGATACTGAAATCAACCGTACAGGTATTGCCGAGTTTATGACAGAGCAGGCTGCACGTGAAAACGAGCTTCGTGGAATACAGTCCTGTATTGAAGAAGCAAATGCACTTGCTGTAATGACTACATATAATCGTGTTGGTTGTGTGACAAGTAACGCACATACCGGACTGCTTCTGAACATCCTTCGTAAAGAATGGGGATTCAAAGGTCTGATGTCTGAGGACTTCATCCAGGATCCGACTTATACAAAGATCCGCATGGCAGTACATAATGGTGTAACTATGACATGTAACACTGGTGACAATACAATGGCAGCAGTAGAAGCAGTGTGGCCATACTGGAGTGTAGAAAACGCAAGCAAGAGTGAAGAACTTCTGACAGATCTGAAACAGGCAATGCTGTATCAGAACTATGCCCTTGCAAACTCAAATGCGATGGATGGCATGGCAACTACTACACATATTGAAAAACTGAATACATGGTATGATAATCTGATCACAGGTCTTCGTGTCGGATTTGGTGTACTGACTGTACTCTGTGCAGTAATGTATCTGCTTGGACTGAAAAAGAAAGAGCAGTAAGGAGGAAAAGGAAACTATGGCTGAAAAGAAAAAAATGGGCGCAGGACTGGTCTTAAGCGTAATCACTGCTCTTGTGACTGTTGCAGGACTGGTTCTGTATATAATGAACTGCAAAACAAATTACTTTGTAAACAGTGGCGTTGATAATGCGGTTGTGGCCTGTCTGGCTGTGGCTGCTGTCCTTGAAATTGTTATGATCGCAGCTTCTGTGAAAATAGGAGCAAAACCGGTTCTGGATATTATTCCGGTAGCATGTGGTGTGTTGGCAGCGTATGCACTGATTCAGTTTGTCAGCAGCAGAATCGCTGCAATCGGCTCAATCATGACTTTTGAAAACAACGCTCAGAATATGGCGGACTTAAAAGGTGCAATTATTGGAATGATCGTATGCGCGGTTGCTCTGATCTGTACAATTATTTCCTCTTTCTTCAAAGTAGTAAAGGATTGATTTTATGAGCAATACAAATAAAGATTTCTGGGACGGTCCACTGACCGGTTCCAGAATCAAATCAGATGATGTAAAACTTCCAGAGATGTTGATCGGATACTTTATCGGACCGTTCGGAGCACTTCTGGCTTCCGGTATTTTTACCAGTATCCTTCAGAACTATTTTACAGATGTCCTGAAACTGAATCTGACATTTCTGACAACCTTACAGTTGTTTTCGACCATCCTTATTGTGGCAGCAAACCTGATCGTAGGTCAGCTTATTGAACGTACAAGAACAATGGCAGGAAAGGCGAGACCGTGGATCCTGCTGTCCGCTCTGACACTGTCCATTGCTTCTGTACTGATGTTTGTGGTTCCTTTTGATGGAACTGCGAAAATGGTATGGATTGCGATTGCCTATAACCTGTTTTATGCAGTGGCTTATCCGATTTATAATACTGCAAATTCCACACTGATTCCTGTATCTACAAGAGACAGTAAGCAGAGAGGAGCCCTGGCTTCCTTTACAAACGTGGCAGGACTTGCCGTTATGGGTGCCGGTTCCATGGTGTTCCCGATTCTGGTTTCCTTCGCACTGAAAGAAAATCAGCATTTGTGGCTGGTAGCAATGACTGCTATTGCCATTTTCTCTGCACTGACAATCTTCTTACAGTTCAAGTTCACACGTGAGCGTGTAACAGAAGAGCAGATGTCTGGGGGAACAGCAGAGGAGAAAACAGTTAAGACTGCTTCTCTGAAAGAACAGCTTTCTGCAGTTACCAGTGAAAAAATGTGGTGGATCGTTATGCTGTTCTACATGGGCTTCCAGTGGAGCGGTGCTATGAAGAACGGTTCCATGACTTATTTCTGCAAATGGGTAATGGATAATACTTTCTTTGGAACAGCAGATGCGTGGGGTGCTTCACAGTCACTCTTGAGTATCATGGGTGCAGTTCCGATGGCTGTGGCAGCAGTAGGAATCGTACCTCTTTGCAACAAATTCGGAAAACGTATTGTGTGTATGGTCGGCATGCTTCTGGGCTCTGTCGGCGGTGTGATCGCAATCATGGGTAATGGACAGATTATTCCTGTGGCAATCGGTGTGGCTCTGAAATGCCTCGGATCCGCTCCGGCATGTTACATGATCCTTGCCATGCTTGCGGATGTTATTGATCATATCGAGTATAAATCCGGAATCCGTACAGATGGATTGACAATGTCTATTTATAGCTCCATTATGGTAGCTGCGACTCCGGTATGTAACTCTATTTTCAGTGCAATCTTAAATGCCAGCGGATATGACCAGGCAGCAGATATCGCACTGGGTACTGCGGCACAGACAGCTGCAGCACAGACAGCAATCTCTGTCGGATATATCTGGGTAGAGACAATTGCTTATGTAATCTGTGCAGTTTTGATTTTCTTCTTTACAATAGAGAAGAATCTGCCAGAAGAGCAGAAGGCAATTGCAGCAAGAAAAAACAATAAATAAAGATGGTACAATCAGGCGGTCTTCTGGTATAACTAAGGTTAGCAAGCATTAAAGCTGTGCCTTAAGTCTACCAGAAGGCCGTTGTGTATTTACAGGATAAAAATGGAAGGAGGAATTTGAGTTATGCGAAAAAGAAAAGTGAGAACAGTATTTTTTATATTCCTTCTTCTGTTTACAACAGGTCTTGTCGGATGCGGGCAGAAAAATATCCATAAAAGGAATCTTTGCCATATTGTTCTGGAAGCCGGAGATGGATATCGTGTAACAGATCCTGCCAGAACAGTAGAATCTGGAAGTGATGTGAGCTTTACAGTTACCCTGGATGACAACTGGCAGCTTCTGGGTACAGATTATCATGGCGAAACCGAAATAACAAAAGAAAGTGATGAAAAAACAGTAAAGATTGTTTTACATAAAGTAAATTATTCAGAGAGCATTTGCATTCAGGCTGAAAAAGGAAAATATGAGATTACATATGATGTCAATGGTGGAAAAAATATTTCAGGGGATTCAGACAGAGTAAGTATCTATTATCGCGGTACCCACCAGAGAATCAACACTTCCATTGGAACAGATCTTTTTACAAGAGATGGTTATACACAGCTTGGGTGGAATACCAGAGCTGATGGAACTGGTCAGGCGGTGGGACTTGGAAGCAGAATTGCATGGAAAAAAGGACTTGTTCTGTATGCACAGTGGGTTCCATGGACAGACGAAAAGGATTTTGTCTATAAAGAAGTGTCAGGATTTGCCGTTATAACAAGCTATACCGGAAAAGAGCAGCAGATTTGTGTTCCGTCCAGTCTTGGGGGATTGCCAGTGCGAACAATCCGGGAACAGGCTTTTGCAGATACGGACTGTAAAACAGTTATTCTTTCACCGGGAATCTATGAAATCGAGAAATGGGCATTCAGAAACAGCCGGCTGGAACAATTGTATCTGTATGATGATCTGGTAAAAATCAGCGATTATGCATTTCAGGATTGTGATATGCTTCGTACTCTGCATATCAATGCAATCGAGGATCCGGCTTACAGTGGAAATTATTTTGATACCTTCCAGGATAAATACGACCGTTTGCTGAGTCTGAAGGACAAAAAGAAGATTGTTCTGTTTTCCGGATCTTCCACAAGATTTGGGTATGACAGTGAGATGATCGATCAGGCTTTTTCTGATTATGAGGTAGTTAACATGGGAGTCTTTGCCTACTCACCGGCACTTCCACAGCTTGAACTGATCCGATCCTGCATGAAGGAAGGAGATATTCTTCTGGACTCTCCGGAATTTGATGCGGCAAACAGGCAATTCTGTTATCAGAAGGAACTGGATTATGCAACATTTGCCATGATGGAATCTAACTATGATGCGTTTGCCGGATTAGATCTTAGGGAATATACGCAGACTTTTACGGCTTTTTCTGCATACCAGGCAGCAAGACAGGATATGGAACGAAAAAATTACGATATCTGTGCTTCAAACTATGACGAAGATGGACATGAAGTAGAGGAACCAAGCTATAATGAGTACGGAGATTATGTGGTATATCGTCCGAATTCCACAAGTGAAGAACCGATTTACGGACTTCCGGTAAATTATACAGTAAATGCATTTCCAAAAGAGACTTATATTGATTCTGTGAATGCAGAGTTTCAGAAATTCCTGAACCAGGGAATAAAAGTTTATTTTACCTATTCCCCCAGAAATAAATATGCACTTTCAGAAGAAAGCACGAAGGAAGAAAGAATTCGTCTGAATGAATATTTTAAGAGTCAGTTAAATGTTCCTGTTATTTCTGAACTTGAGGATTCTTTGTATACGGGAATCTACCTGTATGGAACAGACAATCACTTATCTACAGAAGGCGCACAGATTCGGACTGAAAAAGTGATTCATGATCTGAAAAATCAGCTTAAAAAGGAGGAAGGGGAATGAATTTTATATCACTGACATTTGTTTTTCTTTTTCCGGTGGTAGTGTTTCTGTACTGGAGAATTCCATGGAGACACAGAGAATTCTTTTTACTGGCAGTGAGCTATTTCTTCTATATAAAAGAAAGTTCCTGGGCAGGAGGATTACTTCTACTTACAACAGCGATTACTTATTTGGCGGGAATTGCTGTTGAGAAGGGTAGACACAGAAGAGCCTGGCTGATTTTTGCGGCGACTGTGTGTCTGGGATTTCTGATCGGTCTGAAATATTCAGTTCCGCCAGTGGGAATTTCATTTTATACCTTCCAGACAATGGCATATGTGATCGATGTATATCGTGGTGAAATTTCAGCCGAAAAAAATCCTTTAAGCTATGCTCTGTTTGTTTCGTTCTTTCCACAGCTGGTTGCAGGTCCGATTGAGAGAGCAGGTAATCTTATTGGACAGCTGAAGGAAAAGCATACAATGAGCAGGGAAGATTTGCTAAATGGTTTCTGGCTGATGCTCCGGGGATTTTATAAAAAAGTTGTCGTAGCAGATTATCTGGCGGTGTATGTTGATAAAGTATATGCTGCACCTCAGGATGCCGGAGGGATTGGAGCGGTTCTGGGAACGGCGTTTTTTGCCATTCAGATTTATTGTGATTTTTCCGGATATACAGATATTGCAAGAGGCGCGGCACATATGATGGGAATACGTCTTATGGAAAATTTTAGGCATCCTTATCGCGCAGTAAGCATACAGGATTTCTGGAAAAGATGGCATATCAGCCTGACCCGTTGGTTTACAGATTATGTATATATTCCACTTGGAGGAAACCGCAGAGGATTTGCAAAGCGATGTCGAAATGTACTGATCGTTTTTCTGCTGAGTGGATTCTGGCATGGAGCATCATGGAATTTTATTGTATGGGGATTGATCCATGGAATCTATATGGTTGGTGCTATATGCCTCTCACAGATTAGGAAAGATAAAAAGAGAATCCTTCATCCGGTGGCTGGATGGATTCTTACGATGCTTCTTGTGAATATTGCGTGGGTGTTTTTTCGTGCCCCTTCGCTTATTGGTGCATGGCAGATTCTGCAACAGCCGTTTGTGAATCCGTTGGGCAGTGGAATAGCTGAGACTATGAGTTTCCTGGAAATTCGGGGAGTGGTGATTCTGCGATTTCTTGCTACAGGAATTAGCTGGCTGATTCTGGAACGACTTCCTGAGGAGATCGATAAGAACTGCCAGACTCAGAAAGGCTTTTGTATGGCAGCAGTGATTTTTGTTGTTATGGTGACTGTGATTGAATTTTCATGGCTTGGAATGATGGCATCCGGCGGTGAAAATGCATTTATTTATTTCAGGTTTTAAATATGAATAAAAAAACAGAGAAATGTATTATCATAATTGCACTGGCAGTACTTCTGGCAGAACAGATATTTTTCCTGATCTGTGGATTGGGACTGCCTGCACAGTATGGAAATACGTTTATGGGAGAACTGAAAAGTAAATATGAGAGATTGAAGGATACTCAGGGAAAGAGAATTGTGCTGGTTGGCGGAAGTGGTGTTGCTTTTGATTGTGACAGCAAAATGCTCGATGAAATTTTTCCTTCATATGAGGTTGTTAACTTTGGTATGTATGCAGGACTTGGAACGAAGGCAGTTATGGATCTTGCAGAGAAATATATTCATGAGGGTGATATCGTAATTCTTTCTCCGGAGCAAAGTGAGCAAACACTTTCAGATTATTTTAACGGAGAATATATGTGGCAGGCTGCTGACGGAGCTTTTGGAATGCTACGTGATCTGAAAAGTGAAAACTATGAGGCTATGCTGGGAAATTTTCCAGAATTTGCATTGAACAAATTGAATTATGTGTTGAATGGAAAGAATCCGCAGATGGACAGTATCTATCAGAAAAAATCTTTTAATGTATATGGTGATATAGAACTGGATACATGTCAGGAAAATATTCTTCCGTATGGTTATGATGTCAATCAGAAAGTGAAATTTATAGAAGATGTGGTGCAATTGGAGTTCCTGAAATATATGAATGCCTGGGCAGAGAACCTTGAGAAAAAAGGGGCAGTTGTCTGGTACAGATATTGTCCGGTAAATGAACTGGCAGTAGAAGATGCGGAGGATGTGGAAAATTATGACCGGTTGTTGAAACAGAAATTAAATTTTGCGGTTATAGGAAATCCTGAGAACAGTCTAATGGAAGCAGAATGGTTCTTTGATACAAATTTTCATCTGAATCAGGCAGGGAAAGAAGTGAATACGGTTCAGTTGATCAGAGATATTAAGGCTATGATGGGAGATGATCGAGCTGTAGAAGTGGAACTTCCGGAGAAACCACGCAAAACATGGGGAGATATATCAGCAGAAGCCAGAGTATGGACAGAAAAAGACAGTCAGAAATATCAGGGACAGGAAACAATTGTAATTCCAGAGAATGTTATGCAGATTGAAGATTATGCTTTTGCAGATTGTGCTGGCATTAAGTCAATTGTGATGAAACAGAAAGATCCTTCGAAATGTATTGTGGGGCAACATCTTCTGGATGGCACCGGTGCAGAAATTATTGTTCCGCAGACGGCCGCAGACAGTTATAAACGAAATTATTTCTGGTCCCCGTATGCCGGGCGTATTCAGGAAAGTACCGATTACGCAGAAAAATAAACCGACCACGCTTGAAAGAAATTGGACGTGAAAAAACATGATACAATACAGACACGATAAAGTGAGATTATAAAAACAAGATATGAAACTAAAATTTGAAATTGGAGGGGAAACATGAAAACAAAACAGGCTGTGAATCCATACATGCCAAGCTGGGAATATGTT
>URXG01000087.1 GCA_900551715.1 uncultured Blautia sp. | reverse complement strand
TTTTCGCAGTTCTACGCCATAACTGGATACTGTCCTCATCTTTTTTCCTCTTTCTATTACAATATAATTATGGTTAATATCCCTTACAGCCAGTAAGGAATTATCCATCTACAAATATAAAAAATGGGGCTTTGATTACTATTTTTCTTTTTGCCCTTCGATATAAGAGCATACCTGTTCCCTGCTCCTGTCACTCACCGTTACTGCACAATAAGATGGATTCCACAGATGCCCTCCCCAAAGTTCCTTCTTCAGTTCCGGATGCGCAAGAAACATCTGCCTGGCAATGTTCCCCTTCATGATCTTGATCATATCCGAGATATAAAACTGTGGTCTGCAGTCTACAAGCAGATGGATATGATCCGGCATAACCTCCATTGCCAGAATCTGAAATTTATATTCTTCTGCAAGATCACAGAGCATTTCTTTGCATTCTGCATCAATACCATCTTTTAAAACCTTTTTCCGATATTTTGTACACCATACCAGATGATACTGC
Source organism: uncultured Blautia sp. (assembly GCA_900551715.1). GTDB lineage: Bacteria > Bacillota > Clostridia > Lachnospirales > Lachnospiraceae > Blautia_A. The sequence goes on along the minus strand of URXG01000087.1, from coordinate 7,727 downwards.
AGGGAATACACATATCCTCTACCATATGAAAGTTCATTATTATTGATATTAAACATATTTTTATCCATGTTTTTATTATACCATATGCAAATAGAATTTACAAACATTTGTTCTGCTTATTTTCAAAAAAATAGTGCGCCTAACTCATCACTGAAGTAACGAGAATGCGACGCACAGTTTATTCAAAGTGACAAATGTCATCCTTTTTCTGTGACATCCTGCACTTGGTATTTCACACAATTTATCTTATAGTATAGTCAGGAAGAAACACTTGTCTGCTTCCGGTATTTATGCATATCTGCCCCTGTCAGATACGCATGATTTAAACTTTTTGTATGGAAGGAGTTATTATGATTCATATAGAAAATCTGGTAAAAAGATATGGTAATCTGGTTGCTCTGAATCATCTGAATCTCGATATTCATGAAGGAGAGATTTTTGGTCTGCTTGGTCCTAACGGTTCCGGAAAAACAACCGCGATCAACTGTCTCCTCTCTCTTTTAAAATATGACAAAGGAACGATCGAAGTCTTTGGCCAGCCTATGACCCCTGAGAGTTATCAGGTCAAACAACAGATTGGCATTGTTTTGCAGAATGTCGCTGTTTTTGACGAATTGACAGTATATGAAAATATCGATTATTTCTGCGGTTTATATGTTTCTGATAAAAAACGCCGCAAAGAACTGGTCAATGAGGCAATTCAGTTTGTCGGGCTCGAAGATTACTGTAAAACCCGCCCCGGGAAACTTTCTGGCGGTCTGCTGCGACGGCTGAATATTGCTTGCGGTATCGCTCACAAGCCTCGTCTGATCATTATGGATGAGCCTACCGTTGCAGTTGATCCGCAAAGCCGTAATAAAATTCTCGAAGGTATCCAGAAACTGAACGAACAGGGTTCCACTATCATTTATACTTCCCACTACATGGAGGAAGTAGAACAGATCTGTACCCGCATCGCAATTATGGACCACGGACGGGTAATTGCATCCGGAACCACTGAGGAACTGAAGAAAATGATCAAAACAGGCGAAACGATCACAGTGGAAGCAATTCTTCTCGAAGAAAAACACCTTCAGGATATCAGGAATCTTTCTCATGTTTTTGATGTGCATTATGAAAATCAGATTCTCTCTCTCCGCTGCACAGGTGCTCAGCATAATCTGATTCGTCTTCTGAACTACCTTCAGAGCCAGGACATTACTTTTGGAAGAGTCTTTTCCGAACTTCCAACTCTGAATGATGTCTTTCTGGAGATTACAGGAAAACAGCTTCGTGATTAATATTTATGTATATTTATACATGAATATGCATAAATTCACAGAAAGGATTTTTTATGCTGCATTTAATAAAGTATAATCTTCTGGTTAAATTACGTAACTTTAATATGACCTTCTGGCCGCTTGTTTTTCCCCTGATTCTTGGTACCTTCTTCTTTTTTGCATTTGGAAACCTGAATGATGCAGATTTTGAGACCGTTCAGGTAGCTATGGTGCAGGAAACCAGCCCTAATCCACTGTTCAGCTTTTACATAGACCAAGTTAAAAAAAGTAATTCAGATCTTCTGAACATTCAGGAGATGGATGAATCTGCAGCGCTTACTGCTTTAAAAAACAAGGAAATCTCTGGTATCTATTACAATGAAATGACTCCGTCTCTGACAGTTAATGCACATGGCATTCCGGAAAGTATCCTTCAGTCTGTTCTGGAAAGTTACAATAACAACCTGCACACGATACAGAATATCCTGAAAAAACATCCTTCCGGAATTCTGAAAGGACTTTCACAGATGGCAGATACCCGCGATCTTGTACAGGAACTTTCCCTGGGTGGAAAAACGATCGATGGTAATTCGCAGTTTTTTTACGCTCTGATCGCCATGGCGTGCCTGTATGGATGTTTTATCGGCTTTGGCGCCGCGATCACGTTACAGGCCAATTTAACAGCTCTGGCGGCAAGACGTTGTGTTACTCCCACCCATAAACTCAAACTGATTTTATCTGAGCAGATTACTTCCTTTCTGCTCGGATATACCGATGTAATTATTTTACTCATTTATCTCAGGATCATACTGAAACTGGATTTTCAGGGACAAATAGGAAAAATGCTTATCATTTCACTGTTCGGAAGCCTGATCGGTGTTTCTGTGGGGCTGTTTGTCGGAAGTCTCGGCAAACTGAGTGAAGGTATAAAAGTTGCTGTTATCCTTGCCATTTCCATGGTCTGCAGTTTTCTTGCAGGACTCATGAACAGTAACATGAAAGATCTCGTAGAAAAACATGCTCCGATCATCAACCGCATCAATCCTGCTGCCCTGATTTCGGATGCATTTTACTGTATCAATGTTTACAATGATACAGCCCGCTATTACCGCAATCTTGTCACACTTGCAGTTATGAGCGCTGCTTTTGTTATGGCTTCATTTTTACTGATCAGGAGGAATCGCTATGACAGTATTTAAAGGCTATATGAAAATATTAAAAAAGAATATCGGTCTGGTGATCATATATCTGGTTATTTTTTTCTCCGTTGCCATGGCTCTTCAGGCAGCTGCCAGCAAAGAGCATCTGGAAGATTTTGAAAAAGCGCGAGTGGATATTGCCGTTGCAGATAATGATCAGAGTACTCTTTCTCATGCTTTAACAGACTATCTCAAAACAATCCATAATGTTTCTGAGATTTCCAGTGATCCTTCTGTTATGCAGGAAGAGCTTTTTTACAGAAATGCAGAATATATTGTACAGATTCCAAAAGATTTCTATAAAACTTGCATTGTACAGGATAACCCGATTTCCGTCACAAAGATTCCCGGATCCTATACTTCATTTTATGTAGACCAGCAGATCAATGCATGGCTGAATAATGTGCGCACATACATTGCTTCTGGTTTTTCTCAGAAAGAAGCTGCAAAAGCCGCTCTGGAACAGCCTTCCTCCAGGGTTTCCATGTATCAGGACACCGAAACCACTTCCGAAACACCGGCATATACCTATTATTTCCGTTATGTTCCCTATCTGTTTCTGGCTGTTCTGTGCTATTCCATGGGCTATATTCTTCTTGCTTTTCAGAAAGAAGATATCCAGAAACGTATGCAGGCTTCATCCGTTTCCATTCGCCGGCAGAACCTTGAAGGACTGCTTGCCATGTTTACGATCGGAGTCGGTTTATGGCTGATCGCCGTCACAGGTGCAATTGTCATGTATCAAAAAGATCTCCTGGCTTCCGGTGTTCTGACCTATTATCTCCTGAATACCTTTGTGATGATGATGGTCTCGCTGTCTCTGTCTTATCTGCTCGGACTTTTTGTAAAAAACAGCAACATGCTCAATGGACTTTCCAATATTGTTTCTCTTGGCATGTGCTTTTTGTCCGGTGTTTTTGTACCAATGAGTGTTATGGATAAAAAAGTACTTAAAATAGCACAGTTTCTTCCAGTCTACTGGTATGAGGACATCAATGAAACGCTCGCCAGATATCATAGCGTTTCCGGCAATATTGCCACAGATATCTGGAAATCTCTGGGAATCGAAGTTATGTTTGCTCTGGCATTTGTTGCTATCATTCTGGCTCTTTCGAAATATAAACGACAGAAGTAGGGCAATGTACCCTCACTTCTCCAGAAAAAAAGAACTCCTGCTCTTGTGTTATTCATCACATTTTACTGTGAAAATCAACATAAGCATGAGTTCTTTCTTTTATCCTTTTTTTTTTCAAGTCGAACATCCGTGAGACTTGGCGCGTGATTCTGGTCAGCGTAAGCTGACATATTCTTTACAGAATCACTGCGCATCCTCGCGGAGCGTTTATCTCAGTCGGAGATTGGACTCCCACTGAGACAAATTTGCTATTACTCACCACCTGAAAGAGGTGGGAGTCTTCTCGACTGAGATAAAACAGTCAGCTCTGTCAGAAGAAGATTCCAACCTGTTCCAGGAACTGTTCCGGTGCTTCTACATGTGGAAAATGTTTTGTTTCTTTAATCGTAACAGCTTCTACCGATGGATTGACATTCTGATATGCTTCTATGATTGCTTCCCCATTGTTCTCAGCTTCACCTTCAACAATATAAAGACTGTTATCGATTTCTTTCAGTCCACGGGTAATATCAATATTCATATATTTAGATGCTTTATTTGCATAAACATTCTTTGCATAACAGCCGCCTCTGTGCGCTGCCTCATAATATGCATCCTGCAAGTCTCTGTCCGGATGGAACGGATCAAATGCATAATTCTCAATGAATTCGTTATTAACAGCATCTCTTGATACGACCATGTGATAAACCAATGTTCCAAACACCGGAATTTCCAGACATCTACGGAGAAGTTTTTCTTTCTTTCCAGGCATCTGTTTCAGACTTGAAAGACTGACCGGATTTACCATCATAATCTTGTTGAACAGATCTTTTTCATTGTGACATGCCATCACAACAAAAGATACTGCATATCCGTTCACGATAACATCTGTCTTCTCTCCGATCACATTTTTAATAAAATCGCAGATAGCCTGTACATAAACAAAGTTTGTATAAGTTATTCCTGACTTCTCAGAACGTCCGCATCCCGGAAGATCCAGGTTATAGACCGTATGTTCCAGTGCAAGATCATCCTCGATCTTACCCCACTCATATCCGGAACCACCCGGAAGCATATCATGGATCAAAAGGATCGGGCTTCCTTTGCCCTTTTTTGTATAATAAATATCACCAAAGCGCCAATGATAATAATTTCTTACATCAGTGTCCAGCATTTCCTTCAGACAGGCGGATGCTGCAATCACTTTATTTATAATATGAATAGTGGCAGTTGTTGTCATAACCAGTGCTGCTGCATTCAGCAGACGTTTGCTGTGTTTCTTCATGTTCTACCTCCCTTTTTCCATCACCTGAATATCTATATTATACGATAAAAAAGGTCTTTTTACAATCTATAACAGAGAAAGAAGTTTCTCTACATCTTCCATTCTGGTTGCCCAGCTGGTTGCAAATCGGACTATAGTATGTGTATCGTCAGCCTTTTCCCAGAAGCTGAACTGGACATCTTTTTTTAATTCTTCCATCTTACGGTTCTCCAGAACTACAAACTGCTGATTAGTAGGTGAATCTATGTAAAATGTATATCCTTTTTCTTTCAGGCCCGCTTTAAGAACGGCGGCTGTTTCGATAGCATTTTTACCAATTTCAAGATAAAGATCATCTGTAAAAAGCGCATCAAACTGCACCCCCGTAAGTCTGCCTTTTGCAAGCAGGGCTCCATGCTGTTTGACTCTTGTAAGAAAATGCTTTGGCATACTGTTTCCGGTAAACACAACAGCTTCTCCGCATAAAGCACCCGCCTTGGTTCCTCCGATATAAAATACATCACAGAGTTTCGCAATGTCCTGTAAAGTCACATCTGTTTCTTTACTTACAAGACCATAGATCAGTCTGGCTCCGTCCATAAAAAGAGGAATTTTATATTCCCCGCATACTGCAGAAAGCTCCGTCAGTTCTTTTTTTGTATACAGTGTTCCATATTCTGTCGGGTGGGAAATATAGACCATTCCCGGAAATACCATATGCTCATGATTTTCATCACCATAAAATGTCTCAATCAGATTCTTAAGGTCCGCTGCATTGATTTTCCCATTCTTTTCTGGAAGTGTCAGGACTTTATGACCGGTAAATTCAATCGCACCGGCTTCATGTGTACTGACATGTCCCGTCTGAGCCGCTACAACGCCCTCATACGGCTGTAACATCGTATCAATGACAATCTGATTGGTCTGCGTGCCGCCTGTCAGTAAAAAGACTTCTGCGTCCTCACAGCCACATGCCTTCTTGATCTTTTCTTTTGCTTCTTCACAGTAATGGTCGGTTCCATATCCAGGAAGCTGCTCCATATTGGTATCGATCAGGTGCTGAAGGACTTTTTCATGTGCACCTTCTGAATAATCATTTAAAAAATATAACATCTCTGATTCCTCGCTTATTATAAAATCGACTCTATTTTATCACCAGGAAGATTTTTTTACCACTGGCAAACAAAAAAATACCCCGCGAGCAACTCGCGGGGCAGGTTCGTATAAATTTAATTTTCTTCTGTAGCTGTATCGGATGTACTTTCTTCGGCATCTTCCGTATCCGGATTCACCATCTTCTGATAAGCTTCATCCAGATCTTTTACATTCATCTTGTTCACCAGATAAACTTTATCCTCAACTACCGCCGCATAGAAGTTTGTATCATATTCATAATACTTCACCGTAGTTTCTTTTCCGTCTTTATCTTTAAAGATAAAGGTATATGCCGGATCTCCTTCTGGAGTATACTCCTCAGTAAGACGTTCCTGTGCGGTCATGTTGATGAGTTTATTGTAGAAAGTCGTGAATGTGGATTCATCGAGGTCTTCGCCATCTAACTTGTAAGTTGTTGTAGTAGTCTCTTCCTCATCATCAGAAGAACTTTCATCAGAGGAGTCTGTATCTGTGGAACTCTCATCCGATGTTTCTGTACTGCTTTCATCTGTAGTATCAGAATCTGTATCGTCTGTGGTATTTTCATCTTCTGCCTTTACGGTTTCCGTTACAACGTTTATTGTATGATCTCCATCTGCACTCTGTACCTCCAGGGAATCCAGATCATTAACCGATACATAGCTTACAGACAGGTTGTAGAAATCAGACATTGTACTGTCGAGGATATCTGTCAGAGAATCTTTCGTGATCGTGTAAACTTCTTTGCTGTCATCTACTTTCACATAACGGTCATCGCCGGTCTCATCTCCCACATAAATGGTAAGCGTCTTCTCTACCGTCTGTGTTTCCTGTTCATCCTCGGTATACTTCACAGTAATAACTGCATACGGATCGTCAAATCCATACTTGGAATCGTCGGTGCAGTTATAATCTACAAATTTATCGTATGCCAGAGATCCTATCGCTGAAGTTACAGTTCCTGCTTTTGTAGTATCTGCCTTCTCTGTAGTTTTACCATCAGACACATTCCAGAACAGATTGTCTGCATCCTGTGTAAGCTCATAACCATTCTCTTTATCTACTTTAACATCTGTGATCGTAGCAGATGTTACGGATGGAAATGTGCCACTCTCCGCAAAATCATACAAAGTTCCCATAAAAGGTTCTATTGAGCTGCTGGATACCAGATAAACATTTTTATCATCATCCTCTTTTTTCACATAGTACTGATTATTTGAAGATTCCATTCCAATCTGAAGACTTGTATCACCATCAGCTGTTGTCAGCGTAATGGTATTCTGCGGATTATCCAAATCATACTGACTCATATCTTCCACATCGGAAATCTCCTGGTCAGCAGTCAGGGATGCAACTCCCTTGACTGCACTGTCAACCGTGTCCTGATTCACCGGAAAATTCGCATCAGATTTTTCTGTCCAGCTATCATCTTTTTTATCAAATTCTACTTCATTCTGGTCTGCGGTAAATGAAACTGCTGTTATATCATCTGCCTCCAGACTTACCAAATCTACGCTTGTGTCATTCTCTTCAGTTTCTTTTTCTTCCTGTGAGGTAACATAAAAGTTTACGCCTTCATACGCTGCACACAGCACTCCCAATACGACTACTGCCGAAACCAGTTTGACTGTTTTTTTCTTCATTTATGCCTTTCTCCTTTTCAGCCATACCATAAATCCCATTACCAGGAAGACTACCGGGATGATTCCCATTACCATGATCTTCCAGAAGCTTACATCATAAGCAGTCAGTGTCAG
>URXG01000086.1 GCA_900551715.1 uncultured Blautia sp. | reverse complement strand
TATATTTCACTTCTGTTGGCTACTGCACCTACGGTTGCTCCGTTCAGACGCAGGAAACCTGTAACTACTTCCTGTGCAAATGCTTTTTTTGTTTCGAAGAAGAGTCCGTTATCTGCGATTCTGGAAAGTGCAACAGAGGTATCACCTGCACATGCAGAAAGGTCAGAGCATACACGATTCAGATCATCTGTACATTCTGTATAGGAATCGTTATCTTCAAAGTTGGAAGGAAGAAGGCTGATCAGCTGACGGATTTGTCCAAGAATTTCTTCTTCTGTACCAACAGAATCAATAAGACCTGTCTCTTCGCTCTGGAATTCAGCATCTGCTGTATCACATTTTTCAGTGTAGTTGCCATCCAGTGCATTGGGACTGTTAACAAATATTTTGCCTTTTTTGGCTTCGATAAATGTAAAATCTGTTAATGCTGGTACGATTGCCATACCGCCACCGCAGGTACCAAATACAGCTGTGATCTGCGGGATCATCCCTGATGCAAGAGTCTGTTTCAGATAGATGGAACCAAAAGCTTCCAGCGCATCAGTTGCTTCCTGAAGACGCATACCTGCACAGTCTACCAGTCCGATCACCGGTGCTCCTGTTTTCATAGCAAGGTCATAAAGTCCGGAAATCTTCTTGGCATGCATTTCGCCTACAGTACCGTTTAATACGGATGCATCCTGGCTGTACACATATACAAGATTTCCATCGATCACACCATATCCGGTAATAACACCGTCTGAAGGCGCTTTTGTCTCAGTCAGGTTGAAATCTGTTGATCTGGCTGTTACGCTTTTTCCGATTTCAACAAAACTGTTGGCATCAAGCAAAGATGTGATTCTTGTGCCTGCTAAGCTTTGTGTTGAGTTACTCATTCTTGTTTGCCCTCCATTTTATAAAATTTTAAATATAACCAAAATTTTAGCCGATTATAATTGTACTCTGTTTTGACTTTTTTTTCAATAGATTTTGTGATTTTTTTGTTTCTTTTGTTAAAATTTTAACCTCAAAAAAAGTCCTCCCATAAAGGGAAGACTTTTCAATGAAAATAACTGTCAAAAATATGATCGATACACCAGCTGTAGGATATTTTCTGTATGTTTTCGCTGGCATTTACAGGATAGGATGCCAGTTTCTGATCTTTCAGAAAGAAATCCAGCTGTCCCAGTTTCTGCCCTTTTTTTACAGGTGCTGTTACTTCTTTTTTCAGTTGTAGCCGGGATGTGATGGGCTGATCTTTTGGAAGAAGAAACTGAAGCTTCTTTTCGTCCCGGGAAATCTGTACAGTACCATTCACATAAACTTCTCCCCATGGATTCCCTCTTTCCGTAATGCCTTTTTGTACATGAACAAGAGGAATCTCCGGCTCTTTCCATACAGAACGATATTCATAATTCTGATCTCCATATTCCAGAAGCGTAAATGTATCCTTCCATTTGTAATCTCTGTGATCCGGCCAGCCACACGCCAGAAGAGAAATAATAAAAGTTTTTCCGTTTTTTTGGCAGGCACATACATAACAGTATCCTGCATCGGCAGTAAACCCGGTTTTGCCGGACAGGACTCCTTCTGTCATATCCAGAAGTACATTAGCGTTGTGGAGGGAAAAAGTTCTTTTCCCACTGATCTCCGAAAAACTGTAATCTCTTGTTTCTGTAATCTTGAGAAACGTATTGTTCTGAATGGCATATCGCATGATCAGTGCAAGATCTGATGCTGTAGTACTGTGGATACCATCACTGTCGCTGGCATCCAGACCATTGGGGGTAATAAAATGCGTATTCTTGCAGCCAATCTCTGTAGCTTTGGCATTCATCAGATCTGCAAATCCTTCTACAGTACCTCCGATATGTTCTGCTATGGCAACTGCTGTATCGTTGTGGCTTTTCAGCATCAGGGAATAGAGAAGATCTTCCAGATAATACTGCTCTCCTGTATGCATTCCTAGTTTTATTTCAGGCTGGGAAGCTGCTTTTTCTGATACCTGGACATAATCGTCGCCCTTTCCCATTTCCAGTGCCAGGATGCAGGTCATTACCTTGGTGGTGCTTGCATTGGGTCTGGAAGTTCTGCCATCTTTCTCATAGAGGATCCTTCCGGAAGAGGCATCCATAAGAACTGCTGACTGTGCGTACAATTCACCAGGATTGTCCATATCTGCGGCAGTGACAGTATGAGGGATATTGTTCAAAAAAACGAGCATCAATATATAACACAAAAAATGTTGCCTGATTTTCATACCCCACTCCTTTTCTACAGGATTGTCTATAGGATTATTTTATTCAGACAACATTTTTTTATGCCAAAGTATGTAAGAGAAACTGACAGTAGCAGGGTCTCTGTATAACCGTTATCCATTATAAGTCAGGTGCCAGCGGGAAGAAAGGGGTGTTTCTTTATGGGATAGCTGATAAAGTTCCTTCAGATAGGAAGGAGCTTCTTTCAGAGTATTTCTGTAAAGCCCATAAAGAGTGTGAACCGGTACCGCACTGCCAGGTACAGGATCTTTTTGCATAAAATATTCCATCATGGATGCAGACAGCTTCCTGCCGGCAACAGCAGAAAGAACAGATAAGAATTTTCTGCGTCTTCCTTTGTTATCATAAACAAGGCAGTCTGTGATAAATTTCATGCAGCGAAGGGAAGTCAGAATGTCATGGACAGATACCCGGGGGATTGCCCGGTGAATTACCCTTGCATCACTGATCCTTGGAAGAATATGTCTGGCAGGATAATAATGATAGGGGTCTTTTCCTGTTTTCAGCATCAGCATCCGGTCAAATTCTTTTTCCAGAAGGGTATGTGTGATCACTTTTTTTGCAGCCATATCTTCTATATAAGGATGGCAGGCACTGTCCAGAAGATAATGACACCCGAATCCCATCAGATACGCGAGAAGTTTTTCATCATGGTTCTGCCGGACGAGGGTCATTCCTCTTTCAAAAAAATGAGCACCATCTTCGTGATGCATTCCTATTCCGGTTCCGGTAACAGTCGGTCTGGTCATATAATAAAATAGTATATCCGGACCATGGAGACCGATTCTGAAAAGATTTTGGTTTTTGCGGATGATCTTTTTGAGGTCTCCTGGCAGATAAGGATAAATATTTCTGCCAAAGAGATCATGAGCATAAGTTGTAGGCATGTAAATCCTTCCTTTCTCAGACATCCAGCCGAAGCTGGGCTTCCTCTTCTGCTTCTGCTTTAAAATCCTCCAGTTTGACAGGGTCTACAGCAGGAAGTTCTTCCAGACCCTGTACTCCGAAGCAACGGAGGAATTCTTCAGTGGTACCAAAAAGAATTGGTTTGCCAGGAGCATCCAGACGTCCAAGTTCTTTTACCAGTTCATATTCCACCAGTTTGTTGATGGCATGATCACATTTGACACCCCGGATCTTTTCGATTTCAGCTTTGGTTACCGGCTGCTTGTATGCAATGATAGAAAGTGTTTCCAGCATAACATCTGTAAGGGCGGGTTTCTTTGGATGCATGGCAAGACGGATCAGACATTCATAGTATTCTCTTTTAGTACACATCTGATAAGCATCTTCCAGTTCTATGATCTGGATTCCCCTGTCCTCTTTCTGATATTTATCCATAAGATTATGGAGAAGTTTCCTTGTGGTTTCTTTGTCCTGCTGGATGGCGGCTGCAATCTGGGATAATTCTACAGAATCTCCCATGGCAAAAAGCACTGCTTCGATTGCTGCTTCTAATTTCTTTATTCCCATAATAGTCCTCAAATATTCTGTTATTCATCCGGAAATTCGGTCAGATGACGCCAGGTTTCCGGATCCTGGGTGACTTCTACCTGGATATCGTCAAACAGATGGTCCTGTCTGACATAAATATATCCCATTTTGATCAGCTCCAGAATAGAAAGAAATGTAACTATAATCTGTACTCTGGATGACTGTTCTGTAAGAAGCTGTCGGAAACTGAACCGTCGGTGATGAAAGGTATACTCTTTCATCTGAAGCATTTTGTCAGAAAGGCTGATTTCTTCTTTTTCGATGGTTCCAAATTTGCTTCGGATGGGATCTATTTTATTTTCCTGTTTTTTCAGAATGGATTTGTAAATCTGATTCAGTTTGTTCAGGGTAAGTCCTTTCAGAAGTTCAGAAGGATCTACCGGCTCCCGGTATTTCAAAACTTCTTCCGGTATGGTAGCTCTTTTATAAAATACACCGGTGGCAGTGTCCATTTTGTCTTTCAGTTCGTAGGACATATATTTGTACATTTTGTACTCAAGAAGTTTTTGGACAAGTTCTTCTCGTGGATCCTGTTCTTCCCCTTCTTCATTTACTTCTTTGGGGAGAAGCATTTTACATTTGATATCCAGAAGAGTAGCTGCCATTACAAGAAATTCGCTCATCGTACCCAGATCTTCTGATTCTATGGAATGAATATATTCCATATACTGATCAGTGATCTCTACAATAGGGATATCGTAAATATCAATCTTATTTTTCTCAATAAGGTGCAAAAGCAGATCCAGAGGGCCTTCAAAAACATTAATCTTAACTGGTATCGCCATATTTAGTTTCCTTCCATATTCGGATGCCCGGAATTTCTTTTGGATCCGCAGAGCCTGAGGATGATCAGTTCTCTGGGATTGTGAATACGGACAGGAACTGTATGCTCTCCAAGTCCAGGGCTAACGATCATATTCTGTTTGCCTCTTGTAAATCTGCCACAGCAGAAAGGAGGAAGAAAAAGGTACTGTGGACAGGTCAGTCCATGGTTTTCTCCCAGCCGTAAAATCCCGCCATGATAGTGACCGGACAGGATCATATCGGCTCCCCATGAAAAATAAGTATTGCCATATTTGGGATTATGTGCAAGCAGTACGTGGACTCCGTCTCCGGATGGAGTTCCTATAAGCTGTTCCAATCTGGTAAGACTTAAGGCAGGTGAATTGGGTTTATGATAGTATTCCAGTGGAAGTTCAAGCCCATAAAAAGTAAAGGATGTCCCATGAAATCTGGAAGTAATATGTTCGTTATGAAGGAAACATACACCAGCACTGGTCAGCAGCCGTTCATAATTCAGATAAAAATTCCTGAGATCAGGGTTGCAGAGCATTTTGTACTCGTGATTGCCAAGTGAATAATAAACCGGAATTTGCTCACAAAGCCGGAGAAAAAGAGCTGCTGCTGCCTGAAGGGTAACCGGATCTCTGTTGACGATCATATCCCCAGGTACAAGGATTCCATCAGGCTTCTCTTTCATGATACTGTGGAAAAGCTGCTGGTGATTATTTCCAAACGTAATACCATGAAGGTCTGCAAGGACAGCAAAACATACTTCTCTGTTTTCCTGAATTTTGTCTGTATGGATGGTGTATGTTTTTGTTGTAAATGTTTTCATGGAACTCCTTCTTTTAACAATGTCTATTCTATTTGCCAAATCCGCAGTTGGGGAAAGTACAGACAGGACAGTTCAGGCACAGTCCGCCCTCTCCATACCCGGCAATTTCTGCTGCTGTAATTCTGTCATCTGCCAGAAGCCGGGGAAGAACCAGGTCAAAAATAGTTCGTTTGGCGTACATAACGCATCCTGGCAGTCCTACTACAGGTATCTTTCGGTCCTCCATATCCAGGTAGGCAAGAAGCAGCATGGCACCGGGAAGTACAGGAGCACCGTATGTTACAATATCTGCCCCGGTGTCCTTGATGGCACCTGGGGTACGGTCATCAGGATCTACACTCATTCCACCACTGCAGAGGATCATATCTGCTCCATTTCTGGCAAAAGTAAGAATATCCTGAGTAATCTGTGTTCTGTCATCTCCAGGCTTAGTCTGTCCAATCATCTCGCAGGAATATTCCGCAAGTTTACCTTGCAGAACTGGCGTAAAAGTATCCTTGATCAGGCCTTTCTGGATTTCGCTGCCTGTTGTTACTACAGCAACTTTCCTGGGGTGGAACGGCAGTACTGAAAAAATAGGTTCCGGTCCTGCTGCTTCTACTGCCCTGTCCATCTTGGACTGTTCGATCACCAGAGGAATGACTCTGGTTCCGGCAATCTTATCGCCTTTATGAATTGCAAAATCTCCATGACGGGAGGCAATCATCATCTCACCCAGAGAGTTTACTGCAAGAAGTGCGTCCCGACGGATCTTGAGAAGTCCGTCACAGTCTGCGATCAGTTCGATCTTGCCTTCTTTGATATCGCTTCCATGCATATTGCTTCCCGCACATATTTTGTAAAGGATCTCAGCGGCTTCATTTTCATGGAGGATTCCCGGTTGTTTTTCCCATACAAAAAGGTGCTCCTTGCCTACAGAAAGAAGCACCGGAATATCTTCTTCTTTTACAATGTGTCCTTTGGAAAATACGACACCTTTCTTCTTGTCTTTAATAATCTGTGTGATGTCGTGGCATAATACATGGCCTACTGCATCTTCTGTTCTGATTTCTTTCATAGTTTTGTCTACTCCTGTTCCCTCGCATTATGAATAGTATTATACCTCTTACAGAAGCCCTTTGTCAAAAGATAGTTAGGACTGTGTTTAATAGAACAGAATAAAACTGCACCGAAAGAAAATCAAAGCAGTGGAGCAAATACCCGCATAATACTCTGAATACCACGGACAATAATATTTCTGTTTTTGCAAAATTCAATACTAATAGGATCACAGTAATTTAACGTTTCCTGAAAATCTTTCAGAATGTCCTGAACTACATCGTTTTTGTAGAACCATACGCCATCTTCAAAATGAAGATAAAGGCTTCGGTAATCCAGATTGATAGTTCCAACCACACCAATCTCATCATCACAGACAAAAGACTTGGCATGGAGAAATCCAGGCTGATATTCGTAGATCCGAACACCGGCCTCCAGAAGCTGTTCATAATAAGACTGGGTAAGAAGAAAAACCATTTTTTTGTCAGGAACAGCAGGGGTCATAATACGTACATCAATACCGCTTTTGGCAGCCAGACATAAAGCTGTCATCATTTCGTTATCAATGATCAGGTAAGGAGTGCAGATATATACGTACTTTCTTGCCCGGTTGATGATATTAAGGTAAACATTCTCTCCTACAATCTCTCCATCCAGAGGGGTATCACTGAAAGGCTGGACAAAACCATTGTGAGGGAAAGGTTCCGGATGATATCTGTGGGGCATGTATTCACTGTAATCCACAGGTTCTCTGGAGCCATTTACCACACTCCACATATGGAGAAACATCACTGTCATATTCCAGACAGCTTCACCCTTCAGCATAACGGCGGTGTCTTTCCAGTGCCCAAAACGTTCTTTCTGATTGATGTATTCATCTGCCAGGTTAATACCGCCGGTAAATCCTGTTTTGCCATCAATGACACAGATTTTACGGTGATCCCGGTTGTTCTGCACAATATTCAGAAGAGGACGGAAAGGATTAAAGATCTGACACTGAATGCCTTTTTTGCGAAGATACTGATCATATTTGTTGGGCAGTGTTGTAACACAGCCAAAGCCATCATAGATCAGGCGTACATCCACACCTTTGGAAGCTTTCTTTTCCAGAATATCCAGGATGGTGTGCCACATGACACCATCGTTGATGATAAAATATTCAATATAAATATAGTGTTGAGCACGTTCCAGCTCTTCTACCAGTACCGGAAACATATCATCCCCTACCTGAAAATATTGGGCGGTAGTATTACCATGTGCGGGGAAACCAGAATACTGGCGGATATAATTGGACTGGACTGCTGCGGAAGGATCTTCTTCTGTAATCTGATGATAAATCTCCGAATCCTGTTCCATATAGGGAAGACTTTCTTTCTGGACTTCTGCATAATGCTCCTGAATTTTCTGGGCTATACGGGATTTTCCGAAAAGAATATATAAAAGCAGACCGAATACAGGAAATACCAGAATCAGCATGGTCCAACCCAGCTTGTAAGAGGGATTGATTTTTTTGTTAAGAATCCACAGCACAGCAATGATACTGATCGCTGTGATGCCGATAGAAATATATTTGGAGTAAGCTGCTAGTTTCCATGCCATCATAAAGAGCCAGCCCAGCTGGACCAATAATGCGAAAACAATGTAGAAGATGCGGTTAAAGATCAGTTTGAGTAATTTCTTCAGAAGTTTCATTATATGACTCATAGGTTACTCCGTTTATAAAAATGACGAGAGTGATTGTTTTCATCACAATCCTTGATGTTATTTAAAAATCCCTGACGTGTATTCGTCAGGGATTTTCGCGCACAATTAATTATATTTACGTTTTCTTGCGGCTTCAGATTTTTTCTTACGAC
>URXG01000085.1 GCA_900551715.1 uncultured Blautia sp. | reverse complement strand
GTTCCTAATGTAGAGCAAAACAGACTAAAGGTGGAAGTTAGTTTTTCATTTAAGGTTCACAAAATCTTCACAAAATAATTAGCACTCAGCTCTTGACAGTGCTAACAATACGTGTTATATTACAACTAGAACAAAGGAAGAGGGATAAAGAGATAAGAAGATTGAAGAAAATCTCTCAGATATCTCTCATACCAACCGGGTTCCGAACTAAAACTTATTTCAATATAGATTATTAAAAAGGGAGAGATGACTTATGTTAATGCCTAGTATTTTTGGAGAAAACTTATTTGATGATTTCTTTACACCGTTCTATTACGATGACAAAGATGAGAAGAAAGCAGAGAAGAAACTGTACGGACACAGAGCACAGAACCTTCTGAGAACAGATATTAAAGAAACCAAAGAAGGTTATGAACTGGTGATTGATGTACCTGGATTCAAAAAAGACGAAGTTAAGGTAGCTCTGAAAGATGGTTATCTGACCGTCAGCGCAGCCAAAGGCCTTGATGAAGAAGAGGATGACAAGAAGACAGGACGTTACATCAGACGTGAACGTTATGCAGGTGCATGCGAGAGAAGCTTTTATGTTGGTGAAGAGGTTACACAGGAAGACATCAAGGGTGAATATAAACACGGTATACTGAAACTGTTTGTTCCGAAGAAAGAAGCAAAACCGGTTTCCAACGATCCGAAATATATCACCATTGAATGATAATGGTAGCATCTGATCGATAAAAGTTCGTGGTACTGCCCGGAGACTTCGGGCAGTATCCTTTAAATAGATTTGTAAGTAACAGTCAAAAGACTTAAATATAGATTTGTTTGTCATGAAAAGGAGAGATGACTTATGTTAATGCCTAGTATTTTTGGAGAAAACTTATTTGATGATGATTGGATGAACTTCCCGTTTAACGATGAGTTTTGGGGCAAGAAGAATCCACTTTATGGTAAACATGCACAGAATATGATGAAAACAGATATTCGTGAAACAGATGGCAGTTATGAACTGGATGTAGATCTTCCGGGATTTAAGAAAGACGAGATCAAAGTTCAGCTAAAAGACGGTTATTTGACACTGGCAGCTGCCAAAGGTCTTGACAAGGACGAAAAGGATAAAGAAGGTAGCTACATCAGACGTGAACGTTATGCCGGTTCCGTGAGCAGAAGCTTCTACGTAGGAGATGCAGTAACCGAAGAAGATATCCATGCAAAATATGAGGATGGTATCCTGAAACTGTCCATTCCGAAAAAAGCACCAAAGGCTGTTGAAGAAAAAGACGGTTACATTGCAATCGAAGGCTGATAGTTGTTGACAACATCAGTTGCCACTTTTATATATCTTTTCTCCCCACCTATGCCGGGACTCCATTTGGAGCCCCGGTTTTTTTTGCCTAAAACAGAATTTTGTGCTAAGATTGTTTCCAGAAAGTGAGTGAGAAATAAAATGAAAAAAATGACAGAAGTAGCAGCGGTGGAATACTAAAAGAAATTACATGGAGAAAAAAGAAATTAAAAAAGGAAATCAGGAGAGAGAAGATGAATCAGAAAGATTTTAAGAATAAAAGTGAAATGCAGATTTTTCTGTCGTATTTTAAGCCCCACAGAAAACTGTTTTTACTGGATATGGTATGTGCACTGGCAATTGCTATGATCGATCTGGCATTTCCATTCATTTCCAGGTGGTGTATGTATAAGCTTCTTCCAGATAATGCATGGAGAACATTCTGGACAGTGATGCTGGTTGTATTTTGTGCCTATATTTTGCGGTCAGTATTTACTTATATCATTACTTACTGGGGACACACCTTTGGAGTAAGGATAGAGACGGATTTTCGACGTGATCTGTTTCAGCATATTCAGGAATTGAGTTACTCGTATTTTGACAATGCCCGGGTGGGGCAGCTGATGAGTCAGCTCACATCTGAATTATTTGATATTACAGAATTTGCACATCACGCACCGGAAGATATTTTTATTTCTACAGTGACCATTATAGGCGCCCTGATCATCATGTTTACTATTCAGTGGAAACTGGCACTGGTGATCGCTGTGACCATTCCAGTTTTTCTGATGGTTGTGTGGAAATGTCGTTTTTCCATGCAGACTGCATCCCGTAATGTAAAAAAGGAAATGGCTGCTATTAATACAGATTTTGAATCCGGGCTTTCCGGCCTTCGTACAGCCAAAGCCTTTGCCAATGAGGAAAAAGAGCTGGATAAATTTGATTCTGCGAATTTAAGTTATCGTGATTCCAAGGCGGATTTTTACAGGGCTATGGGGCGCTTTAATGCAGTAATGGAATTTTTTATGTGTATTCTGTCTGCAATCGTGATTGCCGTAGGCGGTGCCTTGATCATGTCCGATCAGTTAAATATCATTGATCTGATCACATTCAGCCTGTACGTGTCTACTTTTGTAAATCCGGTGCGAAAGCTTTCTACAACGGTGGAACTGATCGCCAATGGAACTGCCAGCCTCCACAGGTATGTACAGTTAATGAGAACGGATGCAACTCTGAAAGATGCATCGGATGCAAGAGAACTTAAGGATATAAAAGGAAAAATTGATATTGACCATGTAGGATTTGCCTATGAGGGAGATCACGAGGTGCTTCAGGATGTTTCTCTCCACATTGTACCAGGAGAAACAATTGCATTTGTAGGATCTTCCGGTGGCGGTAAAACAACCCTCAGTCAGTTGATACCCAGATTTTATGATGTGACGGAGGGAAGTATCTGTATTGATGGTGTGGATGTAAGGAAAGCAACCCAGGAATCTCTCCACAAAAATATCGGTGTAGTGCAGCAGGAGGTTTTCCTTTTTGCAGACAGTATTGCAGAAAATATCCGTTATGGAAAACTGGATGCAACTATGGATGAAATTATCCAGGCAGCCAAAATGGCTGAAATTTATGATGATATTATGGAAATGCCGAATGGTTTTGATACGAATGTAGGAGAAAGAGGAGCCCTTCTTTCCGGTGGACAGAAGCAACGAATTTCTATCGCGCGTATTTTCCTGAAAAATCCGCCAATTCTGATTCTGGATGAAGCTACCTCGGCTTTGGATAGTGTAACAGAGGCAAAGATTCAGAAAACCTTTGAAAAACTGGCAAAGGGAAGGACAACCATCATCATTGCACACAGACTTTCTACTGTAAAAAATGCAGATGACATTGCTGTAATTGAGCAGGGGCAGATCATAGAAAAAGGAACACATGAGGAGCTAATGAAAAAAGAGGGCATCTATGCTTCACTGGTCCACACACAGGAATTAAAAGAGTAAACAATATGTACAAATAAAAAAATTAAAAAAATATATAAAATCTGCTTGCATTTTTTTCAGAATGTGGTATTATAAATCATGCATTGCAGATGCGGGTGTAGTTCAATGGTAGAACACCAGCCTTCCAAGCTGGATACGTGGGTTCGATTCCCATCACCCGCTTTTTTTGTTGCCCTTTTATAAAGCACATGGGAAGAAAGGTGGATCAACAACATGAAACAGGAAAATTACATTAAAGGAATGGTTATGATCATTCTGTCAGCATTTTTCTTTGCGTGTATGAATGTAAGTGTGCGTCTGGCAGGAGATCTTCCCTTCTTTCAGAAAAGTTTCTTCCGAAATATGGTTGCAACATTTTTTGCGGCTGTGATTCTTTTCCAGAAGCATATAGTACCAAAAGTTCAGAAAGATTGTTGGGTACCGATGTTTGTCCGCTGTGCAGGTGGTACCCTTGGAATTTTGTGTAACTATTATGCAATTGATCACTTGCTGGTGGCAGATGCATCTATCCTTAATAAACTGTCACCATTTTTTGCCATAATTTTTTCTTTTTTACTTCTGAAAGAAAAAATTAAACTAACCCAGGGTCTGTTTGTTATTCTTGCATTCGCAGGCTGTCTGTTTGTAGTAAAACCGGGATTTCAGAATGCCGCCATGGTTCCGGCACTGATCGGTGTCCTGGGAGGCCTGGGAGCAGGACTGGCTTATACCATGGTAAGAGCACTGGGAAATAAAGGTGTGCCCGGACCGGTGATCGTATTTTGCTTTTCCTTATTCTCCTGTCTGCTTCTTCTTCCGGTGTTGCTTTTTGACTATACGCCCATGACTATGAAACAGCTGCTGACTCTTCTTATGGCAGGATTGTTTGCAGCAGGTGGACAGTTTACTGTTACTGCAGCCTATACCTGTGCACCGGCAGGAAAGATATCCATATTTGATTATTCTCAGATCATTTTTGCTACACTTCTTGGTTTTTTCCTTTTTGGAGAGATTCCGGACAAATACAGCTTTATTGGTTATGTCCTGATCATTCTGGCATCACTGGGAATGTTCATCTATAATATGAAAGTGTCCGGAAAAGCGAAACAAACCAATAAATAACGATAGAATAACACTAATGCATAAACTTGATAAAAGATGTCAAGAATACAGCACATACCTATTGCTTTTATGGAAAAGAGTGGATATAATAAGCAAAGAAGAGAAAGAGAAGAAATAAAAAAGCTAAAATATATTTTACTCAGCCCAATAAGGAGGTACGTGTTACAATGAAAATCGGAAATGATATTTATTATGTAGGCGTTAATGACCATCAGGTGGATCTGTTTGAAGGACAGTATGTAGTGCCAAACGGTATGTCTTACAACTCTTATGTGATCATGGACGAAAAGATCGCAGTCATGGATACTGTAGATATTAATTTTACAGAAGAATGGCTGGGAAATATCGCCAAAGTTTTGAATGGTGCAAAACCGGATTATCTGGTAGTACAGCATATGGAACCGGACCATGCAGCCAATATTGAGAATTTCATGAAAGCATATCCGGAGACAACAGTTGTTGCCAACACCAAGACTTTCACCATGATGGGAAATTTCTTCAGAGGAATGAATCTGGCAGAAGATAAGAAACTGGTAGTTGCCAACGGAGACAGCCTGACACTGGGCAAACATGTTCTGACCTTTGTATTTGCACCGATGGTTCACTGGCCGGAAGTTATGGTTACTTATGACAGCACAGACAAGGTACTTTTCTCCGCAGACGGATTTGGTAAATTCGGCGCTCTCGATGTAGAAGAGGACTGGGACTGCGAAGCACGTCGTTACTACATCGGAATCGTTGGAAAATACGGACCGCAGGTTCAAAAACTTCTGAAAGCAGCTGCAACATTGGATATCCAGACGATCTGCCCGCTTCATGGACCGATCCTTACAGAGAATCTGGGACATTACCTGGAGAAATATGACATCTGGTCTTCCTACAAAGTAGAAACCGAAGGCGTTATGATCGCTTACACTTCTGTTTATGGAAACACAAAGAAAGCAGCAGAACTTCTTGCGCAGAAACTGGAAGAGAAAGGCTGTCCGAAAGTTGTATTATGTGATCTTGCAAGAGAAGATATGGCAGAAGCAGTGGAAGATGCATTCCGTTATGGCAAACTTGTTCTGGCTACAATTACATATAACGCCGATATTTTCCCATTCATGCGTACATACATTGAGAACCTGACAGAACGTAATTACCAGAATCGTACCATCGGTCTTATTGAAAACGGAAGCTGGGCTCCTACAGCAGCCAAAGTTATGAAGGGAATGTTTGAAAAGAGCAAAAACATCACCTGGCTGGAGAAGAATGTAAAAGTTATGTCTTCTCTCAGCGAAGAAAATATAGCAGAGATTGATGCTATGGCAGAAGAACTGTGTAAATAAAGATCTGAAAGCCCCATAATATACAAGATATCCCCATAAAGGTTTCGTACAATATAACCTTCATGGGGATTTTTCTGTTTTGGAAATGAAAATAAGATTCAAAATTTCACAGTCAGTGGAATTTTAATTCTCCAGTTCCAGGATCACAGCCTGATAATCATCCAGGACTACAGAATCCTCTGTGATTTTTAGCGCAGGATAGTTGTTAAGAAGAATTTCTTTATATGAGACTGGTAGTTTTACAGTCTGAGGAGCTTTCTGGAAGTTTCCAAGAACCAGAAGAGTTTTGTCCCCTTTTCTGTAATAAGCCATCAGGTTGTGCCGGTCTTCCATATATGGAACAAAATCTCCATATACCAAAGTTTCTTTGTAAACAGGATTCTTCCGCAGTGCAGTCAGCTTCTTATAATAAGAAAGAAGAGATTCCGGGTCCCGGATCTGGGAAGCTACATTAATTTGCTTATAATTGGGATTCACCGAAAGCCAAGGCTGTTCCCTGGAAAATCCTGCATTTACAGAATTGTCCCACTGAACCGGTGTACGTGCATTGTCACGACTGTATCTGGAAACACAGGCAAGAGCTTCTTTTTCGGAAAGTCCTGCATCCAGAGCAACATGATACTGATCAATGGTGCTGATATCATCGATTTCAGCGATAGACTGGAAAGAAAGATTTTCCATTCCGATTTCCTGCCCCTGATAGATAAAAGGCATTCCTTTTAGCATAAAGTACATAGTTGCCAGCAGTTTCTTGCTGTGAAGAGAAAGATCTCCCTCCGGAATGTAGCGGGAAACACCTCTGGGTTCGTCATGGTTTTCGATGATATTGGAAAGAAAACCAATGTGATTTACACGCTTCTGTGAAGTGAAACAACATTTCTTATAATCATCCGGAGTGATGGGAGTATGGTCGTACCAGCCTTTGTCACTGCTACCAAAAATCTCAGCAGAAAAATCAAACATACTGGAGAAATATCCGTTATCACCAATAAAATCCGGAAGTTCTTCATCTTTTTCATTAAAGACCTCCCCTACAGAAAAAGCATTATGTGGGGCAAAAGTCCGATCGCGCATTTCCCCCAGAAATTCTCCTATGCCGTTGGCATCCTGAAGCATGTAGTGAATGCTGGAAAGCCCGTCTGGTCTGTCAGCAGGATAGTCCTGGAAAGGCAGTTTTTTCTTAATATTGATAATAGCATCAATACGGAAACCGCTGACTCCGCGATCCAGCCACCAGTTGATGTTTTTGTAAACTTCTTCACGAACTTCAGGGTTTTCCCAGTTCAGATCCGGCTGTTTTTTATGGAAAACATGCAGGTACTGTTTGTCCGGATGTCCCGGAAGTGATTCCCATACAGATCCGCCGAAATAACTTCTCCAGTTACAGGGAAGTTCCCCTTCTTTACGGTCTTCAATATAAAAGAAGTTTCCATATTTTCCATCAGGATCCTGGCAGGCTTTCTGGAACCATTCGTGTTCATCTGAGCAGTGGTTCACTACCAGATCCAGGATTATGTACATATCTCTTTTCTTTGCTTCTACAAGAAGGCGGTCCATATCTTCCAGAGTACCGAAAGAAGGATGGATTCCGTAATAATCTGAAATATCATATCCCTGATCTGCAAAAGGAGAAGGATAACAGGGAGAAATCCACAGGATGTCTACTCCAAGGTCCTTCAGATAATCAATTTTTTCTATAATACCGGGAATATCACCGATACCGTCATTGTTGGAATCATTAAAACTTTTTGGATAGATCTGATAGGCGATCTTGTCCTGCCACCATTTACGTTTCATAATAATTGTTCCTCCTGAATTTATTGCAGTTGTTATCATTCATTTTGTTTACTGGTAATGCCAGTTTGTATTGTCTATTATAAACGTATCTGCAGAGAAGTGATATATTAATTTTCAAAGAAATCTGATATTGTTTTTCTTTTTCTTTTTGTTCATTGAGATTATCACTTGCGAAATTATCTCCGGAGGCGTACACTGAGAAACGGAAAAATTATCAGTTACTGTCTGGTAGAAATCTGTGACAGTAAAATGGAGGTATACATAAATGTCAGAAAAGACAGAACAACAGAAAAATTTACCTGTTATAAGAGGGGAACTTGCCCTTCTTCTTGTAGTGGTGATCAACAGCCTGGGGGTTGTGCTGATGCTTTATTCCGGTTCGGGAATTTCAGCTATATCCAGTGTGCCCTATGCATTTTCAGACGTATTTAACAAGATTTCTCTTGGTACCTGGACTTATATTTTTCAGGGACTGCTGGTTCTTTCCCTTATGATCATGAGAAAAAAGTTTGTAGCACCCTATCTGTTCAGTTTTGTAGTTGGTTTTGCATTCAGTGAAATGCTGGATGTTCATGAATTGTGGCTGAATATTCTTCCAACAGGGCTGCCGGAGAGAGCGGTTTATTTTATTGTCAGTTACCTGATCCTCAGTTTTGGAATTGCACTTTCCAACCGCTGTGGACTTCCTATCATCCCTACAGACCTTTTTCCCAGGGAACTGGCAGACATCACAAAAGTAAAATATTCAAAGATCAAAATTGGATTTGATGTAACCTGTCTTGCTGTGACAGCATTGATGACAGGCATCTTTCTGGGACATCTGGACGGACTGGGAATCGGCACTATTATGGCAGCATTTACAATGGGAAAAGCAGTTGGTATGATGGGAAACTGGATGGACCGGCATGTAAAATTTGTATCATTTATGACAGAGAAAGCAGAGGCATAAAAACCTCTGTTTTTTTGTTACAAAAATAGTAACTGTTCAGTACCCTCACAGTTACGAGTCAAAATGCATTCCAAATCAC
>URXG01000084.1 GCA_900551715.1 uncultured Blautia sp. | reverse complement strand
CCGTTTCATCGTTGAAGTTGCATGGCAGGCACACTTCGTAACAAACATGTTCATCCAGCCTTCAGCTGAAGAACTTGAAACATTTGAGCCAGACTTCGTCGTATACAATGCATCCAAAGCAAAAGTAGAGAACTACAAAGAATTAGGTCTGAACTCTGAAACAGCTGTAATGTTCAACATCTCAAGCAAAGAGCAGGTTATCATCAACACATGGTACGGCGGAGAAATGAAGAAAGGTATGTTCTCTATGATGAACTACTTCCTTCCACTTAAAGGCATGGCTTCCATGCACTGCTCTGCAAACACAGATATGAACGGCGAAAACACAGCTATCTTCTTCGGTCTTTCCGGAACAGGTAAAACAACTCTTTCCACAGACCCGAAACGTCTCCTGATCGGTGATGACGAACATGGCTGGGATGACAACGGCGTATTCAACTTTGAAGGTGGATGCTACGCAAAAGTTATCAACCTTGACAAAGAATCTGAGCCGGATATCTACAACGCAATCAGACGTGACGCTCTTCTTGAGAACGTAACTGTTGACAAAGATGGTAAAATCGACTTCGCTGATAAGAGCGTAACAGAAAACACCCGTGTTTCCTACCCGATCAACCACATCGAAAAAATCGTTCGCCCTGTATCATCTGCACCGGCAGCTAAGAACGTAATCTTCCTGTCTGCAGATGCATTTGGAGTACTTCCTCCTGTATCTATCCTGACACCAGAGCAGACACAGTACTACTTCCTGTCTGGATTCACAGCAAAACTTGCTGGTACAGAACGTGGAATCACAGAACCTACTCCTACTTTCTCAGCTTGCTTCGGTCAGGCATTCCTGGAACTGCATCCTACCAAATATGCAGAAGAACTTGTTAAGAAAATGGAACAGAGTGGAGCAAAAGCTTACCTTGTTAACACAGGATGGAATGGAACTGGCAAACGTATCTCCATCAAAGATACTCGTGGTATCATTGATGCAATCCTTAATGGAGATATCAAAAACGCTCCTACCAAGAAGATCCCTTACTTCAACTTTGAAGTTCCAACAGAACTGCCGGGAGTTGATTCAGGAATCCTTGATCCTCGCGATACTTATGCTGATGCTTCCGAATGGGAAACAAAAGCAAAAGATCTTGCTGCAAGATTCAACAAAAACTTTGCTAAATATGAAGGAAATGAAGCTGGTAAAGCACTTGTTGCTGCTGGTCCTCAGTTATAATTCATCAGAACTACAAAGGGAATGGTCATCTGGCCATTCCCTTTTTTGGTACTTTTTTATTTATGAATTTATTCAAAAAGTTTCTTTACCATTTCCCTGTCAAAGATTACTGAAGAAACATGGTTTACTTCGATCTGATAAAGAGCATTGGCTGCGATATGTTCTGCAGCCTGCTCCAGATCACGTATTCCTGTGGTATCCGCAAACTGTTCGATCACTGCCTCCAGACCATCGGGTGCTACTACGCACTCCTCTTCTCTGAGACTCATTCTCTTAAGGACTTTCGGAAGTGCAAATCTGGAAAAAATCACTTTCTTTTCTTCTGCTGTATAATCCGGAAGTTCGATCACTGCAAAACGCGACATAAGAGGTGCACTGATCTGGTCTTTGTCATTGGCTGTGGCAATAGGATAAACGCCAACAGTAGGAACCATACATTCCATATAGTTATCTGTAAATCCAAGATTGTCCAGAAGTGTCAGAAGTACATCTGCCGGATTTCCGTTACCTTTACCGGCTGTTGCCTTATCCAGCTCATTGATGATGAATACCAGATTGGATTCTCCTGCCATGGAAAAAGCATCCATAATAATACCAGGCTTGGCATTGGCATAAATACGTGAACTTCCTGTCAGCTGTTCAGGATCATTGATGGAACTCATATCCAGAGTAGTCCATGGAAGTTTCAGAATACGTGCCACTGCATAAGCGATCTGGGACTTACCGGTTCCTGCCGGTCCTACAAGAAGGAGTCCATAAGCAGGAAGTGTATGGGTACGGTTGATCTGAATGATAGTCTCAATGATTCTCTGTTTTACTTTTTCCATTCCGTAAAGTTCTTCATCCAGAATACGGCGTGCCTCTACCGGATCAATAGATTCAAAATAATTATTTTTCCACTGAATATTCATCATAATAGAAAGTGCTCTCTGTGCATGACGTCTTTCTTCCTGGGAAACCTCATGAGAACGTGCTACTGCCAGATTCCTTCTGGCCCAGAGGCGGATATTGTCAGGCATGGTCCTGCCTGCACAGGTCATAAAATCAGTGATGCTCTGAATGCTGGTAAGCTTCATATCATCTCCGTCTTCACTTTCGTCCTCATCCTCCGGAAGTTCTGCCGGTGCACTGCTTGCCAAGAGACGCTCGATCATAAACTGAAGAAAACCATCTTCTGCAGATAACTTAGTACCTCCACCAAAAGCAGTCTCTCTTATCTTATATACTGCATATCCTTCCTGACTGTTCTGTCCAGAAAGCCGGACACTAATATGATTTTCTCCCAGCCATTTTACAAGACTTACAAAGCGGGAATCAATTTTCAGGATATCAGCTGGAAAAACTCCGTCTTCTTCTTTGAATTCAAAAGAAGATCTCTGATTGGGATTGCTGAAAACACCACAGGAATGATGCTGCCAGCCGCGGCTTTTATTATCCAGGATCAGAATTGGTTTCTCCGGAGAAGGGGTAGTCTCGCTGGACTGAAAAGTAGTATATGTACACTCCGGATCTTTTTTTTCGGTGGTTGTATTACTGAAATCAAAAACTGGCATAAATCTTGCTCCTTTGTATATTGACTGAATTTCTATGGATAGTTTATCATGATTTAACCTTTACAACAACCTGCATTTTTTTCATATTTACTATTGAGAAAAAAGGATAACAGGTGTATTCTGATAAACGGTTATCCTTGAGACAACAAACCAGAAAGATTTAACATATCAACTCTGCACAAAATAAAGGATATATTTTTATGAAATTATTAGCAAAACCAGATCAGTCTCTGATGTTTGACAACAGAAAGCTAGCAAAACTTCTGATTCCCCTTGCGCTGGATCAGCTTCTGAACTCTTTTATGGGTACTGTTGATACACTTTGTGTCAGCAATCTGGGATCAGCAGCTATTTCTGCAGTATCTCTGGTGGATTCTATCAATATTCTCATTGTCCAGGCTTTTTTTGCCCTGGCATCCGGCGGTACTGTAGTATGCTCTCATTATCTCGGATGTAAGGAAAAGAAACAGGCACAGGAGGCAGCAAGACAGCTTGTTTTTATTACCTTTATGCTGTCCCTTGCCATCACTGTCCTGTTTGTGATCTTTAATGGTCCACTCCTTCATCTGATCTTTGGTAAAGTAGAACAGGATGTAATGAGCAACGCAAGGAAATATTTTTTCTTCACAACACTTTCCTATCCGTTCATTGCCCTGTATGATGATGGTTCCTGTATCTTAAGAGCTCAGGAAAACAGCCGACTCCCTATGCAGATTTCCATTATCTCCAACATTATGAACGTGATCATGAATCTGGTGTTTGTATGGATATTCCACTGGGGTGTGGCAGGCACAGCCATCTCCACTCTGATCTCACGTATCTTCAGTATGGCAGTAGTTATGATCAAACTGCGGAATCCATCTTTTGATGTATCTCTCAGACATTATTTTTCTATTCGTCCTGACTGGAGCAAGATCAAAAAGATTCTTTATATCGGAGTTCCTTCCGGTATTGAAAACAGTATGTTCCAATTTGGTAAATTGGCTATCCAGTCTACCGTATCCCTTATGGGTACTGCTGCTATCGCAGCACAGGGAATGACCAATATCATCGAAAATCTGAATGGTATTCTTGCCATCGGAATAGGTATCGGACTGATGACTGTGGTAGGCGAAACCCTTGGAGCCGGTCATAAAGAAGAAGCTGTTTATTACATCAAAAAGCTTTGTATCATAGCTGAAGTTACAATGGTTCTTTCCTGTATTTTTATGTATGCCATTACCAGACCGATTACCATATTCGGAGGTATGGAACCTGAAAGTGCAAAACTCTGTATCTTTATGGTTACCTGCATCACCATTGTCAAACCACTGATATGGGATATGGCATTTATCCCTGCTTATGGACTTCGTGCAGCAGGTGATGTAAAATTCAGCATGACAGTATCTGTACTTACTATGTGGCTCTGTCGTGTTACTCTTGCAACAGTTCTTGCCAGAGTCTTTCATATGGGACCTATGGCTGTATGGATCGGTATGTTTACAGACTGGGGAATCCGAAATATCATTTTTACCATACGTTTTCACAGCCGCAAGTGGCTGCAACATAAAGTCATTTAAAAAAGTGGGCATTTCGCCCACTTTTTCTTTTGTCTTATATGATTTTTAATCTAATTTAATCCCGGCAAGTGCCTGTGCGAAACTATTGTTTACCGGTTCTTTTGCTTCTTTCTGTTGCTGTCTCATATACTTCTGCACATCTCGCTTATTAACTCCTGCCCCTTCTTTTGCTCTTCTTGCCTGAAAAGCAGAAAGTTTCTCTTTATATCCACACTGGCATACAAACGTTTCTTCTTTTCCTTTTATCAGCATTTCCATTCTTTTATGGCATTTTGGACATCTTGCATTAGTAGTACGGGAAATAGTCTCACGATAGCCGCACTCTCTGTCCTGACATACCAGCATTTTACTGTTTTTACCATTGACTGCCAGAAGCTTTCTGCCACAGTCAGGACAGATCTTGTTGGTAAGATTATCATGACGGAATGTTCCGGAACCTGTTTTTACTTCATCTACGATCTCGCAGGTATACTTACGAATGTCTTTCAAAAATCTGTCCTGATGAAGTTTTCCTTTGGATATGTCTGCCAGCTTCTTTTCCCAGTCTGCTGTCAGTTCCGGTTTCTTCAGATCCTCCGGTACCAGTTCCAGAAGCTGTTTCGCCTTGGAAGTAAGATAGATTTCATTTCCTTTCTTTTCCATAAGGAAGGTATGAAAAAGTTTTTCGATAATATCTGCCCTTGTTGC
Source organism: uncultured Blautia sp. (assembly GCA_900551715.1). Taxonomy (GTDB): domain Bacteria; phylum Bacillota; class Clostridia; order Lachnospirales; family Lachnospiraceae; genus Blautia_A. The sequence goes on along the minus strand of URXG01000084.1, from coordinate 3,573 downwards.
CACAGTGCCCAAACCTCCGGTTTCTCCCAGAGTTCTGGCTGCCTGTCTGTCCTTTGTAGTCATATATCTGACAGGATTTTCCATTGCAGCAAGAAGTGTGGCTTCTGTAAACCTTGCTGGTGGCCTGGTCTTTCCTGTATTCAGTCTGATACTCTGGATCTTCAGCTTCTCACCCTGACTGTAAACAGGAAGCTTCTGATCTTTCAGTTCTTTTTCTTCTGTATCATTCTCGTCCTGATAATTGCCTTCATAGACTTCCTTCCATCCGGCACTGACAACTGTCTTTCCACTTGCCACAAAAGTACAGCCAGCTGCTTTGGCTTCCAGAGAAGTCTGCTCATACACATAAGGAGGATAAAGAACACTTAGGAATCTTCGCACTACCATATCATAGATCTTGCGTTCTTCGTTGGTCATATGGTCCAGCTGCACAAACTGTTCTGTAGGAATAATTGCGTGATGGTCACTGACTTTTTTGTCGTCTACAAAACTTGCATTTGCCTGAATAGTTTTATTTATCAGAGCACCCGTCAGTTTCCTGTAAGGTCCTGTACCACAGGCTTTCAATCGTTCTTTGATGGTTGGCACTACATCTCTGCCAATATATCTTGAATCGGTTCTTGGATATGTAAGAACTTTATGATTTTCATAAAGTCGCTGCATGATATTCAGGGTTTCTTTTGCTGAAAAGCCATATTTCTGGTTTGCTTCTCTTTGAAGGGTAGTCAGATCATACAGCCCCGGTGCATAGGACTTCCTGGGTTTCTTTGTAACAGATGTGATCTCCAGGGTACTGTTCTGTACTTTATTTCGGATATCTTCTGCTTTTTCTTTATGGAATGTACGGAAACTTCCGCTTTTTGAATCTTTCCATGTCCACTGAACATCACCTGCCTGTACTGCAACACCATAGTATTCTTCCGGCTTAAAATTACGGATTTCCTCTTCTCTCATGGCTATGATCGCCAGTGTAGGAGTCTGCACCCGCCCACAGGAAAGCTGTGCATTATATTTGCAGGTAAGAGCTCTTGTTCCATTCATACCTACCAGCCAGTCTGCCTCTGCTCTTGCCACTGCTGCTCTGTACAGGTTATCGTACTCTCTTCCGTTTTTCAGGTTATGGAATCCGTCTTTAATGGCCTTGTCTGTAACAGATGAGATCCACAGTCTGCGGATGGGTTTGTGACAGCCGGATTTGTCCAGAATCCAGCGGGCTACCAGTTCGCCTTCTCTGCCTGCATCTGTGGCAATAATAATGTCTCTGATGTCCTTTCGGAACAATTGTGTCTTAACTGCCTGATATTGTCTAGATGTCTGGCGGATCACTACCAGTTTCATTTTATCCGGCATCATGGGAAGCATCTGCATATCCCATTTCACATACTTTTTATCATATTCTTCAGGATCGGCCAGTGTGACAAGATGACCCAGTGCCCATGTAACTACATATTCCTTCCCTTCCAGGAAACCATTCCCTTTCTGAGAACAATGAAGGACTCTTGCAATATCTCTTGCCACAGAAGGCTTCTCTGCAATTACCAGTGATTTCATTTTATACCTCTCTGTTTTTTATTCTGTCCCTCATCATACCATATTTTCATAATAAAGGAAACTGTAAAGCCATTGCTTCAGTTATATTCGGAATGGTCAGCGTTACTGTTCACTCCGTTCACAGTAACTGGTCAGCTGCAGTTTATCTTCCGATTTTGTATCCTACTCCTCGAACTGTCTCGATAAGGTCACCTGCTGTTCCCAGCTTCTGTCTTAAGGTTCTTATATGTACATCCACAGTTCTGCTTTCTCCGTCAAACTCATATCCCCAGATCTGGTTGAGAAGCTGTGTACGTGACAGAACCATTCCGCTGTTTTTCAGAAGAAGACAAAGCATTTCATATTCTTTCAGTGTCAGGCTTATCGGCTCCTGATCCACAGTAACCACATGTCTGGAAGGGCACACATAAAGATTCTCCAGCCTGTATTCCTCTGCGCCCTGATCTTCTGCTCTTCTGAGTCTTGCACGTATCCTGGAAATCAGTTCCATCATCCGGAATGGTTTCGGGATATAATCATCAGCCCCGCTGTCCAGACCCATAACTGTATCGTATTCACTGCTTTTGGCTGTCAGCATAATAACAGGAAGTTTTCTTGTTTCCGGCCTTGAACGTAGTTTCTTTAAAATAGAAATGCCATCCTCCTCAGGAAGCATCACATCCAGAAGAATCAGAGAAGGAACTTCTTTTTCCAGTTCTTTCCAGAACAGAGAGGGACGTTCAAATCCTTTTGCTTCCATTCCCTGACTTTTTAATGTATAGACTACAAGTTCACGTATACTTTCATCATCTTCTACCAAATAGATCATAATTCCTCCTTAGATCCTGCTTTCTCGTCTTTTTAACTCTTCAAGAAGTATAGATTGTGTCCTTAAAATTTCTGTTGGTACCAGGTTAAATCTTCGTAAAGTATTTTGTTGTAAATCTCTCTTTGCAATGATATGATGGATACTGTCAGGAGGAATCTTTTTATGTATTATTTTATCGTAAATCCTAACTCCCGTTCCGGAAAAGGTGCTGAAATCTGGAAACAGATCCAGGAAGTACTAAATTCTCAGGGAGTGTCCTATAATTCGTACTTTACCGGTTATCGTGGACATGCTGTTTCGCTGGCAGCACAGATTACCAGCAAAGCAGTCTCACCTGTTACCCTTGTTGCTGTAGGCGGTGACGGCACTATCCAGGAAGTTCTCACAGGTATTCAGGATCTGTCTTCTGTTTATTTCGGATACATACCTACCGGCTCCGGCAATGATTTCTGCCGCGGCATGAAACTGCCTCAGGACCCTCTGAAGGCATTGGATATCCTTCTTCACCACCACGATATCCTCAAAATAGACGTTCCCTGTATTTCTTACAAAAAAAAATGCAGCCGTTTTGCTATCAGCTGTGGTATGGGATTTGATGCAGCGGTCTGCCACGAAGTAGGCATAACCCCTATGAAAAAAATCCTGAACCGGTTTGGCCTTGGAAAACTTGTTTATCTTTTTGTTGCACTGAAGCAGCTCCTGTTTCTGAATCCATCCCAGGTATCCGTTAATATGGACGGAAATTCCGAAACCTGGTCAAAAGTATATTTTATCGCTGTTATGAATCAGAAATATGAAGGAGGTGGCTTTAAATTCTGTCCCAACGCTTCATCCTCTGACGGTATGCTGGATGTGATCGTAGTAGAGGGACTTTCCAAACTGAAAGTACTCTTCTGCCTTCCTACTGCTTTCTTCGGCAGACATACCAGATTCAGAGGAATACATATTTATCAGTGCCGGGATATTTCTGTAGAAAGTACTGTACCACTGGCAATACATAAAGATGGGGAATCCGGTGGTATTCATACTACATTTTCCGTATCCATGGAGCCAGAACAGATACAGATGATTGTTCCAGACAGCAAATAACTTAATCATTATAAAAAGACTTTCCAGTATCCTGTTTTCAGGTCTGAAAAGTCTTTTTATATTTGTTTTATTGTAACTATTCAGTAGGTAGTATCCCGCGAGGTGTTTTGGCATGTTTTTTGCCA
>URXG01000083.1 GCA_900551715.1 uncultured Blautia sp. | reverse complement strand
TTGCAAAACATGCAGGTATGCAGGTTATGGAAATGTACCGCAGAAACATCCGTCCAAGAGATATCATGACAAAAGAAGCAATTCTTAATGCACTGACCGTAGATATGGCACTTGGCTGTTCTACCAACAGTATGCTTCATCTGCCTGCAATTGCTCATGAGATCGGAATGGATTTTGATATCAGCTTTGCAAATGAGATCAGCGAAAAGACTCCGAACCTGTGCCATCTGGCACCGGCAGGTCCAACATACATGGAGGATCTGAACGAAGCAGGCGGTGTTTACGCTGTTATGAATGAACTGAACAAAAAAGGACTTCTCCATACAGAATGTATGACAGTAACAGGCAAGACTGTTGGCGAGAACATCAAAGACTGTGTCAACCTGAATCCAGAAGTTATCCGTCCACTGGATAATCCTTACAGCCAGACAGGTGGTCTTGCAGTACTGAAAGGTAACCTTGCACCGGACGGTGGTGTTGTAAAACGTTCTGCTGTAGTTCCGGAAATGATGGTTCATGAAGGACCGGCAAGAGTTTTTGAATGTGAAGAAGATGCTATTGCAGCCATCAAAGGCGGCAAGATCGTTGCAGGAGACGTAGTGGTGATCCGTTATGAAGGACCAAAGGGCGGTCCTGGAATGAGAGAAATGCTGAATCCTACATCTGCGATTGCAGGAATGGGACTTGGATCTTCTGTAGCACTGATCACAGACGGACGTTTTAGCGGCGCTTCCAGAGGTGCTTCTATCGGACATGTTTCACCGGAAGCAGCAGTAGGCGGACCTATCGCATTGGTTGAAGAAGGTGATATCATCAGCATTGATATTCCAAATCTGAAACTGGAAGTCAAAGTTTCTGATGAAGAACTGAAAACAAGAAAAGAAAAATGGCAGCCTCGTGAACCTAAGGTAACAACAGGATATCTTGCAAGATATGCTGCAATGGTAACATCAGGAAACAGAGGAGCTATCCTTGAAGTACCAAAGGCAAATTAAGGAGGAACGAACCATGCAGCTTACAGGTGCAGAGATCATTATAGAATGTCTCAAAGAGCAGGGCGTGGATACAGTTTTCGGTTATCCAGGCGGAGCAATACTGAATGTTTATGATGCTCTTTATAAACATAAAGATGAGATCACCCATGTTCTGACATCTCATGAGCAGGGAGCATCTCATGCAGCAGACGGATATGCAAGAGCCACCGGCAAAGTCGGTGTCTGCTTTGCGACATCCGGACCTGGTGCTACTAACCTTGTAACAGGGATTGCTACAGCTTATATGGATTCTGTTCCAGTAGTGGCTATCACGTGTAATGTGGGAAACGCACTTCTGGGAAAAGATTCTTTCCAGGAAGTAGATATTGCAGGTATTGTAATGCCTGTAACAAAACACAGTTACATTGTAAAAGATATCACCAAACTGGCAGATACCCTGCGTAACGCATTCTATATCGCAAAAAGCGGTCGTCCGGGGCCAGTTCTTGTAGATGTGACCAAGGATGTGACAGGAACTCTCTTTGAGTATTCGCCACGACGTCCGGCAACCATCAACCGGGAAACCGAAAATATCCGTAAAGAAGACGTTGACACAGCCGTTGAGATGATCAGGGCTTCCAAAAAACCATATATATTTGTAGGAGGAGGAAGTGTGATCTCAGGTGCATCCAAAGAGATCACAGAACTGGCACATAAGCTTCAGGCTCCTGTTTGTGACAGCCTTATGGGTAAAGGCGCTTTTTCCGGTGAGGATCCTCTTTATACAGGTATGCTGGGAATGCATGGAACCAAGACATCTGACCTGGGTGTAACACAGTGCGATCTTCTGATCGTTCTGGGAGCCCGGTTCAGCGATCGTGTCACAGGTAATGCCAAAACATTTGCGAAACAGGCAAAGATCCTTCAGCTGGATGTAGATGCCGCTGAGATCGATAAGAACGTTCAGGTAGATGCCTCTATTGTAGGAGATGTAAGAGAATCCCTTCGCCGTATTCTTGAGAAACTTCCGGAGGATATTCCACATCCTGAGTGGATCGAGCATATTCAGGAGATGAAAGCAAAATATCCACTTTCTTATGATCACGGTCAGCTGACAGGACCTTACATCATTGAAAAGCTTTATGAGCTTACCAATGGAGAAGCAATCATTTCCACAGATGTAGGACAGCATCAGATGTGGGCAGCCCAGTATTATAAATATAAAGAGCCAAGGACATTCCTTACTTCAGGAGGTCTTGGAACTATGGGATACGGACTCGGAGCCGCTATCGGAGCCAAGATGGGACGTCCGGATAAGATTGTTGTCAATATTGGTGGAGACGGCTGTTTCCGAATGAACATGAATGAGATTGCTACTGCAGTGCGCTGCCGGAAACCATTAATACAGATTGTCATGAACAACCATGTACTTGGGATGGTGCGTCAGTGGCAGACCTTATTTTATGGACAGAGATACTCACATACAGTTCTGGACGATGCAGTGGATTTTGTGAAGATCGCAGAAGGTATGGGAGCCAAAGCCATCCGTATCACAAAGATGGAAGAAGTCGAACCAGTGCTGAAGGAAGCACTTAACAGTGACGGAACTGTAGTACTTGACTGCTGGATCGATCAGGATCTCAGCGTATTCCCAATGGTACCTGCAGGTGCTAATCTTGATGATGTTTTTGACGAGGAGGATATGAAGAACAATGAGCAGAGTGTATAATTTTTCTGCGGGACCGGCTGTATTGCCGGAACCTGTGCTGAAAGAAGTAGCAGAGGAAATGATGGATTATCAGGGAACAGGAATGTCAGTAATGGAAATGAGCCACAGAAGCCCTGAATTTCAGAAGATTATTGATGACGCAGAGCAGGATTTAAGAGATCTGATGAACATTCCGGACAATTATAAGGTACTTTTCCTTCAGGGCGGAGCATCTCAGCAGTTTGCCATGATTCCTATGAACCTGATGAAAAATAAAGTAGCAGATTATATCGTAACCGGACAGTGGGCAAAGAAAGCATATCAGGAAGCACAGAAATACGGAAAAGTAAACAAGATTGCTTCTTCCGAAGATAAGACATTCTCTTATATCCCGGACTGCAGTGACCTGCCGATCAGCCCGGATGCAGACTATGTATACATCTGTGAGAACAATACAATCTACGGAACCAAATACAAAACACTTCCAAACACCAAAGGCAAAACACTGGTAGCAGATGTTTCTTCCTGCTTCCTGTCTGAGCCGGTAGATGTAAGCAAATATGGTATCATCTACGGTGGTGTACAGAAGAACATTGGACCTGCAGGAATGGTGATTGCCATCATTCGTGAAGACCTTATTACAGAAGATGTCCTTCCTGGAACACCAACCATGCTTACATACAAGACCCATGCTGATGCAGGATCTCTTTATAACACACCGAATGCTTACTGCATTTATGTATGCGGCAAAGTATTCAAATGGCTGAAAGCTATGGGTGGTCTGGAAGAAATGCAGAGACGTAACATCGAAAAAGCAAAAATCCTCTATGATTATCTGGATCAGAGCAAACTGTTCAAAGGAACAGTAGAACCTGCTTCCCGTTCTCTCATGAACGTACCTTTTGTAACAGGTGACAAGGACATGGATGCCAAATTCGTAAAAGAAGCAAAAGCAGCAGGACTTGTAAACCTGAAAGGTCATAGAACAGTTGGCGGTATGCGTGCAAGTATCTACAACGCTATGCCAAAAGAAGGCGTGGAAGCTCTCGTAGCATTCATGAAAAAATTTGAGGAGGAAAACGCATAATGTTCCAGTATAAATGCCTCAATCCTATTTCCCAGACAGGTCTCGGCCTGTTTGGAGAAGATTACAAACAGACAGAAGAACTGAATAACGCAGACGCCATTCTTGTTAGAAGTGCCAAAATGCACGAAATGGAACTTCCTGAAAATGTAAAAGTTATCGCTCGTGCAGGCGCAGGTGTCAACAATATTCCAGTAGACAAATGTGCAGAACAGGGTGTCGTAGTATTCAATACACCGGGTGCCAACGCAAACGGTGTAAAAGAACTTGTTCTTGCAGGTATGCTTCTTGCTTCTCGTGATATCGTTGGTGGTATTGAATGGGTAGCACATGAAGAAGATAAAGAACACATTGACAAACTTGCTGAAAAACAGAAAAAACAGTTCGCAGGATGCGAGATCAGTGGCAAGAAACTTGGTATCATCGGACTTGGTGCCATCGGTGCCATGGTAGCAAACTCTGCCACACATCTGGGAATGGAAGTATACGGATATGACCCGTTTATCTCCATTGATGCTGCATGGAATCTTTCCAGAACCATCAAACACAGCAAATCCTTGGATGAGATTTACAGCCAGTGTGATTACATCACCATTCATGTACCTCTTACAGACAATACCAGAAAGATGATTGACAGAGAAGCTTTTACTAAGATGAAAGATGGTGTGGTTCTTCTGAACTTTGCAAGAGATCTTCTGGTAGATGAAGATGCACTGGTAGAAGCTCTTGACAGTGGTAAAGTAAAGAAATACGTTACAGATTTTGCCAACCCACTGGTAGCAGGCAGACCGGGAATCCTGGTAACACCACATCTTGGTGCATCTACAGCAGAATCCGAGGAGAACTGTGCAGTTATGGCAGTAAAAGAAGTAAGAGATTTCCTTGAAAATGGAAACATCAAAAACTCCGTAAACTTCCCGAACTGCGATATGGGGATCTGTGGTGCAGTGGGACGTATCACCATCTGCCACCAGAACATCCCGAACATGATCAGCCAGTTTACCAAGATCCTGGGAAGTGAAGGTCTGAACATCGCTGACATGACCAATAAGAGCCGGGGAAGCTATGCATACACCATCATCGACCTGGAAAGCGCAGCTTCCAAAGAGGCACTGGATGAACTGAAAGCTATTGAAGGTGTATCCAAGGTTCGTGTGATCAAATAAATATAATATTATAGAACAAAGCGGACAAGTTTTCTATAAAGTAAAATAAAAAGACTGTTACAAAGCAGATATGATAAATCTGTCAGGTAACAGTCTTTTTTGAATTATTTTAAGTGTTAAATTTATTTACGGCTCTCGATGAAGTCCAGTACTTCCTGCTTGGCAGGCATAACTCTCAGTGCACCTTTACGTGTTGTGATAAGAGAAGCCGCTGCATTGGCAAAAGTCAGAAGTTCTTTCAGGTTCTCTTCTGTAAGGTTATCCAGACCATGCTCCAGAATGTAATTGAGAGTACTTGCACAGAAAGTATCTCCTGCACCGGTAGTTTCAATAGTGTTTTCCTGAAGGAAAGGAGCTGCTTCTACGATCATTCCCTTATAATATGCCCGGCTTCCTGCTTTGCCCATGGTAATCAGTACAAGAGGAATGTTGTATTTCTCCTGGATCATGGCAGCACCCTTGTCATAGTCGTCTGTTCCGCACATGAATTCCACTTCATTATCAGAAATCTTCAGAACATCACATTTGCTCATGCCATATTCAATTTCAACTTTTGCGTCCTCGAGAGATTTCCAGAGAGGCGGGCGGAGATTCGGGTCAAAAGTAATGATACAGCCAGCATCTTTGGCTACATCAATAGCATATCTGGTTGCTTCTCTTACTCCTGGGTGAGTAGAGGAAAGAGTTCCAAAATGGAAGATACGGGAATCACGAATCAGTTCTTCAGAAACTTCCTCTTTGGTAAGCATCATATCCGCACCTGGGTCACGATAGAAAGAGAAATCCCTGTCACCGTCCGGATAAGTATGTACGAAAGCCAGAGTGGTGTGATATACAGGATCCATAATAAGATTGCGGGTATCAATACCTACTTCTTCTACTGCTTCTTTCAGCTGTGTACCGAACATATCCTGTCCTACTTTTCCGATATAAGCTGTTTTTTTACCAAGTTTTTCCAGCATGGCGAGAACATTACATACAGCTCCTCCTGGATTGGCTTCCAGAAGTGGGTTGCCCTGAGAACTGGAACCGTTTTCTGTAAAGTCGATAAGTAATTCACCAAGGGTCGTCACATCAAATGATTTTTTATCCATAGGAATAAAAACCTCCTGAAAAGTATTTTGTTTTTAAAATATAAAAAAATCTATACTTAAAATTTATCTCAGTGGGGAGCGTTTGTCAAACTAATTTCGTAATATTCTTTATTTTTGTTATAAAAAATGATAAACTAATATCAAAAGGGAGCAGATAAGAAAGGTTTCTGTTAGAAAAACAGAACTGCTGAATATATCTCAGTGAAATGGAGGCAGAAGCATGAATAATAAAGTATATGAATATATGGACTGGCCGGGAATTGAGGCTATTGTATATGGAGAAGAGGCATCTCCCAAAGATATTATGGCACCCAGGCTGACAAAAGATGGAGTGCTTATCCAGGGATTTTTCCCGGAAGCAGAAAGTGCAGAAGTGATAGTCGGAAATAAGAAATATGCCATGGAGCAGCAGGATGAGGCAGGATATTTTGCTGTTATGATTCCAGGAAGAAAGATCCCTTCTTATCTTTTTTCTGTAACTGCAGATGGTAAGACAGAAGAATTTGGCGATGCCTATGCATTTCCAGGGCAGATCACAGAAGAGGAAGAAAAGGCTTTCTGTGCAGGGGTTTATTATCATGCATATGAGAAGCTGGGAGCACATTTTTCAGAAATCAATGGTGTTAAAGGAACCAGTTTTGCAGTATGGGCACCCAATGCAGTACAGGTCAGTGTAGTAGGAGATTTTAATCACTGGGATGGAAGACGTCATCCTATGCACAGAATGCCTATGTCCGGTATTTTTGAACTGTTTGTACCGGGAGCTGTGCCTGGAGATCTGTACAAATACCAGATTAAGGTAAAGGGCGGTATCGTTACAGATAAGACAGATCCGTATGGAACTTCCACAGAAATGCCTCCTGCTACTGCTTCAGTAATTACAGCGAATGCTTCTTTTGAATGGCAAGACGGGGAGTGGATGAATGCCCGCAAGAAATTCAAAGCCCGCAAAGAGCCGGTTTCTATTTATGAAACAAGCCTCAGAGACTGGGAAAATCCCACTCAGCTTGTGAACTATGTCAAAAAACTTAATTATACTCACGTAGAACTTCATCCGGTTATGGAATACCTGAATGAGGAAGACGGAGAGTTCGGAACTTTCGCTTACTATGCGCCTACCAGAAGATTTGGTACAGCAGAAGATCTCAAAACACTGATCAACGAACTGCACATGATCGGCACAGGCGTGTTCCTGGACTGGACACCGGCACATTTTCCATGTCATGAAGAAGGACTGGAGAACTTTGACGGAACACCCTTATATGAAAATCCGGATCCGTCCATGGCAATCCATCCAATGTGGGGCACTTATCTTTACAATTATGAAAGCCCTATGGTAAAAGATTTCCTTCTTGCAAATGCTTTTTACTGGTTGGAAGAATTTCATTTTGACGGACTGAGACTGGATGATGTGGACTCCATGCTTTATCTGGATTATGGCAGGGAATATGGACAGTGGAAACCTAATATTTACGGTACCAACGAAAATCTGGCAGCTGTTGAATTCCTGAAACATCTGACTTCCATTGTAGCCCAAAAGATTCCGGGAGCCCTTCTGATCGCACAGGAGGATGGTCTGTGGCCGGAACTTACAGACTCTGTAGAAAATGATCATGTTGGTTTTGATTATAAATGGAACAACAACTGGTCCGGAGATTTTGTGGCATATCTTTCCAAAGATCCTATTGAACGGAAATATGTACATGATCAGCTGACACTCTCTATGTTGTATGCATACTGTGAACATTATGTGCTGACTCTAGGAAAAAGAGATGTAGGCACACTTGATGATTTTATGTCAAAACTTCCGGGAAATGAGAGCCAGAAACTGGCACAGATAAGAGAGGCTTATACTTATATGATGGTTCATCCCGGACTTAAGATGATGGCACCGGGCAAAAATCTTTCCGGCGAAATGGAAACATTTATCCATGACCTGAATGAACTTTACCGTACACAGCCGGCACTGTCTCTGATGGATAATGATTATGAGGGATTTGAATGGATCCAGCTTATGAAATACGAAGAAAATGTCCTGACTTTCCTTCGTAAAACAGAGAAACCAGAGGAAAGCCTTCTTGTAGTGATCAATTTTGCAGCCATTCCTTATATGGACTATCAGGTAGGGGTACCTTTCTATGGCAAATACAAAGAGATTTTTAATACAGACAGGACAGAGTATGGCGGATCCGGTACAGTGAATCCGAGAGCCAAGACCTGCAGACAGGAGGAATGTGATGAAAGAGAAAACTCCGTAAAATTCCGTATTCCTGCACTGGGAGCAGCCGTTTTCTCCTGTACACCTGTAAAGAAAAGAGAGGCAGCAGCGTCTCCTGTCAAAAAAGCAACAGAGAAAGTTGCTGCCAGGAAACCTCGTTCCACGAAGAAAAATGAGAAAACAGCCAAAAAAGAAGCCGCCCGGAAAACAGCAGTGAAGAAATCAGCAGCCAGGAAAGCAGTCTGACCACTGAAAGAATTTGTCTTAATTTCATAATTTTTCTTGATTTTTCATAAAAAACTAGTATAATAGATTGTGTCTATGACACAGGCTGAAATAGCTCAGTTGGTAGAGCACTTCACTCGTAATGAAGGGGTCGT
>URXG01000082.1 GCA_900551715.1 uncultured Blautia sp. | reverse complement strand
CAGCTTTCCCATGTTTCTCCGAATGTCATACGACGGTCAAGGGAAACAGCGCAGGAGTCAGCAACAGCGCAGCGGCTTGGGGAAGTGTAGAAAATCTGGGATACAGTTACAGTACCTCTTCCAAGGAAACGTGCCTCTTCCCAATCTGAATTGTATTTCGGGTTCAGCATTTTGACGAGACCTTTAATCTCAGTTTCATCTGCATCGTCATTTTCGTTAAGGGAACGTACATCCTGGAGGATATCAGCCATTTTGTAGATGGCATTGTCACCACGTTCGGGAGCAGAACCATGGCAGGAAACACCTTTGACATCTACGCGGATTTCCATACGTCCACGTTGTCCTCTGTAGATACCACCATCTGTAGGCTCTGTGGAAACTACGAATTCCGGACGGATCTTGTCTTCTTTGATGATGTACTGCCAGCAGAGACCGTCACAGTCTTCTTCCTGGACAGTTCCTGTAACCATGACCTTTACGCCTTCCGGGATCAGGTCAAGGTCTTTCATGATACGTGCGCCATATACAGCAGAAACAAGACCGCCGCACTGGTCAGAAACACCACGTCCGCCAACTTCTTCGTCAGTTTCATATCCTTCGTATGGATCAAAAGTCCAGTTGTCGATGTTTCCGATACCAACCGTATCAATATGAGCATCAAATGCAATGATTCTGTCACCGGTTCCCATATAGCCGATAACATTTCCCTGAGGGTCGATGGTTACTTCGTCGAAGTTCAGTTTTTTCATTTCGGCAGCGATAGTTTCGATATGTTCTTTTTCTCCGCAGCTTTCGCCTGGATTACGGACGATAGCTCTTAAGAATCTGACCATGTCATCTTTGTAACCTTCGGCAGCAGCATTGATTTTTGCAAAATCCATGATTTTATCCTCCTGTTATATGTATAATTATTATTCGCTGAGAGATTTGTCAGTTCCGTAAAGGCCATCCCATACGATCTCGCGATAACGGACAGGATCTGTATCACCTTCTGTGGAAATAACAAGGATGTTGGAATTTTTATCCAGTTTCAGTGCTTCCTTCAGGTCTTTTGCATCTGTATCGTGGAGTGCAGTATAGCAAAGTCCAAGAGGAACGGATCCGGATTCGCCGGAGACAACCTTCGGGTCGTTTTCCAGAGGGTTGGCATAAATACGGGTGGCTTTGGCACTCATCCAGTCCGGGCAGGAAGCAAATACTGTTACATGGTTGCGAAGAATATCCCATCCAATGGTATTGGCTTCACCGCAGGCAAGACCTGCCATAATTGTTTCCAGATCACCGGTAACATTTACCAGACTGCCGTCTGCTTTCATTGCGGAACGGTACAGACAGTCAGCAGCACTTGCTTCGCATACTGCCATTACCGGTGGATTGTCTTTATATTTGTGGGCAAAATATCCTACCACAGCACCTGCCAGGGAACCAACACCGGCCTGTACGAAAACATGAGTAGGACGTTCAATGCCCTGTTCTTTCAGCTGCTGGTCAGCTTCCATGACCATGGTTCCATAACCCTGCATGATCCAGGAAGGAATCTCTTCGTAACCTTCCCATGCGGTATCTTGTACCATGACACCATGTTCTGTTTTGGCCGCTTCGGCAGCTGCCATTCTTACACAGTCATCGTAATTGACTTCTTCGATGGTAACAGTAGCCCCTTCTTTGGCAATGTTGTCAAATCTGGTTTTTGTAGTGCCCTTTGGCATGCGGACAACCGCTTTCTGTCCAAGACGTCTGGCTGCCCATGCAACACCACGTCCATGATTGCCATCTGTGGCTGTGAAGAAAGTAGCCTGTCCAAATTCTTCCCTTAATTTATCAGAGGAAAGAACTGCATAGGGAAGTTCACTGATATCTTTGTCAATTTCTTTGGCAATGTAGCGTCCCATTGCATAAGAACCGCCCAGAACTTTGAATGCGTTCAGTCCGAAACGGTAGGATTCATCTTTGCAGTAGATGTTTTTTACACCCAGATAAGAGGCAAGTGCAGAAAGCTTTTGCAGAGGTGTTACAGTGTATTGCGGAAAACTTTTGTGGAATTCATTTGCCTTTCTTACGTTAGCTTCAGACATCAGTTCCAGATGTCTGTCATCTGAACCGGCAACATGATTGACGGTCCATTTCAAACCTTCTGTCATAAGAAATCCTCCTTAAACTCTTTTTTATAAATCATATACGATCTTGTTATTACAAATTTATCATACCATAAAAAAAGTATTTTGCAATAGAAAAATACAAGAATTTTTAGCATAATACAAAAAAGTTTTGGACACATACAAAAAGTGGGTAAACATTGAAAAAAACGGAGCTGTATGGTAAAATATGTATAAGTATATACACAAAAAACAGGCATACAAAGGAGACTTGAATTATGGCAGTTTTTAAAGCATTTCGTGCACTGAGACCTGCACCGGAGAAGGCTGCAAAAGTAGCAGCGCTTCCCTATGATGTAGTAGACCGTCAGGAAGCAAAAGCAATCGGAGATAAGAACCCGGATTCTTTTCTGCATGTAGACAGAGCAGAGATGGATCTGCCAGATGAGACAGATCTTTATGACAGCAGTGTCTATGCGAAGGCAAGAGAGAATCTTCACAACATGGAAGCAGATGGAACAATGATCCAGGATGAGGCTCCTTGTTATTACATTTATGAACTGACACGTAAGGGAAAGACCCAGACAGGTCTGGCTGGATGTTGCTCCATAGATGATTATCTTAATGATGTGGTGAAAAAACATGAACTTACCAGAGAGGATAAGGAGCAGGACCGGATTCGTCATGTGGATGTCTGCGATGCCAATACAGGCCCTATTTATCTGGCATGTAAATATCCGCAGGAACTTCTTGATCTTATGAACCAGTGGAAAGAATCTTATGAACCGGTATATGATTTTGTGGCAGATGATGAGATCGGACACAGAGTATGGGTTATTGACAGAGAGAAAGAGAAGCAGATTATTGCAGACAGGTTTGCAAACATTTCAGCAGTGTATATTGCAGATGGACATCACAGAGCTGCATCTGCTGTCAAAGTAGGTCTTAAGAGAAGACAGGAGCATCCGGATTATAAAGGTGATGAGGAATTTAATTTCTTCCTTTCCGTTGTATTCCCGTATGATCAACTGACAATCCTTGCTTACAACAGAGTGGTACATGATCTGAATGGAATGGATGAACATGCTTATATTGCAAGTCTTAAGTTTAACTTTGAACTGATGCTGATGCCGGGATTTCCATGTAAACCTGTGGAGAAACACTGCATTGGTATGTATACCGGTGGTCAGTGGTACCATCTGAAAGCCTGGGAAGATATTTACAAAGACAAAGATGTGGTAGGACAACTGGATGTTTCTATCCTTCAGGACAAGGTGCTTTCTCCGATTCTTGGCATCGGTGATCCTCGAACCGACAAGCGTATCCGATTTGTGGGCGGAAGCCATAAACTTACAGAGCTGGCACAGCTTGCAGATGCTACCGGAGGTGTGGCTTTTGCCATGTATCCCACTTCTATGGAGGATCTTATGAAGATCGCAGATGAAGGGAAGCTGATGCCGCCTAAGTCTACTTGGTTTGAACCAAAACTGAGAAGCGGTCTCTTTATACATAAACTTTCATAAAAATATAGTGTGGGTGTAACTGTCAACCACCCGGAAGGGTATTTACAAAAAGGAGAAATCAAAATATGGGATTAATCAAAGCAGCAGCAGGAGCTACAGGCGGTGTTTTTGGGGATCAGTGGAAGGAGTATTTTTACTGTGAATCCATACCGGCAGATGTACTGGTGACCAAAGGCCACAAAAAAGTATCTGGTCGTTCTTCCAATAAACATGGTTCTGAAAATATCATTACCAGCGGTTCTGTGATCGCAGTCAATGATGGACAGTGTATGCTGATCGTAGAACAGGGAAAAGTCGTTGATGTATGTGCAGAACCTGGAGAGTACAAATACGACGCTTCCACAGAACCATCCATATTCTGCGGAAACCTTGGAGAGGGAATCCGTTCTGTATTTCACCAGATCGGTAAGCGTTTTACTTTTGGAGGTGAAACGCCCAAGGATCAGAGAGTTTACTTTGTCAATACAAAAGAACTGATTGGAAATAAATATGGCACTCCTAATCCGGTACCTTTCCGGGTAGTAGACAGCAATGTCGGGCTGGATATGGATATTTCCATCAAGTGTTTTGGAGAATACAGCTATCGTATTACCAATCCGATTCTTTTTTATACCAATGTCTGCGGAAATGTAGAAGAAGACTATGAAAGAGAAGAAATT
Organism: uncultured Blautia sp.; assembly: GCA_900551715.1. Lineage (GTDB taxonomy): Bacteria > Bacillota > Clostridia > Lachnospirales > Lachnospiraceae > Blautia_A. The sequence goes on along the minus strand of URXG01000082.1, from coordinate 4,377 downwards.
GACAGTCAGTTGAAAAGCGAACTTATGACTGCCTTGCAGCCTGCTTTTGCCAGAATCTCAGAGATGGGTATCCGTTACAGTGCTCTTCCCGGACATACAGAAGAATTGGCAGAAACACTGAATCAGATCCTTTCTGCAAAATGGGATAACTTAAGAGGTATCCGTATTGTATCTCTTGGTGTATCCAGCGTGAAGGCTTCTCAGGAAGACGAGGCAATGATCAAAGAACTGCAGCGTAATGCCGCATTCCGCAATCCTACTATGGCAGCAGCTCAGCTGGTAGGGGCTCAGTCAGCAGCTATGCAGGCAGCCGCTTCCAATGAAAAAACAGGTCCTGCCATGGCTTTTGCAGGAATGAACCTGGCGGGCAATGCCGGCGGCATGAATGCCCAGAATCTTTTTGCCATGGGTCAGCAGATGAACCAGCAGCAGACACCGGTACAGCAGCCAGCCCAGGGGGTACCTCTTCAGAAGAAAGATTCCTGGACCTGTGGATGTGGTGCAGTGAATACCGGTAAGTTCTGCTCTGAATGTGGAACTCCCCGTCCGGATGGTCCCTGGACCTGCAGCTGTGGAACAGTAAACAAAGGTAAATTTTGTTCCGAATGCGGCAAACCAAGACCGTAGTGGCAGGTTACATATGAGGAAGGAGATAGTTGTGTGGAAGATAATGTTCTGAATTATAAATGTCCTAACTGTTCTGCTGGTCTGAAGTTCGACAGTAAGACCCAGAAAATGGCATGTGAATATTGCGGAAAAACATATTCTCTGGATGAACTGGAAAAGATTGCCCAGGAGAATGAAGCAGTTGATGAAGATAAGTCCGGTAAGCACTGGGAAGGGTTTGAACCAGAACAGTGGCAGACTTCAGATAATGGGAATATGGCAGTGTGGAACTGTCCTTCCTGTGGTGCAGAGATCGTAGCAGAAAAAACCACAGGTGCGGTTGTATGCCCTTACTGTGACAATCCACTGGTTATGCCGGATCAGTTCAAGGATATGTACCAGCCGGATTATGTAATTCCTTTCCAGAAATCCAAGAAAGAAGCTGTGGCAGCACTGAAAGAGCATTATCAGGGCAAGCCTCTCCTTCCGAAGGTATTCAAGAATGAAAATCATCTGGAAGAAATCAAAGCAATGTATGTGCCTTTCTGGATGTTTGATCTGAATACAGCAGGACGGTTCCGGTATGAGGGAACCAAACGGAGAATCTGGGAAGATGAAGATTATACATACACAGAAACCAAGTTCTATAACGTAGTCCGAAGCGGAAAGATGAACTTCAGCAAGATTCCGGTAGATGGTTCCAAATCTATTGACAATACCATGATGGAAGCCATTGAACCTTATGACTACAAAGATCTGAAAGAGTTTGATATGTCTTATCTTTCCGGTTACATGGCAGATAAATATGATCAGGAGCCGGATGAACTGACAGATCGTGTTTACGAACGTATGGAACAGAGTGTAAAAAACAGTTTTCAATCCAGCATCAAAGGTTATGAGACTCTGATTCCCAAGCAGGAAAAGATCTGGATCACAAAGAAAGGTGATGTTAAATACGGGCTTTTTCCGGTATGGTTTCTTAACACCAAATGGAAGGGTAAGACTTATTCTTTTGCAATGAACGGACAGACCGGTCATCTGATAGGTGACCTTCCTATTGGCAAAGATCTGGTAGTGGGATACTGGTTCCGGCATCATGTTCCCCTGACGCTGGTGCTTACTGTAATCCTGACTATTCTGAGAGTAACGGGGGTGATCTGAATGAAAAAATTTAAATGTCTTTTCGGGATCACTGCTTTTTGTGTGGGGCTTGCAATGGTGAGTCCGGGGATGATACTGGCGGCAGAAACAACCACAGCAGAAACCACATCTGATGAAGAAGAGTATTCTGACGAAGAAGAGGAAATGTCCTGGGTGCAGGATGATTATGACCTTTTGACTTACGAGGAATGGGATACACTAAATCAGGAACTGTCTGATATCTATGAAAAGTATCATTATGATGCAGTTCTCTGGATTTCCACAGATACGGACATCGAAGATGTCCGGAAGCATGCAGCTGAGTTTATGCAGGAAAAAGAGATTGGCTATGGAGACAGCCATGAGGGAATGTGTATCTTTAATCAGCCGGACACCAGAGACATTGCCATTGTTTTCAGAGGAGACACTCAGAAATTATTTCCGGATAATGTTCAGGAAATCATGATCGACAAATGCAAGACCAAACTGAAAGAGGATGACATGGTAGGCGGCTATCAGTCTCTGATCGACGATCTTGCAACAGGACTTGAACGTGTTCAGGAAGGCAAGAAAGTCCGGCCTATGGATATCGACGGATCGCCTCTTTCTTCAGACCTGCCTTTTTATCTGCTTCTGTCTTTTGTGATCATGGCGATTCCCACGCTGATCATGACATTGCACCAGGTACATAAGATGAAAACAAAGGTTCCGCAGCCCAATGCCAATGCCTATGAGACAGGAAAGGGTCTGAAGATTACGGAAAAACAGGATATGTTCCTTTATTCTACCATTTCACAGACGGCCAAACCAAAGAATGACAATAACGACAGTGATTCGGGAAGTTTCTCCAGTGGTGGAGAGAGCTTTTCCGGTACCAGCAGCAAATATTAAACGGAATATCAGGGTAAGAGACAGCTATCTGAGAAAAAGACAGCTGTCTTTTTTTATTTTGCAAAGACAAAACCGGAAAAGAATCAAAACCTGACAATAATTGTATGAAATACATGAAGATAACTGCTGAATTTGATAAAAAATTGGCATATCTTTAACAATGTACGGATGAAAATACAAAATATAGGAAATGTGCATAATAAATATAAGAAAAATGATAAATTTGTTGAGCGAAAGTTGGATTGTTTTTTGAATGGATTATGTTATAATTCCCATGAATTGAAAATAAATGTGGGGGTGAAAGCTTTGAAAAAACTGGCAACATTTTTTGGAATGCTTCTGACATTGCTCATTATGTGTCCGACTGGTGTTATGGCAGCTGGCAGCGGTGAATCCACTGCTCAGGTACCGGTCTGGCTCTGTATTCCATTTGCAGGACTTCTTTTGTGTATTGCGATCATGCCGCTGGTAAAAGCAGAGTGGTGGGAAGCACATCAGCCACTGGTAGTACTTATGTGGATTCTTCTGATGATCATTCCTTTTACCGTTGTTTACGGAGCAGGTAAGGCTACAGAAACAGTTCTTGACTGTATCATCAATGATTACCTTACATTCATTGTTTTGCTTTTTGGCCTTTTCTGCGTTTCCGGTAATATTACGCTGGAAGGTGATTTTGCAGGGTCTCCGAAGGTCAATGCATGTCTCCTGGCTTTTGGTACACTGCTTTCCAGTTGCATCGGAACAACAGGCGCAAGTATGCTTATGGTAAGACCTGTGATCAAAATGAATTCCTGGAGAAAAAGAAAAAGTCATATTATGATTTTCTTCATTTTTATGGTTTCAAACATGGGAGGATGTCTGACACCTATTGGTGATCCGCCGCTTCTTATGGGATTTATGCGAGGCGTACCATTCTTCTGGAGTCTGCATCTGTTCCCGGTGCTGATTTTTAACATGGTGATCTTGTTGTTTGTTTTTTATCATGTAGACAAACGTGCATACCGTAAGGATATTGCCCAGGGACGTAAACCGGATATCAGTAAACCTGGTACAGAATTTCACGTAGATGGACTTCACAACATTATCTTTCTTGTTATGATCGTGGCAGCAGTCATCTTAAGTGGAGTACTTCCGGGACTTTCCGCATTCCAGAATGCAGAAGGAGAAGTACTGGGGCTTCATATCTTCGGTGAAGTTACACTTACGTATCCATCATTGATCGAGATTGTGATCATTCTTCTGGCAGCGCTTCTGTCCTTCAAGACCACAGACAAAAGTATCCGCAGAAGAAACCATTTTACATGGGGTGCCATTCAGGAAGTTGCAGTGCTTTTTGTTGGAATTTTTATTACCATGCAGCCTGCACTGATGCTTCTGAAAGCACTTGGACCACATCTTGGACTTACCAGTCCTGTACAGATGTTCTGGGCAACCGGTGCCCTGTCCAGTTTCCTGGATAATACACCAACTTATCTGGTATTTCTGACAACAGCAGGAACACTTGGATTTATGAATGGAATCACGACAAGTCTTGGAACTGTTCCTGTAAAACTTCTTTCTGCTATTTCCTGTGGAGCAGTATTTATGGGAGCCAATACTTATATTGGAAATGCCCCGAACTTTATGGTAAAATCTATTTCTGACGAGAATGGTGTCAATATGCCATCTTTCTTTGGATACATAGGCTGGTCACTGGTATTCCTTGTTCCGGTATTTATACTGGATATGCTTGTGTTCTTT
>URXG01000081.1 GCA_900551715.1 uncultured Blautia sp. | reverse complement strand
ACATAACGCCCTCTGTACCTGTGGAATGTTCGGTTACACCAAGACAGTAGATGATCGGAGCCTTGTCTGCTTTTGCGTACATGATGGCAGCTTTGCGAAGATCATCAGCATCAATGTGACAGATCTCTGCAACCTTCTCCGGTGTATAATCTTTGACGATCTCTTTGATCTTCTCATAACCTTCGGTTCTCTCTGCGATGAATTTGTCATCCTGGAGTCCTTCGGAAATGATAACGTTCATGATACCATTGGCGAATGCAACGTTGGTACCTGGTTTCAGTTTCAGATGGATATCTGCATGTTTGGCAAGTCCGATATCACGAGGATCTACTACGATCAGTTTGCATCCTCTCTGAACTGCCTGACGGATCTGCATGCCAACTACAGGATGTGCTTCTTCCGGGTTGGAACCTACCAGCATGATCACATCTGGTTTCTTGGTGATATCTTCGATAGGGTTGGTCATAGCACCGGAACCAAGTGTCATAGCCAGACCTGTTACAGATGCAGAGTGGCATACACGAGCACAGTTATCTGTGTTGTTGTTTCCGAAGCAGGTACGAACCATCTTCTGTACCATGTAGATATCTTCATTCGGAGAACGAGAACAAGCAAAACCTGCCAGAGACTCTGTACCGTATTTCTTCTTGATCTCCATAAACTTGGATGCAACAAGATCCAGTGCTTCATCCCAGGTTGCTTTCTCAAACTTTCCAGTTTCTTTATTTTTGATCAGAGGATCTGTGATTCTGGATGGATGATGTACGAAATCAAAGCATCCGCTACGGCCTTTGACACAAAGGAGACCTTTGTTGGATGGTCCATCGTATGCTTCTGTATCAACAATCTTGCCATCTTTGACAATAAGATAATACTGGCATCCTGTTGCACAGTGTGGACAGGTAGTAAGCACTTTCTTTTCGATCTGGTTGACACGATATTTCTTTCTGCGCTTCATGGTAAGTGCACCTGTAGGACAAGCCTGAACACAGTTACCACAGGATTCGCAGTTGCCGTCAATCCATTTGCCTTCACCATTGCCGATAATGGACTGGAAACCACGATCCATAGTCGCAATAGCACCTCTGCCTACAATCTTGTTACAGGTGTTGACACATCTGTGACAGAGGATACAAAGGCTTGGGTCATAGGTAAAGAATTTGTTACTGTCATCAATTTCTCCACCCTTTTTCTCACCTGTGTAGCTGGAAGCATCCAGACCATACTCATAAGCATAATCCTGAAGTTTACAGTCACCATTTCCAGGGCAGGAGAAACAATGGATATTGTGATCAGAAAGCAGAAGATCCAGTGTTTTACGTCTGGAATCAATGACTGCATCTGACATGGTGAATACTTCATCACCCTCTGATGCCTGTAAAGTACAGGCTGTATCTACTTTTGTTCTTCCGTTATTCTTGACTTCTACTACACATAAACGGCAGGAACCGTCAGGAAGCAGATCTTCTATATAACATAAAGTCGGAATTTTGATCCCTATTTTCTTCGCTGCATGAAGAATAGTGGTACCTTTCTCGACTTCAACAGGATTGCCATCAATCGTTAAATGAATCATGTCCTCTCCTCCTTTCCTTATTTCACACTGATCGCACCAAACGGACAGTTACCCATACAGGAACCGCACTTGATACACTTGGATGTATCAATCTTATGAGGTGCTTTCTTTTCGCCTGTGATAGCTCCAACCGGACAGTTGCGTGCACACTTGGTACAGCCTTTACATTTTTCAGGATCGATCTCATAGAGTTTCATTGCCTCACATACATGAGCACTACATTTACCTTCCTGAATATGCTCTAAATATTCGTCTCTGAAATTCTGCAGTGTACTGAGAACCGGAAGAGGAGCACTCTTTCCAAGTCCACAGAGAGAACGGGCACGAACAAACTTCGCTGTTTCTTCCAGTTTGTCCAAATCTTCCATTTCGCCTTTACCCTCAGTGATCTTCTGGAGGATTTCAAGCATACGTTTGGTACCGATACGACATGGTCCACATTTACCGCATGACTCTCTCTGAGTGAATCCCATAAAGAATTTTGCCACGTCTACCATACAAGTGTTTTCGTCCATGACTACCAGACCACCGGAACCAATGATGGCATTGTATTTTTTAACCTGATCAAAATCAAGAGGAACGTCCAGATGTTCTTCTACCAGACATCCGCCAGATGGTCCGCCAATCTGAACACCCTTAAATGCCGCTCCGCCTTTCAGACCGCCGCCGATATCATAAATAATTGTACGAAGTGGGGTACCCATTGGTACTTCAATAAGACCGGTATTGTTAACATTACCTGTAAGGGCAAATGCCTTGGTTCCCGGGCTTCCTTCTGTACCGATGCTTCTGTACCATGCAGCTCCGTTATTGATGATCATCGGAACATTGGCATAAGTTTCTACGTTATTCAGTACAGTAGGTTTCTCAAAGAGCCCCTGTTCTACTGTACGAGGTGGTTTGACACGAGGCATACCCCTCTTACCTTCGATGGATGCAGTAAGGGCAGAACCTTCACCACATACGAAAGCACCTGCTCCACGATTGATATGGAAATGTACAGAGAAATCTGTTCCCAGGATATTATCTCCGATCAGTCCGTATTCTTCAGCCTGTTTAATGGCTTTCTGGAGACGCTCAACAGCCAGAGGATACTCTGCACGAACATAGATATATGCGTTCTGCGCACCTGTAAGACAGGCACCTACCAGCATACCTTCCAGCATCTTGTGTGGATCACCCTCCATGATACTACGGTCCATGAATGCACCCGGGTCACCTTCATCACCATTACATACAATATAACGTTCTTTTTCTTTCTGATGTGCTACCTGTTTCCATTTCTTACCGGCCGGGAAACCACCGCCCCCACGTCCACGAAGATTGGCTTCCTCGATAATAGAAAGTCCCTCTTCCTGGTCAACATCAAAAAGAACCTTTTCCAGAGCCTGATATCCGCCTACTGCGATATATTCTTCGATATTCTCAGCATCGATATGCCCACAGTTCTTAAGAACCAGTCGCATCTGTCCTGCATAGAACGGAATGGATTCCTCGCTCTGATAAACCTGACCGTCTTTATGATAAAGAAGTCTGTCAATCGCTTCTCCATGGCAGATAGTCTTCTCATAAATCTCTTCACAGTCTTCTACTTTAACTTTAATATAAAGGATTCCAAGAGGCTCAATACGCATGAGAGGTCCCATTTCGCAGAAACCATGGCATCCACTTTTTTTAATTTCCGGATGAGGTACTTCGCCCTCAAATTCTACGGATACACCGTTGTTGCCTTCACAGAGGCTCTTCATCTTATCGTAGATATCTTTGGAACCACTGGCGATACATCCTGTTCCTGCACAGACAAGGATACGGATTCCCGGTGCATGCAGAGCTGCTTCTGCACTTTTACGCAGAGCCTGAAGTTCTTCTCTGTTATGTAAATACATTATTCGGCACCTCCTTCTTTAAGCTGTCTGATTATTGCCACAGCCTGATCCGGTGTCATCTTGGGATGTACATCATCATTGATCATCATAACCGGTGCAAGACCACAGGCACCAAGACAGGAAACAACTTCTACTGTAAAAAGCATATCATCGGTAGTGTGTTTCTTGGCATTCAGTCCCAGTTCATTCATCAGTGCTTCCCTTACAGGAACGGATTTACGAACATGACAGGCAGTTCCATCGCAGACCTTGATCACATATTTACCTTTTGCTTCAAAAGAAAAGTTCTCATAGAATGTGGCTACGCTGTAGGCATTGGCGCGTGTAACGCCGATTTCGTCTGCCACATAATTAAGAAGTTCTCCCGGCAGATAACGGTACTCTGCCTGAATGTCCTGCATGATCGGAATCAGTGAAGCCGGTTTTGGTCCGTAAAAGGCAATGATGGAATCTGCCTTTTCGTAATAGGTTTTGTCTAACATTCAGTTCCCTCCTTTATATAATACATTGTTGTATCTTCTACCCACTATGGATATATTATACAGGGTAATTTCTTATAAAGCAAGTATTATTTTAGCATTATGCACAATTTACGCTTGAAATATCATGATTTTTTTGGTTGTTTTTTCAAAAATAACTCGATAAGACTGAACTAACCGAAAAAAATCGCTCAAAAAGGACTGTATTTCTACAGTCCCTGATCTTTTCCATACAATATTTTTATGTTATTACCGGCTGATTTCCATTTTGCAGAATTCCTCATAGGGAAGTGGGCGGGAGTAATAAAATCCCTGGATCTCATCGCAGTCCATTCCCTTCAGAATATCTACCTGTTCTTTTTCTTCTACTCCTTCTGCCAGTACTTCCATTCCAAGGCCATGGGCAAGGGCAATAGTATGTCGGATCACCTGATGTCCTCTTTCCTGATCAATAAAGTCAATCAGGCTCTTGTCCAGCTTCAGCACATTAAACGGAAGCATGTTCAGACTGGTCATGGATGAATAACCGGAACCAAAATCGTCCATATGAAGCTGAAATCTGGTCTCTACCAATTTTTCTGTAAGCTCTTTGATCTGTTCATTATAAAGTGAAGCAGTCTCTGTAAGCTCAATAGGAACACAGCCGAAAGGAATTCCCATTTCTTCTATAATCTTTACATATCTTTCGATCATTCCATCATAATAAAGACTTGCCCTGGAGAGATTCACTGAAACAGGAAACAGAACCTGCCCATTCTTCATACGGTCTCTCTGAATGGAACATACAAGCCGAAATATATATTCATCCAGTTTGACAATCTGCCCATTCTTTTCATAAAGAGGGATAAATTCCCCAGGAGAAATTATGGAACCATCTGGTCTCTTCCATCGTACCAGTGCCTCTGCACCTACGATCTGCTCTGTTCTGGTATTGTATTTGGGCTGGAGATAAACCACAAACTCCCGGTTTCTGACCGCTGTTTCAAAATCATTCTCCAACATGCGCTCCCAAAGATGTTTCTGGATCATTTCATCATCATAATAGGCAATTCTGCCCTCGTAATTATCCTTGATACTTTTCAGTGCAAGGAAAGCTCTGTCACAGATGATCGTCATGGACTGAGACTTGTCCACACCCTGATAAACACCATAATTGATCACCAGATTCTGTATTGGTGCAAGAGCAGCAATTTCCCTGCTCATCTCTTCCAGCGTATGGGGATCCGGTGCTTCCTGCCCATAGATCACACAGGCAAACTGATCGCCGCCATACCTGCACACAAGCCCTTTTCGGAAATATTTCAGCAGAGACTTGCCGATGTACACCAGCACATTATCTCCTGTTTTTTCTCCATACACACTGTTGATCCATTTGAAATTCTTAACATCAGCCACTATAAAAGTAAAATTCTGATCATTTCTGTAACGGATCAGCGTCTTTACATGATGGAAAAATGCCTGTTTGGTATAAAGCCCTGTAAGATCATCAAATTCTACTACTGACAGGATTGCAGCAGATTCCCGTAACTTGATGACGCCATTGATACGTTCACGTACGATCTTGGCATTGTATGGTTTGGTAACAAAATCTACTGCCCCCAGTTCCAGTGAACGCTCTTCATCTTCCAGACGGTTGCTTCCTGTGGTAACGATCACTGGCACTGAAGAAAGAATTACATCTCCCTGTATTCTTTCCAGAAACTCAAATCCGTCACAGACCGGCATACATACATCCAGAAGTACTACAGAAATATCCCTGTAATGCTCTGCCAGAACTTTCAGACCAATCTCTCCGTTCTCTGCAGTCAGAATATCAAAATCATCCTGTAGAAGTTCCGCAAGGATTTCCCTGTTCAGCTCGTTATCTTCTACAATAAGGAGTTTACGTCTGCCTGCAGTTCCTCCCGGTTTCAGAAAAGCATTCATCTCATTACGATGCACATCCGTATCTTCATTAGCAATAGCCACTACCAGGGTATCAAATGAATCTGCCTCTCCGATCCTTGCCATTTTTACATAGTAGTAATGGATCTCGCCATTTCTCAGAACCCGATAATGAACTACAAACTGTGGAACCTTCTGAAGTCTTTCACAGACATTATCAAACTCCATAGCTCTCCGAAGTCTGCTCTGATCCTCTATAAAAACGTTTTGTTTGATGTAGGTATCTACAACAGGCTCATAAGTTTCATCTGTATAAATGAAATCTCTGACTCCTGCTGCCCGATCTGCAAAACGGAAGATCTGTACATGATGGTCAGATCTTCTGACTGAATATATCCTGGTGTAATCATTACACAGCACATTGATCACACCCAGAAGTTGAAGATTGTCAAGATCCTTTGTATAGTTTTTCCTGGTCACATATATTTCTGATGCATTTTTTTCCATGTTTTCTTTGAAAGTATCGGATGTCCATGCAATATTTTCTATTTTCTTCATATGGCAAGGATAACACAGATACTTTTCAAAAACAACCTTTCTTTTTCAGTATTTTCTCAAAACTATATCACTGCATTCCAAAAGAATGTCCCCGAAGAGGCAGTCCCGCAATCTCTGCCAGACGACGCACTCCTATTTCCGCTGTAGACACTGCGCTTTCTACATGATTGAAGTCTGTGGCACTGTAATCAAAAAGAATGTTCCCCTGTGCATCAAATTCTTCATCTTTGTCCCAGAAATAAAAACGCATGGGCATACAGGCAAAAGCATAGATCTGAAAACCTGCATCCCCCTGAGGGAGCTCTGTTCCACCAAGTTTCTCAAAAGCCACTTTCAGTTCAGGAAGATGTCCTGAAAAAGTGGCACTGAATACATCCGTCACCCCGATTTTGTATGCCGGTGCAAAAGCTCTGGCCCCACGAAGATCAGCAAAAGGAACCCATTTATCCATAAGAAAAGCACCTGGTTTCACATATCCAAGAAGAGTATAAATATTCAGCATCTCTGTAGTATCTGCTTCTCCTCCTTTTTCCAGGCAGAAAATCTTGCCATCTGCTTTTCCTATTCCAAATCTCACTCCGAAATGTGTGATTTCAAAATGATCTTCTTCCTCCTTCAGTTCAGGAAGACGTCTTTTTAATTCCTCTGTATCCATCCGGAGAAACTTCTCAGCCCAGTCGTTACATAGTTTCTGATAATTGGACAATGTTCTCTTTTCCATATTTTTGAATTCCTCCTGTTTAATATTTTAATTTCAATTTTTTTAAACAAACACTGTCAATAAAAGAAACCTCTGAATATCTGTATTATAGCACATACAGGTTTTCAGAGGTTTTCGTTTTTTCAGTTAAATGAAATCTCAAGCCTGTAAAAATTCATCAGGAAGATTTTACTTTGTTCCAGAGATCTCCATACATATGATCTGCATCTGTTCCCAGATACTGGAAAGTCTCCAGATTGTCGTACTGGGAAAGATCCGGGAAAGCGATCTCACTGTTTCGGATATCCTCATCCTCGATCAGTGCTCTTGCAGCATCATTTGGTGTAGAATAAGTGATATACTCAAAGTTCTTAAGAGCAATATCCGGTCTGCAAAGGAAGTTGATAAATTTCTCTGCATTTTCTTTATTCTCTGCATTCTTTGGGATTACCCAGGAATCAATCCAGATATTGGAACCTTCTTTTGGAATCACGTATTCCAGATTCGGATTTTCTTTTTGTGTATAAATAGCCTCACCGGAATAGATCACACCAATGGCAGCCTCATTACCGATCATCTTGTCACGAACCTGGTCAATAACATATGCCTGTACAAGAGGTTTCTGATCAATCAGAAGGTTCTTGGCTTCTGTCAGTTCATCAAGGTCTGTGGAATTCAGAGAATATCCCAGGTATTTCAGTGCCACACCAAAGGCATCCCTTACAGAATCCTGCATAAGGATATTATCTTTGTATTTGGGATCCCAGAGGACAGACCAGCTGTCTATGGGTTCATCTACCATCGTCTTATTGTAAAGAATACCAACAGTTCCCCAGCAATATGGCACAGAATATTTATTTTCCGGGTCAAACTGTCTGGACTGATCCATATACTGCTGTCCGATATTTTTGATGTTTGGAATATTGTCAAAATTAATTTCGGATAACAGACCGTTTTCAATCATACGCTGGATCATATAATCACTTGGGCAGACCACATCATAGGCAATGGCTCCGGAACTCACTTTAGGATAAAGAATCTCATTGGTCTCAAATTCCTCATAGATTACATCGATTCCAGTCTCTTCTTCAAACATGGTAAGAACCTCCGGATCAATGTATTCGCCCCAGTTATAGACCACTACTTTTTCATCATTGAGCACATCGCTTTTCTCAGCATAATAAAATCCGCCACCAATAAACACAATACAGATGGCTACCGGGATCACTCTGCGGATCACAATATTCTTCACTCTGGAAGGCTTTCGTACTTTTTTTCTGGCAGTTGTCTCTTCTGACTCTTTCGGCGAATAATTAATTAAAAGAAGCAGTACCAGAACCGTCACAAACATGATGGTTGAAAGTGCATAGATCTCCGGCTTAATCCCCTTACGAACCTCTGTATAAATCTTGGTAGACAGCGTGTCAATACCAGGTCCTTTGGTAAAGTGAGTGATAACGAAATCATCCAGAGACATGGTAAATGCAAGCATAAATCCGGAAATAACACCAGGTACAATATCCGGAAATACTACCTTAAAGAATGCCTTCAAAGGATGGGCTCCCAGATCAAGAGCAGCCTCATAGGTATAACGGTTGGTCTGTTTCAGCTTCGGTGCCACACTTAAAATCACATAAGGAATATTAAATGTAATATGGGCGATCAGTATTGTGCCGAAACCAAGCGTCATATGAAAAGCAATAAAAAGCAGCATCAGAGATACACCCATAACGATCTCTGCATTCATCATAGGGATATTGGTAAGTCCCATATAAAAAGTCTTCCATTTCTGTTTCATGCTCTGAATGGCAATGGCTGCTGCTGTACCAATAACAGTGGCAACTGCTGCTGATACAAAGGCAATGATCAGTGTGGTATAAAAAGCACTCATGATCTGTTCGTT
>URXG01000080.1 GCA_900551715.1 uncultured Blautia sp. | reverse complement strand
CTTAGTTCTTCTGCTGAGGATCTGAATCAGCCGGGTAATTTCTCTGTCACGTCCTACTACCGGATCCAGTTTGCCATCTGCTGCCATGGCAGTCAGATCTCTGCTGTACTGATCCAACGTAGGTGTGGAAGTTCCACCGGAAGTCTTTTCATTTCGGGTCTGTGCCAGTGCTTCTGAAAGAGATTCTCCCTCCAACCCCATAGCTGTCAGAACTGCGGAATAAAGCTTCTGGATATTTACTCCCATAGTATACAAAAGTCGCGTACCTACGCTGTCTGTTTCTTTCAGCATGGCAAGGAGCAGATGCTCTGTACCTGCTTCTTCTTTCTGTCCGGAAGCATCTTTAAGTGCCTGTTCGATCAGCTTACGTGCTCTCGGGCTGTACTGAGGTACCAGTTCTGCTACCAGTACTTCTGAAGGCGCGATCAACCTGGTGATCAGAGATCTCAGTTTATCTGATTCTACCCCAAATTCCTCCAGAATCCTGCCTGCGGTTCCTTCTTCTTCCTCCAGAAGACCTACCAGAATATGTTCCGTTCCAATATATGAGTGTTTACAGGACTGTGCGGTATTCTTTGCCAGTTTTAACACATTTTCAGCCTGTCTGGTAAATTTTTCCTGCATAGCTTGATCTAATGTCCTCCTTATTTGTCAATTTCATATTCATCATATATTTCATCGATGAGATCATGTACTTCTGCTCTTGTTATATTTTTGCAGCATCCTCTGGCAAGAGCAATCATCAGATTCTGCTTCATTTCTTCCAGGGCTTTTATTTTGTTTACATCAACTGCAATAATAGCGCCTCTCCTGCGGTCTATGCTTACAAAACCTTCCTGACGCAAAAGGGAATATGCCTTGTTGACCGTATGCATATTGATGCCAATGGTGTCTGCCATCTGTCGGACAGAAGGCAGCTGATCCCCTTCCTGGAGTCTTGAAGTGGCGATTCCGAAAATAATCTGATTCATCAGCTGAACATAGATTGCTTCATCGCTGTTAAAATCTATTTCTATAACCATAATTTCAATCTCCTGTTTCAAAATGTTATACATATAGTAGCACAATTTAGAAAATTTGCAAGTACCATTCCAAAAACAGGCACAAAAAAACAGGCAGCCTGCACCACCTGTTTTTTGTTTTTAGCCTATTACTTTTTTCAGTTGATCTCTGTTCAGCGGCAGATTAAATCCCATAGGATTGATCACAAGTGCCTCTGCCTGGTTGATCAGAATATCCGGAAGTCTCTTAAATGGAACTTTTGCAAGTCTCAGCTTTCTGCCTTTGGCAAATTTTTCAAATTCCATTACATCTGAGAATACCGGCTGAAGGATCTTGTCGTCTTTGTTCTTGAGATAAGGAATATTGATCTTTTTCGGATCCTCTGGATTAGGTTCCATTGCAACAAGGAATTCTGCTTTATTGAGATTTGCCAGTAACTCTTCTTCCAGTTCTCTGAGATTGATATTTTTTTCTTTACGCTCTTCCTGTGTTAAAGGACGACGTAATTCCTGCATAAAATAAATTCCAGAAAGCTGAAGGGTAGGGTTGATCAGTGGACGTTTGGCTGGTTCCATTTTGTCCAGATCCGGTTTACGGACAATTCTTTCCAGATCAATCTCAATCTGTTCATCCTCTCTGTTCCAGATCACCGAATTGGCACCGATGGAAAAAAGAAGTCCATACATTCTGGGAAAATCCTTCTTTTCATAACGCATAGCCATCAGAACGATTTTTTCTTTTGCTTTTTCTTTACCAAATGCTTTAACCTTCTCCTCATCCGCAAAAAGCCACACCTGATCATTATATGTTTCTTCTCCGCAAGTTACATAAGGCAGTTTCGTGAGCTGGGAATATACTACAAAAATATTCTCCCTGCCCTGAATTTCCTTAACTGCTTCTTCTACACTTATACCCATTTTATTCCTCTTTCCTGCTATTATCAGGCCTCGTCAATCGCTTTTCCTATATCATGACGCATATATTTGTTGGAAAACTGAATCCATTCCGTTGCCTCATACGCATTTTTTCTAGCTTCTTTTAAATCTTTTCCTGTTGCTGTGATACCAAGAACACGTCCACCATTTGTTACAATCTGATCTCCATCAAATCTGGTTCCTGCATGGAAACAGTAATAACCCTCTTTGTCTTTGAAGTTTTCAAATCCGTACATAGGGATACCCTTTTCATATTTTACAGGATAACCGTCACTTGCCAGAACCACACATACAGCTGCATTGTCTTCAAACTCCAGTTCTACCTGATCAAGAGTACCGTTTACACAGGCTTCCATAACTTCTATGATATCTGTTTTCATTCTCGGCAGTACTACCTGAGCTTCCGGATCACCAAAACGAGCATTATATTCCAGAACCTTCGGTCCTTCTTCGGTAAGCATCAGACCAAAGAAAATAATTCCCACAAAAGGACGTCCCTCAGCTGCCATAGCATCTACTGTAGGCTGATATATGTATTTTTTGCAGAAAGTATCCACTTCTTCTGTATAAAAAGGGCTCGGAGAAAAAGTTCCCATTCCACCGGTATTCAGCCCCTGGTCTCCGTCTTTGGCACGTTTGTGATCCTGTGCGGATGTCATAGGGCGGATGGTCTTGCCATCTACAAAAGAAAGTACAGAAACTTCCCTTCCTGTCATAAATTCTTCAATGACCATGGTATTTCCTGCACTGCCGAATTTTTTATCTTCCATGATCTCTTTTACGCCGGCTTCTGCCTCTTCCAGAGAATTACAGATCAGTACCCCCTTACCAAGTGCCAGTCCGTCTGCCTTGAGAACGATAGGGAATTTTGCCTGTGTGCGAAGATATTCCAGAGCTTTCTGAGGATCATCAAAATTCTCATAACCTGCTGTAGGAATATTGTATTTTTTCATCAGATCCTTAGAAAATGCCTTGGACCCTTCCAGAATGGCCGCATTCTTACGAGGTCCAAATACTTTCAGTCCTCTGGCTTCAAAAACATCTACTACTCCCCCAACCAGTGGATCATCCATTCCGATGATAGTCAGGTCGATCTGTTTCTCCTCTGCAAAATCAGCAAGTTTCTCAAATTCCATAGCTCCAATGGACACACACTCTGCATATTCAGAAATTCCTGCATTTCCCGGCGCACAGTAAATTTTGTCAACTTTCGGACTTTTTGCCACGCTCCATGCAATGGCATGTTCTCTTCCGCCACTTCCAACAATTAATACTTTCACTATCTTTATCCTCCTTAAAGGTCCCGAATAAAAACTTTATTATTCTCTACAGTTACTCTGTCATTGGCGATCAGATTAATCGCCGCCGGAAGGATCTTCCATTCTGCTTCTTCCATGACTCTTTTCTGAAGGATCTGTGGAGTATCTCCATTCTGAACTTCCACAGCCTTCTGAAGAATAATCGGTCCTGTGTCTGTGCCGGTGTCCACAAAATGTACCGTAGCCCCTGTCACCTTTACCCCTCTGTCCAGAACTCCTTCATGAACTTTAAGTCCATAAAAACCAGTTCCGCAGAAAGACGGGATCAGAGATGGATGAATATTGATGATCCTGTTGGGATATGCTTCCACGATCACCGATGGAATCGCAACCAGATATCCTGCAAGAACCACAAGATCTACTTTATTTTTCTGAAGTTCTTTCAGAAGAGCTTTGTGAAATTCTTCTCTGTCTGCAAAATCTTTCGGCGAAATACATTCAGCCTGTATTCCATGAGTTTTGGCACGTTCCAGAGCATACGCACCCTGGTTGTTGCTGATCACCACTGCAATCTCTGCATTAGTGATAGTCTTATCTTCAATTCTGTCAATGATCGCCCGAAGATTGGTTCCTCCGCCAGATACAAGAACACCTAATCTCAGCATAAGGTCACTCCCTTTTCGCCTTCTTCGATACGTCCTACCACATATGGAGTGTCTCCTGTCTTGCGGATTGCTTCCATTGTCTTGTCCACATCAGCCGGATCAACAGCCAGGATCATGCCAAGACCCATGTTAAATGTATTATACATCATTTTCTCTTCAATATCTCCTTTTTTTGCAAGAAGATCAAAAATAGGAAGTACCGGATAGCTGTTTTTGTCAATAACTGCTCTTGTTCCTTCTTTCAGCATACGTGGAACATTCTCATAGAAACCGCCGCCTGTAATATGACTACATGCATGAATACGTACTCCTGCATCTTTGATACTCTTCAGTGCTTTTACATAGATTCTGGTTGGTGCCAGAAGTGCTTCACCAAGAGTAGTTCCCAGTTCATCATAATAAGTATCCAGAGATTCTTTGGTCATTTCGAATACTTTACGTACAAGTGAAAATCCATTGCTGTGTACACCTGTGGAAGCCATACCGATCAGCACATCTCCGGCTTTCAGTTCTTCTCCTGTAAGAAGATCTTTTTTGTCAATTACGCCAACTGCAAATCCGGCAAGATCGTACTCATCTTCCGGCATAAGTCCGGGATGTTCTGCTGTTTCTCCGCCAATAAGTGCTGCTCCGGACTGTACACAGCCTTCTGCCACACCACTTACGATCTCTGCGATCTTCTCAGGATAGTTCTTGCCACATGCGATGTAATCCAGAAAGAATAACGGTTCTGCCCCTGCACAGGCAATATCATTTACACACATAGCAACCGCATCGATTCCGATGGTGTCATGTTTGTCCATGATCATAGCAAGTTTGACTTTAGTTCCGCAACCGTCTGTACCGGATACCAGAGTAGGTTCTTCCATTCCCTTAAATGCATTCATGGAAAAAGCACCTGAAAATCCGCCAATACCACCAAGAACTTCCGGTCTCATTGTTTTTGCAATGTGTTTCTTCATTAATTCTACTGACTTGTAACCAGCCTCTATATCAACGCCTGCTTTCTTGTAATCCATAACTTTCCATTTCCTCCTTATTGATGAACGTTCTTAGTATTCCTTATATCCGACTTCCTGAAGTCTGGCATCTTTTGCCTCTACCTGTTCTTTCAGCTCCTGGCTGTATGCTTTCAGTTTATCCAGCAGTTCCGGATCTGAAGTTGCCAGAATCTTTGCTGCCAGAAGTCCTGCATTGGCACCGCCGTTGATAGCTACTGTGGCAACTGGGATACCTGACGGCATCTGTACGATGGAATAGAGAGAATCACGTCCTCCTAAAGATGTGGTATGCATCGGAATTCCAATTACAGGCATAGGGAAGATCGCTGCACACATTCCCGGAAGATGTGCTGCCATTCCTGCTCCTGCAATAATTACTTTAAAGCCTCTTTCTTCTGCACTTCTGGCATAATCAAAAAACACATCCGGTTCTCTGTGTGCAGAGATGATCTTCATTTCGTATTCAACGCCCAGCTTGTCAAGAATTGCTGCCGCTTTGCTCATAACCGGCATATCTGAGTCGCTTCCCATTACAATTCCTACTTTTTTCATTGGTGGCCTCCTTTATCTTATATCCAGGTTGATTCTACTAAGATTCTAATTTTGTGTCAACCGAATTCCGGAAAAGAAAAATTTTGACAGGCAAACAGTTTTTGTATGTCTGAATTTATTTCTCAAATGGAAGGTTCAGTTCTTCTGTTCCAGGAAGAACAAAACGTCCTTTTTCGATAATAGACGTGCCTTCTCCCTCTTCGTCGATCACACGAATACTGCCAAGTTCTTCATAAGGAATGGTGATATCTGTATGACAGCCATAATAAGCCATACTGATATCCTCTTTACGGAGTGCGGAAATCTCGTTGTCCCTGGCAATGATCTCTCTTCCATCCGGGTTAAACACCGGTGTATCTTCTGCCCAGCTGTAACAGGTATCCCCTACTGCAAAATGAGGTCCCATCTTTTCTGCGATCAGGATCGGTAGTTTGTCAGCAATACCGTATTTTTCTGCTGCCACATAGGCTGTGGTGTTGGTTCCGATGGCAAATTCACCCATTGGGATCTTGTTATGGTGATGAAGAATATTATCCTCTATATACGCTCTGTTCTCTTCCTCTGTACCAAAATTTGTGCAGGAATAATCAATCACCTGACCACAGTCAAACACCAGTTTCAGATCTTTGAACTGCAGACCATTGAGATAGACTTTTTTCACATGGAGGATACCACCGGTTCCGGCCAGTACTGGTGAGGTAAAGACTTCTCCCACCGGAATATTCACATCTGCCACACAGTTTTCAAAATTGGTTTGTTTCGTCACATCTGTAAGCTCATGAAGATGCACGATTAGGTCTGTCTCATTGCCATCCTGACCTTTGATCTCCACCCACTGGCAGGTATCCAGAGTTTCAATGATAGTCTGCTGAATACGCTCATATAATTTGTAATCCAGGGTATTGATCTTTACGATCTCATGGAAAATCTCAGGGAATTTCGGTCCAATTTCCGGAACGGGATAGGCAATGATGGTAAAACTTCTCTCATCTCCATGAATATAACGGTTCACAATCTGACCGGATTCATTGTCCAGTTCCACGCTCAATTTCTGCTGTGCTTCACTGAGTGTCCATGCCTCCGGCTTACTTACAGGGGCAAATGGTTCTTCTCCAAAAGTCTCGATGCATGCCGGTCCACCATGGACTGCTGCCTCTTCTTTATATTTCTCATAGGCATTCTGCATGGAACGAAGCTTACGTTTCACAAAATCACTGTCCATAAACAGTGCACTATCCTGTCTGTGGTCATAATCATACTGAGGGTTTGCCACGCCTCCGGTAAATCCGACTCGTACTGCCCCTCTTTTGTTCACTGCATGAGTAGCATGACGGTAGATCACCGGTTCCAGTCCCATCTTACGGAACTGAATAATTGCAGCACGTACCATTCTTTCAAAGCCAAGATTGTATCGGATATTTACTGTTTTCTTCTTAGTAATGTCTTTTCTGCCATTGATAAAACCAATCCGGTAACCTTCTGTATAGGTACTTGCCATATCATCAATCTCTTTCTGAGAAAGTGTATTCAAAAACTCTGCCACACCTTTTTCATTGGCAGAAACATACTCTCCATAAAAATAAAGATACCGAAGATCTGTAAGATCAGCATTCATAATAATATCTGTTGCAAAAGAAAGTTCCGGATCTACTGCCTCACCGATCCTTTGCTCCATCATATCCTGACAGTAATCATTTACATAGGATCTGAGGATTCCTTCAACCGTCTTCGCAGAAGGTTCTTCTTTATTTTCAAATGCAGCATATACTTCCAGAAAAAGTTCTGCTCCAATGGTAAAATCCCACCATTTCTTCTCATAAGCATAGGCTATGGTGCCTCTCAGCTCACTGTACAGAAAACAGAAAGCTCTGCCATACTCCCCAAGTTTTTCTGCCGCATAAGCAGGATTGCCATAGGATGTGGCATAATTTTCCGGAAAAAGTTCTTCATATAAAGATCTGTTATCCTTTTCCAGTTGCTCATACGTCTGCTGACGTACATCTGTCTCCATGATCTCTGCTGTTTTGCAGAGAAATTCTGCTGTTATCTGGAAAAAATCCACCAGATTTTTCTGCACATTCTGTTCTGTACAAATCTCTCTGATCCGGTTTTTTGCCAGATTATATCGTTCCATAAGTAACTCGTCCAATTAATCCTCTCCTTTATCAGAATCATCGATCACATGACCCAGATCAATATGCTTCTGGATCAGTGACTGCATATAGTTCCATATTTTCCTGGAACCTTCTGCTGTATGCTCATTTCTTTTATAAATCTGACTTTTCCGTACCTGATGCTCTGTCCAGCTGAGACCATTGGATGCATCATTCAAAAGCATGGGCTGACAATTATCCAGCACATGGGCAAATTTGGCTTCCGGAGTCTCATAAGCCTCAAATTCCTCCCAAAGATCCCGGAAAACCTTTCCCTGATCTTCTGGAAGAATCCCAAAGACTCTCTCTGCCGCTTTACGTTCTCTGGCTTCTGTCACAGCCGCACTTTCGCCACTGTAGGCATAGGTATCCCCTGCATCAATTTCCACAAGATCATGGATCAGTACCATAGGAATGACTTTGGTAAGATCTACTTCTTCATTGGAATACTCTTTCAGAAGTACCGCCATCAAAGCCAGATGCCAAGAATGCTCTGCATCATCTTCTTTCCTGCTGGCATCAGAAAGGTACGTCTGTCTCATGATCTTTTTTACTTTATCTACTTCTACAATAAATTCCATCTGTTTCTGCAAACGGTCCATCTTATCACACTCCCATCAAAAAAAATCCAAGCCATCCTACCAGAATGACTCCATTAAGAATTGAGCCTACGATATTGGTCCGGTGCAGACAGTTTTCTTCTGAAAAGCCGGTAAGTCCCATAAGGAATCCGTAAGCGGAAAGCAGTGCTGCAAAGAGACAGAGTCCGCCTACGATAAATCCATATTCGCCAGCCAGACCATAGGCAGTAACAACAGCTGCCACAAACAGCAACAGGGAAGCAATCGCCAGACCTACTGACAGCTTCCCTTTTGATGATTCCTTTTTCTTTATGATCGCATATCTATATCTTTTTGCCATAATGCTTTCTCCTCAAATGATCACAGACAGCAAAGATCAAATATCCCATTGCTGCTCCCAGAGTATTCAGGATCAGGTCATCCACATCAAAACAACCGGATCTTGTTACCAGCTGTATGGTCTCCACAGTCAGACTCAGGGCAAACCCTGACAGGATAATAAAAAATCCGTTCCTGCACCTGTGGGTGATCACCGGCAGTATAAAACCATAGGGGATAAAACCTATTACGTTTCCAAAAATATTGGTAAATACAGCAAACATACCCAGCTGGTCTCTGTAGACCCAAAAACGCCTGATCTCAACAAAAGGAACCAGATTATAGCGATACAGACGCTCTTCTGTTACGGTCCGTCCATATTCTTCAGAAAAGAGCAGAAAATACACAAGCAGCAGGATGTACAGAATAAAAAAAAGTACACCCAGCCACCTGATCCTGCGTTTTGTATGATCTCTCAATTTGCGCCTCTGTCAGATCAGAATATCTGATTTTCTTTTCAGAAGTCTGGCTCCACTAATGATCATCAGTATGCCGGTGGCCACACCTGTTACAAGTGTCACGATTCCTACTGCCACACTGCAGGCTCCTGTTCTTGACATTGTTTTATAAATTTTTTCGTTCAAAATATTTCCTCCTGTGATCAGCTCACCAAACTCTTATTTTGCTCC
>URXG01000079.1 GCA_900551715.1 uncultured Blautia sp. | reverse complement strand
TCCAATTGCACAACCTGCTAATGCGATACCTTTTGCTAATAACTGAAAATCCATAATGAAATCCTCCTGTAAATATAAATTATCCCTTTAAATAAATTTTAACCTTCTGCTGCGTTTGCAATGTACATAACTGTCAGCATACAGAAAATAAATGCCTGCATAACTCCTGAGAACCAGTCAAAATATACTGACATGATAGCCGGAATACCTACATCAAGAATAGGTATCTGAGCCAGTACATTTCCTACCAGTCCTGGAATCAGGCCAAGAAGTGCAGAACTTGCAACTGCAAGTGCACCATAAATCAGACCGTTGATTACAACACCTGAAAGAATATTACCGAAATGACGACAAGCCATACTGACTGGCGTCGCCAGCTCAGAAAGAATATTAAACGGTGTCATAACCGGGATCGGCTGTGTAAAACCTTTCAGGTAACCGCCAAATCCGCCGGATTTGATCTTCTGGGCTGTGATCATAATAAAGACCACAACTGCCCATGCTGCTTCTGTGGACAGATCCGCTGTAGGACTTCGTAAGCCGACAAGACTGATCAGGTTGGATACCACACTTGTTGAGAACAAAGCTGCAACAAACGGAATCATATATCTGAACTGCTCACCCATATTGCCTACAACGAACTTGTTAGCCATTTCTACCAGCATTTCTGCCATCGCCTGCCGCTTGGATATGTTTTCTTCTCTGAGATCGTGAGTCAGCCAGATACATAAGCCTGTAATCAGTATCATAACGATCCAGCTTACTACCATGGTCTCACTGATCCGCAATGGTCCGAGAATCGGCAGATCAATGGGAAGCGTAAAAAGTATCTTCGCTCCACTAATGTCCAGTTCCATACATTAACTCACCTCCTGTCTTTTATAGATTTGCCCTCCCTAATTTTTATTATGAAATATCCCCACGATTTTAATTCCTGTTCCGGGAAATAAAAGTGGAGCAATTCCAGCAACAAAATGAAAACATGGTGCGATGATCGCAATGATCACCCAGAAAACCTGCATCATAAATCTCTGAGAATAGCTTGCCTTGATCTTCATTCTGGCAGTGCCCTCATCCTCTGCGGCAGCTGCTTTCTGGACTGCCAGTCCCATAAGAAAAAAGTTAAGGACTGCCACACATCCTCCGGCGATTCCGCCCAGGAATACGGTATAATCCAGGGGAATCTTATCCGGCATGATAAAATGAAGGGCTGCAAACAAAATCCACATAAGGAACAGTCCCAACAGGGTGATGACTATAACCCTTTTTGTTTCTTTTTTTACAGCCGGCTGAATATTCTCCAATAAACTCATATTTTTCCATTCCTTTCATTTTTCTGTCTCATACAATGTTGTTCATGAATGTCTGTTAAAATATACTTTTGATTTCTTGGATCTCTTTTTTTCCTGTTTGTTGACAGAAAGATAAAACTTGTATGCCACAGTGCCCGATCCGCCCATCCCGAAGAAAAATCCCGGAATGTAGATCCATCCTCCAATGCCTGTCCTGGAAGTGACAAACCAGCAGAGTGCAAGACACAGAAGAAGAGGCGTTATAAAAGAAAGCCCCAGCTGAGACAGCATGGTAATGTTTTTCATAATCTCTGACCACTGTTTCAATGCTTGTTCTCCTTTTTTAACAAAGTATTTTAATTTATTTTTTCACATAGTCAGATTTTAGCACACTTTTTTGTGAATCTCAATGGCTTTTGTGCATTATATTCAAATTTTTTATTTTATTTTTTATTGTTTTTGTTATTATTATAACACGTTAGTTTTTTAACTATCATTACACTGTCAATTTGTCTATTATCTATCAAAAAAGAGAAGCCTTTTTATAGCCTCCCTCTTTATGTTTTCCCATTCTGTTATTCTTTTTATTCTGCTTTTTCCTCCTGTTCCAGACAGAGAAAAGATGCCATCAGATACTCTCTTTCATATATTTCATCCAACTGCAGTGCAAAAAGACTGACCATTTTTTTCAGTCTGTACACCAGAGTATTTTTGTGGACAAACAGCTTTCTGGATGTCAGCACTCTTTCTCTCTCGCACTGAAGATAAACCTTAAGCATATGGTAATAGTCCGTGGATTTCTTTCTGTCATATGCGCGTATCCGGTCCAGTGCCGGATGAAGTGCCAGCCGGCGGAGTGTCTCATCCTTCCCGAATCCTACCAGATCCTGGAGGGCGCAGAAATAATAGTCTTCTTTTTCTTCCTTAAGTGCCGCCTTCGCCTGCTGATACTGTATGGAAATATTTTCAAGCCCCTGACATGGATAACTTAAGAACCACCGGAAGTTCAGCCGTCTCACCATATCAAAAAATTCTTTTGGATAAATCCTGCCGTATCTGTTCCCGGATACTTTACCTCTGTCGTCTTCAAGAGTCAGAAGACAGACGATCCCCTCTCCCTGTTCTCCCAGATTCATGCAGAAAAGAATTTCCGGAAAATGAATACTCAGCGCCCGCATATGATATCCATAGCTTCCGGCGCTGTTGTTATTTTTCTTTAATATAGCGATCACACACCACCGTTTTCTGTCCCAGCCCTGCATCTGGTAGAAACGCTCAATACCAGCTTTATTCTGCTGACCATCCTGAAGAAGACTCTGAAAAAGATTCTGGATCACGCTACCCTGCAGTCCTTTTTTTTCATGACCTGCCACCAGACACAGTGCCTGTTTCAGGATCAGTGCCAGATGCTTCTGGTATTTTTCAAAAGGTCTCTCACTGATAATCGTCAGCTGTCCTGTCAGCTGATGTTCACCGTTTTCCTGACTGAGCATCATGGAATAGGGATATCTCTCCACATTTTCCTCATAAAAAACCTCGCAGTTCCATTTGTAGGGAAGATTCTCCATATATTTACCATTCTGCATATGGGCCAGGGAATCCACTGACAAAGCCCCCATATCCCAAAAATCATCCCAGTTCCTGTTGATGCTGTTCTTGGGGTACTGCCTGGAAAAAGCAGTTACCTGAAGACTATTTGTGGTAAAAAACATGGGACCAAAAATCTCTCTGCTGGCATCAATAAGCACCTGTTCCGGATTTTCCTGCTGAAAAGCAGAAAGCATATCCTGCTCCCATTTCTGATAGAAAACAAAAGCATCCATAACAGTATCAAATACATCTTCCAGTTCCTGTGTTTTGAGACTGATCACATCCTTTCGATGGACCAGAAGGATTTCCTGAACCTGAGCTCTCTCTACAAAATCACTGGTTCTTCCAATATACAGATAATCTCTGTCCGGAGTTTTATCATAAGAAAAAAGCCGGATTCCGGCGATGGTAAGTTCATTAGAAACAATGGTTGCCACTGGTTCATACTGTCTGATCCAGTGTGCGATAATGTCCATACTTAATTTCATAGGCTTTTTTTCGTCTGTGCAGACGAAATTCTCCTTTTATTATGATAAATTTCTGTTCTTTATGGCTATTTACACAAAAAATCATCCTGCTATAATCATAATGTAGTTTCTACAGACTAATTAATTGCGTAAAGACCCCCAATAATCTTTCTTTACAGAACCCAAAAAAGTGTCCGGAACATCTGCATTTTCTGCCCGCAACAGTCTCTGCATTTTGTCCCGGAAATTTTTTTGCCAAAACACCTCGCGGGATGCTACCTACTGAATAGTTACAAATTATCTTAGAAATCATAACATACTTTTTGTGTATATTAAAGTTTTATGTCATAAAAAAACGGAAGCCGCTGTGCGACTTCCGTTTTTGATTAAATTAATTCAGAGCTTTTGACCCTGGTATCATCAGATTCCGGCCTGTTTCAGCAGTTCCGGTACTTTGGATTCCCATCCAAGAGCCATGATATGAACACCCTGGCAGTATGGTTTGCATTCTTTGATGATACGAGCTGCAATCTCAACACCTGTAATGCCGGCTTTTGTTCTTTCTTTATCAGCTTTCAGTTCTTCGATCATGTCATCCGGTACATGAACACCAGCTACGTTGTTGTTCATAAATCTTACCATACCTACGGATTTCGGGATAATGATACCAACCTGTACAGGTTTGCCAAACTGTTTTGCTTTTTCCATAAATTTGATGAACTTCTCCGGCTCAAATACAGCCTGGGTCTGGAAGAAGTCAGCACCCGCTGCAACTTTTCTTTCCATTTTTGCAAGCTGGGCATCTACAGAATCACTACATGGAGATACAACTGCACCTTTGGCAAATTTCGGAGGTTCTCCAACCAGTTCGTTGCCACCAAGGTCTTTGCCGGATTCCAGCAGCCCTACGGTATGAAGAAGGGATACAGAATCAAGGTCAAATACCGGTTTTGCCTGTGGGTGATCACCCATCTTTGTATGGTCACCTGTCAGACAGAGTACATTGTCGATTCCCAGCATAGCTGCACTGAGAAGGTCAGACTCCAGTGCGATGCGGTTTCTGTCACGACATGTCATCTGGAAAATCGGATTCATTCCTGCATCTTTCAGGACTTTACACATCGCCAGAGATCCAAGACGCATAACAGAAGACTGATTGTCTGTAATATTAACAGCATGAACTCCTGTCAGATAAGTTTTGGCTTCTTCTACAAGATTTTCTACATGAATTCCTTTCGGCGGTCCTACTTCTGCAGAAACCACAAATTCGCCACGATCAAATAAACCTTTAATATTCATTATACATTGCTCCAATCTATAAAATTTAAACAATATTATTTAGCTACATTATCATCTGTTGCAAAATTATGAACCTGTGTTGGACATTTCAGTACATCCAGGCGTCCAATTGCTTCCAGACGTCTGTAGATACGTTCCCATCCACAGTCCATTTCAGGGTCAACTTCGCATTTACCATTCTTGGAACCGCCACACTGACCATTCACAAGGCTCTTGGAACATGCTGTGATCGGACAGATTCCTCCGGTCAGGTTCAGATAACACTCGCCGCACTGATCACACTTGTACTCTAACGGTGTTACGCCCTGGAAACCAGGAACCGGATATGTATCACAGGCTGCACAAACCTTTTTATTGTCTAAATATTCGGCAATTGTCTGCACTCCCACACCACAGGAGAATACCAGAACGATGTCTGCTTCTTCGATCTTTGGCATGTGTTTCTGGAGACGCAGCTGCATATTTTCCGGATTGCATATATAATCGGTTGTAATGACTCCTGTCACGTTGCCTTCGGCAGCAAGCTCTTTCTGAAGCTCAACAGCTTCTTTTTCCGGAAAATGCACTTCTTTGCATCCATGGCAGTTGATGATAAAAACTTTTTTGCCGTCCACCAGTGATGTAATGGTTTCTTTCGCTTTTAACTGGGTAATCAACATATTACTTCATCCCCCTTACTGCATTTTTTCCGGCTTTGATCTTGGTGACGATTGGAATCTTGGAAGAACAGATATACTGACAGCATCTACACTCAACGCAGTCCATAACGTTCATATCCTTCATTCCCTGCCAATTCTCTTCGTCTGCATATTTTGCAAAATACAGAGGAGAAAGTTCCATCGGACATACATCTACGCAACGTCCACACTTGATACACGGCTGTTCTTTTGTCTCGTCTGTATCAATGGCAATGATACCATTAGAACCTTTCATCATAGGTACATTCAGATCGGAAAGAGGGAATCCCATCATTGGTCCACCCATTTTGATCTGAACATCGTCATCTGTAACACCACCGCAGTAATCGATCAGTTCTTTTACGCTGGTACCGATCTTAATGATGAAGTTGCCAGGATTTTTGATCTTTTCGCCTGTTACAGTCGCAACACGTTCTACCAGAGGCATACCAGTCTGAATTGCATCAGAAATTGCCTTGATCGTACTGATATTATCTACAATAACACCAACATCTGCCGGAAGTCCGCCGCTTGGAACTTTACGTCCCATTACACGCTTGATGAGAGTTTTTTCTGCACCCTGCGGATATTTGGTTCTTGCAACAAAAACTTCCATATTACCGATGTCGGCAACTTTTTCTTTCATTACTTCAATAGCATCTGGTTTGTTATCCTCGATCACAATGATACCCTTTTCAGCACCAGTTGTTTTGAGGACTGCTTTCAAACCAAATACGATATCATCTGCAAACTCCAGAAGCACTCTGTGGTCTGCTGTCAGAAGTGGTTCACACTCACATCCGTTCAGAAGGATTGTATCTACTGGTTTGGCTGGTTTCAGTTTGACACAGGTTGGAAAACCTGCACCACCCATACCAACAATACCTGCTTCTTTAACGATCTCAATAATCTCATCTGGTGTAAGGCTGTCCAGATCTCCATGAGGCTGTACGGATTCGTGCAGAGTATCTTTTCCGTCTGATTCAATGACAACTGCCATTACCTCACTGCCTCTTGTTCCATGCATACGTGGCTCAACTGCTACGACAGTTCCGCTTACGCTGGAATGTACCGGAGCACTGATGAAACCTGCTGCTTCACCGATCTTCTGTCCTACTTTAACGGTATCTCCTACCTGAACGATCGGGTTGGCCGGAGCACCAAGATGCTGTGACATGGAAATCACAAGTGTCTTTGGTTCCGGGAATCTCTTAAGAGCAATGTGCTCACTGAATTCTTTACGTTCTGATGGATGAACACCACCATAATAACCGTTCAGTCTTTCGTCTCTGATAGATTTTACGTAGTCGTTGATTACTTTGAAGTTTACCTTTGAGAAATCGCGAAGCTGTACAGGCTGGTTGAGGAATTCCTCAAGACGTCCCTGTTTCGCAAGTCTCTGGTAGATCTTTTCCCATGCACAGTCCTTATTAGGATCTACTTCACATTTGCCGTTCTTGGCGCCTCCGCACTGTCCATTAACAAGACTCTTGGAGCAATCAACGATAGGACAGACACCTCCGGTGATATTCAGGTAACACTGTGCACATGCATCACAGCTCTTTTTGGTGAGAGCCATGCCATGATGACCTCTGTAATTAAGAGTGTTGGTTGCTGCACAGACCGGCTTACCTGCCAGATCTGCAACTGTCTGAATACCAAGACCACAGGAGATCACTACAACGTTCTCTGTTCCTTCCGGAATGAGATCCTGTAATTTTCTTTCTGTGTGCATCTTGTTGCACAAAAAGTCTACCTTTGTGCTGCCTGTGACGGTCTTGCCCTGGTCTGCGGCAAATTTCAGGAACTCATCGCAGTCCGGCTCGTCAATGGTGTCAAATTCCTTGAAGCACTTGTTACAGGCAATGACATAGAGATTGTCTTTGCCCTCAAGCAATGATGTAAGTTCTTCATTGCTTTTCAGCTGATACTTAGTATAGTTCTCCAATTGCTCACCTTCCTTATGAAATATTTGAACCTGTAATTATCCTCCTTTTACTCCTTCTTTCTCCTCTGCACTGTTAAGAAAAAAACAATAAAATCAGGATAATCAGGTTCTTCATTTATTGTCTATATAAATGTAGCACAAAACTGTGATTTAATCCAGTTTTTATTGTATATTTTCATCAAAAAGAATTGGTTTTTTATTAAAACAATTAGTTTTCAGGGCGAAGAAATATGTTATTTTTTTGCCGTAATTGTTATTTATTTATCATTTATTGATAACATAAAAATTTTCAATTAATAACCTGTGGTTATCAGTTATAAAAGCTGAAGTCCCATTACAATGACCCACATATAAGCACAGGTCTTTGATATCATTAACAGCCCAACCTTTGGTTTTGTTTTGCTGAATAATGTTACTGGGAGATAACATCCAAAAGAAATAATAATTGCTACAACCATTCTCGTCATGTGATATCCGTTTGTGTTTCCGGAAATAGCATAAAGAATAATCACACCGATACCAGTTACTGCAAAAACAGCATTTCTGATTGAAAATACAAAAAATAAAATTACTGCAATTAAATCAAATAATAAATATCCACAGTCAAATATTGCCTCCATAATATCCAGAATCTGTGGTTTATAAATTTTTTCACTCATGCTTTCTGCTCCTTTTCAATCAATCTCTCTCCATATAGTTTTTTAAGTATTCCTCAGCATTGTTGCAGATCTTGGTAAATACATTTATGCAGAGATTTTTTTCTTCTTGAGTCAAGTCTTTTAAAACAATTTTTGCAAATTTTTTCTGTGCTTTAATTCCTGCTTTTACTATCTGATCTGCATTATCTAATAAAACAATTTCAACATGTTTCTTATTTTCTGCACTCTGGCTTCTTTGAATCAAACCTTTTTTCTCCAATTCTTTTAATGAAGTTGAAACATGCGATTTAGTTGATTTTCGAATCTTTACTATTTCAGCTGCTGTATTATGCTGAGGATTATTGTACAAAAACATAAGAATATCATATTCCATTTGCGTCAACTGATATTTCATACACACACTTCTTGCAATCATTTCATAACAGTTGGTAATCGTCTTATGCTTATCCCAGAAAAACATATATACCCCCTTTGTTTATCGTTCTATTTAGAACTATTGTATTTCGATAATTATTCCTTATCAACCTTTTCGATATTGTTTTTCTCTCTTTCATCTCTCAGAGTTACTGTTCAAATACTTTGTGCTGTACATAACGCCCCCGAGGATGTCAAGTCATTGCTACAACAAAAATTCGTCCACTGGACGGATTTTTGCACGCATGGCGAAAAAATATGCGGCTTTTTTGCCACGAAAATGGCTTAAAACCGCATATTTCTGTATAGAGGACGTTATATAATTGTCACAAAATAGGTGGAGAGGATGTTACGTCATTGCTATAATTTTATCCTTCCATTTTCTTCTTATTTCAACAAATCATATATTGTTTTTTCATTTTTTCGCACTTTAGATAATCTCTTATATTCATGGCTTGTCAAGTAATTTAAGTTTTACCTCTCTTTCCACTCCACCTCCACTCTCCCATCATCATACACATATATTCCCTGCACATATTCTTCCAGCATCGCTCGTGTCAGTTTCTCATAACCTAAATACTTTAACATCTGCTCCACTGGAACATTCTTTTTCATCAGGATTTCTTTCTCACCATTTATCAGTTCTTCCAGTTCCTGTACACGTTTCTGCAGTCGTTCTCTTTCTTCTTCCAACTGCTTCCTGGATTCCATGAACTGTTTCTGATTCATCTGTCCTTTGTGATATTTCTCATAATTCTGGCGGTTCTGGATTTTTATTTGTTCTTGACACTTTTCACAATCTGCACTTT
>URXG01000078.1 GCA_900551715.1 uncultured Blautia sp. | reverse complement strand
CAGGAGGTTCAGGAGTATGAAACAGATTTCCGGAAACAAATTACTGGTAAAAGCACTGAAGGAAGAAGGTGTAGATACTCTCTTCGGCTATCCCGGTGCCTGCACCATCGACATCAGCGATGAATTATACAAGCAAAGCGGAATTGATATTATCCTTCCCAGACATGAACAGGCTCTTGTTCACGAAGCGGACGCCTATGCCAGAACTACCGGGAAGGTAGGCGTATGTCTGGTTACAAGTGGTCCTGGAGCCACCAACCTGGTAACTGGTCTTGCCACTGCCAATTATGACAGTGTACCCCTTGTATGTTTTACAGGGCAGGTAGCCAGACATCTGATTGGTAATGATGCTTTCCAGGAAGTTGATATCGTCGGTATCACCAGAAGCATCACCAAATATGGTGTTACTGTCAGAAACAGAGAAGATCTTGGACGTATCATCAAAGAAGCTTTTTATATCGCACGTACAGGAAGACCAGGACCGGTTCTCATCGATCTTCCCAAAGACGTTATGGCTGAACTTGGAAATGCCGAATATCCCAAAAACGTCAACATTCGTGGTTATAAACCGAACACAGGAGTACATATCGGGCAGCTGAAACGTGCCCTCAAGATCCTCCAGAAAGCCAGAAAACCTCTTTTCCTTGCAGGAGGCGGTGTAAATATTGCCAATGCGCAGGAAATTTTTACAAAGGTAGCAGAAACTACCCAGATACCGGTGGTTACCACAGTCATGGGACGAGGTGCCATTTCCACCACGCATCCACTTTTTATAGGAAATCTGGGTATGCATGGTGCCTATGCTGCCAATATGGCTGTCAGCAACTGTGATGTTCTTTTCTCCATCGGTACCCGTTTCAATGACCGTATTACGGGAAAACTCCATGAGTTTGCTCCCAATGCTCAGATTGTACATATTGACATTGATACTGCTTCTATTTCCCGAAACATCCATGTAGATATCCCAATCGTTGCAGATGCCAAAGAAGCCCTCGCCAAAATGTCCGAATATGTAAAAGAATGCAATACACGTAAATGGCTCTCTGAGATTGCAGCGTGGAAGGAAGAACATCCTCTTACCATGAAAGAACGTGGTCTTATGGGACCTCTGGATATCATTAATGAAATCAATCGGCAGTTTGACAAAGCCATCCTCGTAACAGATGTAGGCCAGCATCAGATGTTGGTTTCCCAGTATGCGGAAATCACAGAAAACAAACAGCTGATCATGTCCGGTGGACTTGGTACTATGGGATATGGTCTTCCCGGTGCCATCGGTGCCAAAATTGGCAATCCAGATATCCCAGTTATTTCCGTATCCGGTGATGGCGGTATGCAGATGAATATCCAGGAACTTGCCACTGCTGTTCTCGAAGAACTTCCAATTATCTGCTGTATTTTTAATAACGAATACCTGGGTATGGTACGCCAGTGGCAGAAGCTCTTTTACGGCAAACGTTATTCTATGACCAATTTAAGAGCCGGTGCCCTTTCCCGCCGTACAGATGGGGAAGAATATCCGGAATACACACCGGACTTTATCCGTCTTGCTGAAAGTTACGGCGCTAAGGGCATTCGTGTCACAGAGAAAAATCAGATTGCAACTGCCTTTGAAGAAGCAAAGAAAAACACCAAGGCACCTACAATCATTGAATTCATCATTGACCCTGAGGAAATGGTTTATCCTATGATCAAACCAGGCGGAACTCTGGCAGATATGATCATGGACTGTTAAGGAGGTAAACACAATGGATAAAGGAATGAAAAAAAGGTGGATCTCACTTTATGTAGAGAATCAGGTTGGTGTTCTGTCCAAGATCTCCGGTCTTTTCTCAGGAAAGTCCTACAATCTGGACAGTCTTACAGTAGGAACTACGGAAGATCCTACAATATCCCGAATGACTATCGCTACAGTCAGCGATGACGAGACTTTTGAACAGATCAAGAAACAACTGAACCGTATGATCGAAGTAATCAAAGTCATTGATTTTACGGATGTGTTTGTCCGCATGAAAGAAATTCTCTACATTAAGGTAAAAGACTGCACAGCAGCAGATAAAGTAGAGCTGTTCCAGATTGCAGAAACTTTCAAGGCCAGAGTCATTGACTATGGCAAAGACAGTCTTCTTCTTGAATTTGTGCAGACAGCTACTAAAAACGATGCGGTCATCAAACTGATCAAAGAAGAATTCAAACACATTGAAGTTGTCCGTGGTGGCAGTGTGGGTATTGAATCTATCAGCATGATGGAACGTTAGGTTCTTTCTGACCAGGGGAGTTTATGAAATGAGGAAATTATTTTCCGAATCTGTAGAAATGACAAAGGGGTCACTGTGGAAAAATATTTTTCTGTTCAGTCTTCCCCTGATGTTCTCTCAGATTCTTGAAGTCATGTTTAATCTTAGTGATGTAGCTGTGGTAGGTCGTTTTGCCAGCTATCAGGCTCTGGGATCTGTTGGCTCTACCACTTTACTGGTTACTCTGTTCACCGGTTTTCTCATTGGAATGGGTTCCGGTGTTAATGTACGAACAGCCCATGCTCTGGGTGCAGGCAACCAGAAAGACACTAAAAAAACGATTCATGCATCTCTTCTTCTGTGTCTGGGAATCGGACTTCTGATCGGACTGATCAGTTTTGTTTTTTCACCATTGTTCCTGAATGTCCTGCACACAAAAGATGAGCTTATGGAAGGTGCGGTTCTTTATATGAAGATCTACGCACTTGGAATGCCGGCCATGGCTGTTTATAACTTTGGTAATGGTGTTTTAAGTGCCAGAGGCGAGACCACACGCCCCCTTCTTTATCTGACCATAGCTGGCATTCTGAATGTACTTCTGAATCTCTTTTTCGTCATTCAGTGCCATATGGCGGCGGACGGTGTGGCTACTGCCAGCGTGATCGCCCAGTATGTTTCTGCCCTGCTGGTTCTCCGGAACCTGTTTACCAGACAGGATGAGTGCCGACTGCATCTTTCAAATCTGCACTTTTATAAAGAAGCCTGCCGGTCTGTACTGATGCTTGGTATCCCTGCCGGTATCCAGAATGCCATCTTTGCCATTGCCAACCTTTTTGTGCAGGCAGGAGTCAATTCTTTTGACGCAGTCATGGTATCCGGAAACGCTGCATCTATCAATGCAGATACACTTATTTTTAACATTATGTTTGCATTCCACACTGCATGTTCCAGTTTTATCAGCAGTAACCTTGGCTACGGAGACAAAAAGCGAATGAAAAAAAGTTACATGATCAGTATCTTTTATGCTTTTTCTGCAGGTGCCATCTTTGGTGTACTGCTGCTGCTCTTCGGACGTCAGTTTCTTTCCCTGTTTGCCACTGATGCCAGAGTCATTGATGCAGGTATGCAGAGAATTCACATTATGTGGTTTGCCTATGCTGTCAGTGCTTTTATGGACGGTACTATCGCAGCCTCCAGAGGAATCGGTCAGACTGTTATACCTACTGTTATCGTAATCCTTGGTTCCTGCGTATTTCGGATCGTATGGGTATACACCATCTTTGCATGGGTCCATACCATTCCTTCTCTGTATCTTCTGTATTTCTTCTCCTGGACAATTACATCAATTGCAGAGATGATCTATTTTTTCTACAGTTTTCGCAAAATACAAGTATAAAAGCCCCGTTTATTCACCAAAACGGGGCTTTTTCTGTTCTTCTGTATGTTCACCGATGATCTTTTCCATCCAGACCATGTTATACCAGCGATGAAATTTGTAACCACATTTATGAAATTCTCCTATCAGTTCATATCCCAGGTGACTGTGGAATTCCACACTGTTTCTGGTAAGGTATTCATCCTCCACTTCCGGATATGCAATGCAGGCATTCATATTCAGAAAACCACTTTCTTTCAACACTTCTTCCAGTGCATCATGAAGCTTCCTGCCAATTCCCATGTTTTTTTTGTTATGATCCACATAAATAGAAGTCTCTACCGCCCAGTCATACGCGGGTCTGTCATGAAAAGGTCCCACATAAGCATAGCCCAGAATCTCTCCCTTCTGTTCTGCCACCAGATAAGGATATTTCTTCAGTGTATTCCTGATCCGTTCTCTGAACTCCGCTGCAGAAGGCACTTCATATTCAAATGTAATGGCTGTTTTCTCTACATAAGGAGCATAGATCTTTACCAGTGACTCTGCATCTTTTTCTGTTGCTTTTCTTATATCTATTTCAGTGTTCATAGACTATTCTGCCTCTTTTCTGTCTTTTCCGTTGGTCCCAAATATTTTTTTCATATGTACATTCATAATGTAGAAATACATCACCAGGAGAAGCCCTCCTGCCAGTACCCATGCCGCCGGTCCTGCCAGACAGACACCTGTATAACTACGCATGTTACCGGCGATCACTGCCACAATACCTCTGCCGATCAGTTCAGCAACGCCTGCCATCATAGGCAGCAGGCCATATCCCAGTCCCTGAATGCCGTTCCTATAGATATTTACAACAGTAAGTGGAATAAAAAACAGTCCAATGCACTTCAGATAAATATCCACTGAGTTCATGATCAGATCTACATCTTCCGAAACAAAAAGATAAGTCATATATTTTCCCACAGTCATTACAAAAGCAGCTGCCACAAGGGAATAAATAATTCCAATGATAGTATTGGCCCTGAATCCCTCACGGATTCTCTTTACAGATCCTGCTCCCATATTCTGGGCACTGTAGGTTGCCATTGTAGTTCCCATAGCCACATATGCCTGAGTCACCACCTGTTCAATCTTTCCTGCTGCTGTAAAAGCCGCCACAAGGGTAGATCCCAGGATATTCAGGGAAGACTGTACCATCATAGAGCCAATGGCTGTAATCGAATACTGCAAAGCCATGGGAAGTCCGATCTTAAGCTGTATTCCATAAACATCTTTTCCTGCATGAAGATCATTCCGGTTCAGATGCAGCACCGGAATTTTCGCAATAATATAAATCAGACAGAGAATCCCTGACACTCCCTGTGCAATAATGGTTGCCACCGCTGCTCCTGCTGCTCCCATATGGAAACCTACAATAAAAAGAAGATCCAGCAGAATATTCAGAAGTGCACTGATAATAAGGAAATAAAGGGGAATCTTACTGTTTCCAATAGCCCGAAGGATACTGGAAAGTAGGTTATACAACATCTGTGCCAGGATGCCTCCACTGATGATCATAATGTATCCATAAGCGTCTTTAAAAATATCTGATGGCGTATTCATAAGTGTCAACAGAGGTTTCATAAACAACATGAACAGCATCGTCAGAAGTGCTCCTACCACCAGTGACAGCACACCTGCAC
The DNA here is from genome assembly GCA_900551715.1 of uncultured Blautia sp. Taxonomy (GTDB): domain Bacteria; phylum Bacillota; class Clostridia; order Lachnospirales; family Lachnospiraceae; genus Blautia_A. Next base: position 4,116 of record URXG01000078.1, on the reverse strand, counting down.
CTGCAACAGTACGACGCATTCCCTTCATGTCACCTGCACCGAACTTCTGAGCTGTAGGCACTGTAAATCCCGCAGTCATGCCTACTACAAATCCATAGATCAAAAACATGATGGTTCCGGTACTTCCTACTGCTGCCAGTGCTTTATTACCAACAAATTTACCTACGATCACTGCATCTGCCATATTGTAGAACTGCTGAAAAACATTTCCCAAAAATATAGGCAATGTAAAATTCAAGATGATCTTCATGGGATTTCCCGTAGTCATATCATTCTGTACTGTTTTCATGTTTTACCTCCTTATTTTTCTGTTAAACGATTTTGTATTATACAACAGAAAGCAAAACATGTAAATCTCCATTTATACAGTTTTTAAGTTTATTTTAAAATGTTTTTTTTACATTTTATCAGAATTCTCTTTTACTCATGAGAATCCTGATATCTGGTTCGATCCCAGATGTTCTTTACTTTTTCCCATCCTCCTGTTGAAACCAGATACACAACAAAGGCAGCCATAAAAGATGCCAGTATATAATACCAGGTAATCTTTATCTTGTAATATGTACATAAAATGATCAGGGCTACAGGGCAAAGAACCATGGAAGCAACCAGGGCAACCACGCTGGTTGGTATTCTTTTCAGAAACGGAAGCTCTTTGATCACCTGTACAATAATGGAAACAAGAAATGCCAGCCCACCGATCATTGCAAGGCCATAAGTAACATACTGCATCATAACATTGACATTCATAAATATTACTGTCCTTCTTACTCTTCCTTTATCTTATGCGACAAACAGGAATCGGTTACCTGCTTTCCCTTTTTGTTTTTGATTATCAGGGCATTATTTTTTTATTTTATCTTTGCTCTGCAGAAGCTCTAACATATTCTTGTATACCGTCTCATTATTCTTTATAATCAGCGCGATCTTTTCTTTTGCCTGATTCAGCTGGTGAAAAAGATTTCTTACCTGGGATTTTTCATTGTTCACAGAATCTAAAGCCCTTAAATAACCTTTTTCATCGTAATAATAACTGGCATCCAGAATAAGTACCAGTCGTTCTGTGTCTCGTACTTCTGCAGTTTCTCTCTGAATATTATGGAAATTTTTCTCTTTTTCCGGAAAATACTGATATCCCTGTCGCAGATAATCCTTCAATAAATTCTCTGCCTCTCTTTTATCATTTGCACATACTACTTCTATATGAGGATAATATCTTGGAACTTTTTTATCTGGTATATGCATGATATTCAGAATAAAAGAAGAAAGTTCTGCATTGGTCCTGATACGGTTTGTAAGGTGAAATATATGTATGTCCGGCAAATTTTCCAGAATCTCTGTAGCATCACGATCCATTTCCTCCAAGGAAATTATATCTTCATTATCACTGGAAAAGATAATTGGATACCCCTTCCCTGCCCGCAACAGTATTTTCAATTTTTCTTTTGAAAGCAGATGAGCCTCGTCTATCAGAAAACTGCTGTACCCCTCCAGCTGACTGTCATTTTCCAACTGGCTGTCTGACAGAAAATCAATTCTGCGAAGACGCTCATGAAGAATCTGCCATTTTTTTCCAGTTTCCCCACAGTGAATCATGCAGACTTTCTGACGTCTGGAAAGTTTCATGGCAATATCATACAGAAGTAAGGTCTTACCAGTTCCCGGAAGTCCTGTAAACCAAAAATATCCCATCCTTTCTCCGGATATTTTTTTCAGGATCTGTCTTTCTATATCTCTCTGCTGAGATGTCAGAAAGTATTCTTTTTGCAAAAAACGCTCTGGTTCTGTTAACGGAGAGATCAGATATAATTCTGCCTGAAACAACTCTTCGATATCTCCTGTATAATCACAGGTTTCTTTGTGCAGTGCATCAGCCAGAAGCTTCCAGTCTCCTTCCACAATATGATCATGATTCGTCAGTCTTAACAACTGATCCTGACTGCTGATATATGTATAAGAATACACAGGTTTTCCAAGTGCAGAAAGATAATAACGATTCTGGATCAGCTGTTTGCGGACAGCTGCTTCTGATACTACACCACTTTTTAACTCGATATTGATGATCTGGTCTTCTTTAATCTGCAGAAGATCAAATTCTTTTCCCAGTCTGGGAATCTGAAAGGAATAAAAAAAGCGAAGCGCATACACATCTTCCATATGTTCTTCCAGTCTTCTTACCAGTGCTTTCATACTTTGTAGTTCCCACTGACGTATTTTTAGAAAATATGTCCTTCCAGACAACTGTCGTTCCAGTCTGGTCAATTGTTCTGCATTTTGATTTCTTGTAATAGTATAAACAGATATTGCTTTCATATAACTCCTTTTCTGTAGGCTTTTCCATTTTGTGCTGTTTCCACTTCTACCCCTGTCATCATGCCGCCCCCGTCAGTTTTCGTATCCATTGGGGCATATAAAAAGGACACCTGCCAAAATATGCCAGTGTCCTTTCTACATTCTTTAAATCTGTCTACTATAAATATTTCATCATTGTTGGAATAAGAATATTCATATCAACAGGCTTTGCAACATGAGCATTCATTCCAACAGAAAGAGCCTTTTGTATGTCTTCCGCAAAGGCATTGGCAGTCATCGCAATAATTGGAATCATGGCTTTTTTCGTATCCTTCATCTTTCGGATCTCTAATGTAGCGTCATATCCATTCATAACTGGCATCTGAATATCCATTAGAATCAATTTATAATAATCAGCATCAGCTTTTTCAAGCATATCAATGCATGCAACACCATCATTGGCAGTTTCAACAATACATCCTTCTTCCGTCAATAGTTCCGCTGCGATCTCAGTGTTGATTTCATTATCTTCGACCAATAAAATCCGAACACCGTTCAAGCATTTTTTATTGCACAGATTACTGTTTTTCTTCACCTGAGAATCGCCTTCTGACGCTTTTCTGCAAGGAATAGTTATTGTAAATTTGGAACCCTCACCCTGCTTACTTTTCACTTCTATTGTGCCATCCATAAGCTCTACAAGCTTTTTTGTAATGCCCATTCCAATGCCACTGCCGTCAATATGACTTAATGTAGTGTTACGTTCTCTTTCAAAAGTTTCAAAAATACGCTTTTGAAATTCTTCAGACATGCCAATTCCATTATCGGTAATGGTAATGATCATATTACACCAGTCTTCTTTTTCACAAGATTTCTGTACAACATTACAGGATATCCTACCTCCTGTATTTGTATACTTTATTGCATTGCTTATAACATTAAGACAGACTTCTGACAGATGCGGTGCATCCATATATACATACGGATACATAATCTGTTCTGTCAGAGAGAGTGTCTGATTTTTAATTTCTGCCTGTTGTTGGAACATAATGATACAATTTTCAAAACTTTCATGGACATTTGAAACAGTGTATTCTATTTCAACCTTATTATTTTCAATTCTTGCAAGATCCAGAACATTACCAAGCATCGATAAAAGTTCTTTTCCGCATATTTGAATTTTTTCAAGATATCTGCCAAGTTTATCTGTTTCCTGCAAATGTCTGGACGCCAGTTCTGCATAACCAATGACTGCATTCATAGGAGTTCTGATATCATGCGACATATTGAACAGAAATGATGATTTTGCTTTATTTGCACATTCTGCTTTTAATTTAGCTTCCCGCAATTCTTCCTCTTGTTTTAATTTCCGCAACTTTTCATCTGTCACATCTCGATTTGCAATCAATACTGAAGTAACATTTCCATTTTTATCATAACTCTGAGGAACAACCATGGAAAGAAACCATGAGCCATTCTTCTTTTTGAATTCAGAAGACATAGATTCTTTATTATGAAGACGTGCTGCCATAGTTTGTATATCAAAAAAATCTATATACTTCTGTACAAATGGTTCTGCTATAATACCTTCGATAATCTCGAACTGAGGATTCCAATCTGCAATATTATCTTTACTATCTATAACCATTTTTCGAGATTTTTTGACAAGTTCTACCTTCTTTGTTTTTAAGTTCAGTCTTGAGATATAATAATAGGCAGTGCCTAATGAAAGAAGCGCCTGCTGCGTTTTTTTGACTTGCTTTCCCAATGTAACAGGGAACTCTTCACCATCCATCTGCTCCAAATCTGGTGTTGACTGATGCA
>URXG01000077.1 GCA_900551715.1 uncultured Blautia sp. | reverse complement strand
CAGATACCCATGGCCTGCTCAGACCGGAAATACTGGAAATTTTAAAGGGTTGCGATTGTATTATCCACGCAGGTGACGTAAACAAACCGGAAATCCTGGATACGCTTCGTATGATGGGTTCCATCTATGTAGTCCGCGGAAATAACGATAAAGACTGGGCAGAAGGAATTGCGAAAACCTTACACTTCACAATAGAAGGAGTAAAATTCTTCATGACCCACAATAAAAAAGACGTAGACTGGGATTTAAAAGACACACAGGTAGTCATCTTCGGACACACCCATAAATACTTCGAAAAAATGATAGACAACCGTCTATGGCTAAACCCGGGAAGCTGCGGCCCCAGACGCTTCGACCAGGAGATTACCATGGCAGTAATGACAGTCGATGATGGAATCTATCAGTGGGAAAAGGTTACCATGATTCCGAAAAAGTAGTATAAATATCAGAGAAAAACTTCTTTTTGAAAATCAATCATGAGTTTTCGAAAAGAAGTTTTTTATTTTGTTCTATCTGTCAGTTTTTTCGCGCCGTTTTTGGTCAGTTTGTAGAACTTAACTCATTAAGTTGACTGTGAATTAATTATTAAGTATACTAACACTAAAGACAAGAACCTGTACAGGGAAGTATTGTGGAGATGATACGTACAGCAGGTGCATGACAGAAAGGAGCAGAAATGGCTGTTCAGTTTAATGAAGACAAGAAAATCTTCCGTCTGGATACGAAAAAAAGTACTTACTTAATGGGATTAACTCCGGAAGGATATCTGGGACATATTTATTACGGAGACCGGTTATATAAAGCAGCAGAGAATTACATGCTGCGCATGGAGGAGCCGCCGTACACACCATCTGTAAACAAGAGAGAGAAATCTTCCTTCCTGGACAGCTTTCCAATGGAATATCCCACAGGAGGAATCGGAGATTACCGTGAAAGCTGCCTGAATGTGCGTAAGGAAGCAGGACAGATGGGATGCGAGATACACTATGTTTCCCACGAAATCTATAATGGAAAAAAAGCACTGAAAGGACTTCCTGCATCCTTCGGTACAGAGGAAGAAGTACAGACTCTGGATATCCTCTGCGAAGACGAGATCCTGAGATTGCAGGTAGTGTTAAGCTATTCTGTATTTGAAAAAGAGAACGTGATCACCAGAAGTGTGAAATTAATTAATAAGGGTGATCAGAAGCTTAAAATTGAGAAAATCTACAGTGCATGTCTGGATATGGACAACGAGAACTTTGAGATGTTGACACTTCATGGTTCCTGGGCAAGAGAGCGTCACATTCAGCAGGGACCGCTCCGTTATGGAAAACAGATGGTATCCTCTACAAAAGGAGAATCCAGTCATCAGGAGCATCCCTTTGTGGCTCTGGTAACACCGGGAACCACTCAGCAGCAGGGCAAAGTTTACGGAATGCATTTCGTATATTCCGGGAACTTTATCGGACAGGCAGAGTTAAACCAGTTTGATTCTGTACGTACAGTTATGGGTATCAACAAAGAAGAATTTGGCTGGATCCTGAAAGCAGGAGAAGAGTTCCAGGCACCGGAAGTTGTTATGACTTATTCTCATGAAGGTCTGGGAGAAATGACCAGAAGCTATCATGATTTCTACAGAAACCACATGATCAGAAGTAAATATCTTCATAAGAAGAGACCAATCCTGATCAATAACTGGGAAGCTACTTACTTTGATTTTAACACTGATAAGCTGTTAGATATCGCAAGAGAAGCGAAGTCCTGCGGTATTGAGATGCTGGTTATGGATGACGGCTGGTTTGGCGTGAGAAACAGCGATAACTGTTCGCTTGGTGACTGGAAAGTTAACACAGACAAGATCATAGGCGGACTGAAATATCTGGTAGATGAAGTAAACAAGATCGGCCTTGAGTTTGGTATCTGGTTTGAGCCGGAGATGATTTCTCCCAACTCTGATCTTTACAGGGCGCATCCGGAATGGGCAATCCAGATTCCTGGAAGAGAAGCAACACAGAGCAGACAGCAGTACGTCCTTGATCTTTCCAGGCCGGAAGTGCTGGATTATGTATATGAAAGCGTGGCTTCTATCTTAAGAAGTGCAAATATTGTTTATGTGAAATGGGATATGAACCGTCAGTTAAGTGATCTGGGAAGCACTTATCTGGGAGCGGAAGAGCAGCAGGAACTTTTCCATCGTTATGTTCTGGGGGTTTATGCACTGCAGGAGAGACTGGTTACAGAATTTCCTGATCTCCTTCTGGAAAATTGCTCCGGAGGTGGTGCACGTTTCGACCCGGGTATGTTATACTATAGTCCACAGATTTGGTGTTCCGATGACACAGATGCCATCGAGCGTCTGATGATTCAGGAAGGAACTTCCATGATTTATCCGCTGTCTACTATGGGTGCTCATGTCAGTGACTGCCCGAACCATACAGTTGGCAGGGTGACGCCCTTCGAGACAAGAGGACATGTGGCGCTGGCAGGTACCTTTGGATACGAACTGGATGTGACAAAGATTCCGGAAGAAGACAGAAAGATGATCCCGGAGCAGACAAAGATGTACCACAAATATCATGAACTGGTGCGTGAGGGGGACTACTACAGAATTGCTTCCTACAGAGAGAATCATCTGTATGACTGCTGGGCAATAGCGGCCAAGGATAAGAGGGAAGTTCTGGTAACTTATGTGCATGTGTTCAGCACACCCAATGCCCACAGCAGAAGAATCTTCCTGCAGGGATTTGATCCGGAAGCTGTTTATGTACTGGAAGGAACAGAAGAGAAATATACAGGCGAGATGTTGATGAAGTGTGGTTTCCTTGTAAAAGGATTCTGGGGAGACTTTAAGAGTAAATTGTATCATTTTGTGAAAGTGACTGAGTAAAGGGGATAAGAAAGGACATATAATGTAATGGGAAAAGTAAGGATGGCTGATATTGCCGCAAAGGTAGGAGTCAGCACTGTAACTGTTCACAATGCTCTGTCCGGCAATAAGGGCGTTAGTGATGAGATGCGGGAGAAAATCCAAAAGGTGGCAGATGAGCTGGGTTATCATCAGATGACGGCAGCAGCCAAGCGTGAAAGAAATAAAGGTGGCCTGCGCAATATTGGTGTCATTATTTCGGAGAAATATTTGGCGGCATATACTACTTTTTACTGGAAAATGTATCAGGAGCTTGCTTTGGTTGCTACTGATAAGAATTGCATGGCTGCAGTGGAAATACTGAAGCAGGATATGGAGGAGAATTTTATCCTTCCGAGAATTCAGGAAGAACATACCGTGGATGCTCTGATCGTAATGGGGGAAATCAGCAGGGAATATATTCATTTTATGAAGAAACATACTGATGTGCCGGTAATATTTCTGGATTTCTATGACAAAGAGCTGGCTAAAGATGCAGTTATTGCAGATAATTTCTATGGAATGTACCTGATGACAGGATATCTGTTTGAACAGGGATTTACAAAGATGGCCTATGTTGGTTCTATTCATGTGACCAGCAGTATCATGGACCGTTACTGTGGTTTTTATAAAGCACAGTTAGAACATGGACAGGTTCTGCCGGAAGAATGGCTGATCGAAGATCGTGATGAGAAAGGTGTTTCTATAAATATTAAGCTGCCGGAACATATGCCGGAAGCCTTTGTATGCAACTGTGATCTTACAGCCGGAAATTTGATCGTGGAACTGGAAAAACAGGGATATCGTGTACCGGAAGATATTTCAGTAGTTGGATTTGACAATTATCTGTATCCGGGATTTCCTGATAAAAAAATTACCAGTTATGAGGTAAATACCCAGGTAATGGTGAAGGTTGCACTGGAAAAGGCATTGAAACAGATTAAGAACCCTGCTTCGGGACGAGGCCTGAGCGTTGTTTCCGGAAAGATCGTAGAGAAGGAAAGTGTACGGAAAAAGATTTAGCGGAAATTTGAAAACTAAATATAAAATTAAATATAGAACATAAAAACAAGTTGTTAAAAATTAAATATTAATAATTGAAGCTTGCAGGAAAATCAAGAAAAGTGGTTTGCCTGTGAGCTTTTTTATTGTGATAAATATACAAAAATAGAACTTAAATATTTGTACTTTTTACAAACCTTTGTTTTTAAGCAATTAAAGATTGATAATTAAGTTAATGATGGTAAAATCAAATTAGTAAAACAGAAACAAAGATTTCTATGAGCTAGTAAAATGAAGGCAGAAATAAATGTAAGGACTGTATCACGGAACAGAATGACAGGAGGAGAAAAATGGGTAGATTTGTGAAGGAAATCGAAGAGGAATTAATACAGAAGCTGATCCCTTTCTGGGAAAACCTGAGGGATGAAGAATACGGCGGTTTTTATGGCTACATGGGTTATGACCTTAAGGTGCAAAAGGATTATGAAAAGGGATGTATCTTAAACAGCAGAATCCTGTGGTTTTTTGCCAATGCCTATATGACACTTGGAGAAGAAAAACTGAAAGAGGATGCAGATCATGCATATGCATTTCTGAAGGAGAAATGTCTGGACAAAGAATATGGCGGCATGTTCTGGTCAGTCACTTATGACGGGAAACCGTCAGATACAACGAAGCATACCTATAATCAGGCATTCGCAATTTATGCTCTCTCTTCCTATTATGATGCAACAGGAAACAAGGAAGCACTGGAGATTGCCAGAGGTCTTCAGAAGGTGATTGAGGACAGATGTACGGATGAGTATGGATATCTGGAAGCTTTTAACCGCAAATTTGAGCCGGAAGAGAATGACAAGCTTTCGGAGAATGGTATTATTGCAGAGAAAACCATGAATACCCTGCTTCATGTTTTTGAGGCTTATACAGAATTGTACCGTGTGACAAAGGATCCGTTTACAGGAGACAGGCTTCGTTTTATGATGGATCTTTTTGCAGATAAGATATATAACAAAGAACTTGGCAGACAGGAAGTATTTTTTGACAGAACCTGGAACAGTCTGATCGATCTGTATTCCTATGGACATGACATAGAGACTTCCTGGCTGATGGACAGAGGTCTGGAAGTACTGGATGATGAAAAATATACTGGGAAGATCACACCGATTACAACAGAGATTGCAGAAAATATTTATCACAGAGCTTTTGTGGATCATTCTCTGATGAATGAATGCGAAAATGGGGTCAATGATACGAGGAGAATCTGGTGGGTTCAGGCAGAAACAGTGATCGGTTTCTTGAACAGATATCAGAAGGACCCGGAGAAAAAGGAATATTTACAGGCAGCAGAGGATGAATGGAATTATATTAAAACTTATATGTTGGATCCAAGAGATGGTTCTGAGTGGTTCTGGTATGTAAAGGAAGACCACACACCTGGAGACGGACCTATTGTAGAACCATGGAAATGCCCGTATCACAACGGACGTATGTGTATGGAAGTGATAAGGAGGATGAAAAATGCTGAATAAACAGTATTACGTTGAAAAAGCGAAAGTAGAAAAACTGATCGCAAGAAAAAATCAGAAAACAGATTTTTACAATGGAATTTATGACCGTTATGAGTATCCGGTACTGACAAGAGAATTTGCGCCGGTTGAATGGAGATATGACCTGAATCCGAAGACAAACCCCAATTTCCAGGAACGTCTCGGAATTAATGCAGTAATGAACTCCGGTGCTATTGAGTTGAACGGAAAATATTATCTGGTTGTCCGCGTAGAGGGAAATGACCGTAAATCTTTCTTTGCAGTAGCAGAGAGCGATACAGGAATCGATGGATTCCATTTCTGGGATTATCCGGTACAGCTTCCGGATACCTGCCCGGAGGAAACTAACGTATATGACATGCGTCTGACCAAACATGAAGATGGATGGATTTACGGTGTATTCTGTTCTGAGAGCAAGGATAAAACAAATCCGGATCTTTCTGCAGCAGTTGCAGAAGCAGGTATCGTAAGAACAAAAGACCTCAAGACATGGGAGCGCCTTGATAATCTGAAAACACTTCATTCCCCGCAGCAGAGAAATGTAGTTCTTCATCCGGAATTTGTAGACGGCAAATATGCATTCTACACACGCCCGATGGATGGTTTCATTGAAACAGGAAGCGGCGGCGGAATCGGATTTGGTCTCTGCGACGATATCGAACATGCAGTAATTGATGAGGAAAAAATCATCAGCAGAAGAATTTACCATACATTGACAGAGTCAAAGAACGGTGCAGGTGCAGTGCCGATCAGAGGCAAGAAATGCTGGATCAATATTGCTCACGGAGTAAGAAATACAGCAGCAGGACTCCGTTATGTCCTTTATGTATTCGGAACTGATTTGAATGATCCTTCCAAAGTAATCGCTGAGCCATCCGGTGTATTTCTTGTACCACTTGGAAAAGAGAGAGTCGGAGATGTTTCCAATGTAGTATTTACAAACGGTGCTATCGCAAAGGAGAATGGAGATATTTATATCTATTATGCATCCTGCGATACCAGAATGCATGTGGCAACAACTACAATTGATAAACTGGAAGATTATCTGTTCAACACCCCAAGAGATCCCCATCGTTCTCCTGACTGTGTAAAACAGCGCTGTGAACTGATTATGAACAATACCTATCAGCGCTGGTGTGAGGATGAGTATTTTGACGCTGATACAAGGGCTGAGTTAAAAGCCATTGCAGATGATCCTCAGGAGATTAAGGAGAGATTTTATAAAGACCTTGAATTCGGTACAGGCGGACTGAGAGGAATCCTGGGTGCCGGTACCAACCGTATGAACATTTATACAGTAAGAAAAGCAACTCAGGGACTTGCAAACTTTATCATTAAAGAGAACGCACAGGCAAAGGGTGTTGCCATTGCATTTGACTCCAGACATATGTCACCGGAATTTGCAAAAGAGACAGCTCTCTGCATGGCAGCAAACGGAATCAAGGCTTACATTTTCCCGTCTCTGCGTCCCACACCAATGCTTTCTTTCGCACTTCGTGAGTTAGGCTGCACAGCTGGTGTGGTAGTAACTGCAAGCCACAATCCGCCACAGTACAACGGATACAAAGTTTACTGGGAGGACGGCGCACAGATCACAGCTCCTAAGGACAAACAGATCATCACAGAAGTTCAGGCGATCACAGATTTCGCTCAGGTGAAGACGATGTCCGAGGAAGATGCAAAGGCAGCAGGTCTTTACGAAGTGATCGGTGAAGAGATCGATGATAAATATATGGGAGCTCTTAAGAAACTGGTTCTCCGCCCGGAAGCCATCAAAGAGCAGGCAGACAAGCTGAAGATCGTTTATACACCTCTTCACGGAACAGGAAACATTCCGGTAAGACGTGTACTGAAAGAACTTGGATTTAACAATGTTTATGTAGTAAAAGAGCAGGAACTTCCTGACGGAGATTTCCCCACAGTAAGCTATCCGAACCCGGAAGATAAGAATGCATTTACGCTGGCTCTGAAGCTTGCGGCAGAAGTGGAGGCAGACATTGTTCTGGCTACTGACCCGGATGCAGACAGACTTGGAATTTATGCAAAGAATGAGAAAACCGGCGAGTATGAAAGTTTCACAGGAAATATGTCCGGAATGCTGATCCTGGAATACCTTCTTTCCCAGAGAAAAGAACTTGGCATGCTTCCGGAAAACGGTGCAGTTGTAACAACTATCGTTTCCGGAAAAATGGCAAGAGCCATTGCAAAAGAATATAATGTAGAGCTGATCGAAACTCTGACAGGATTCAAATATATCGGAGAGCAGATCAAATTCTTTGAGCAGAATCATGACCATGAATTCCTCTTCGGATATGAAGAAAGCTATGGCTGCCTGGAAGGTACCCATGCAAGAGACAAAGATGCAGTTGTAGCTATTATGGCTCTCTGCGAGGCAGCAGCTTACTATAAATCAAAAGGAATCACACTCTGCGAGCAGATGGAGAAGCTGTATCAGAAATACGGATTCTATAAAGAAAGCCTTTTCTTCCAGACCTTCCCTGGAGCAGAAGGAAAAGCAAAAATTGATGGTCTGATGGATGCGCTGAGAAATCAGCCTCCGAAACAGGTTGGTCCGTTCAAGGTAACTGCGCTTGAGGATTATAAGAAGAGCGTACGCACAGATATCGCAACAGGCGAAACTTCTGCACTGACACTTCCGGAATCCAATGTACTGTACTTTGAACTGGAGGATGGTGCATGGTTCTGTGTAAGACCATCCGGAACAGAGCCGAAGATTAAATACTATGCAGGCGTGAAAGGCGCAGACGCACAGGATGCTGAAGAAAAACTGGAAGTATTATCCAAGGCTGTTGTGGAACTTTAATTACATAAAAAACTTGAAATATCTGTCTGGCTAAGTAAAATAGTAGACAGATAGCAAAGAAAAAGGGCACGCAGGAGAAACTCTCAGGCGTGCCTGAAGTAAATGGAGGAAATTTACAAATGGCACTTTTAAAATTAAAACCAAGCTGTAAAGATTATCTCTGGGGCGGCACGAGATTAAGAACAGAGTTTGGGATTGAATATGACAGGGATCCTCTGGCAGAGTCCTGGGAGCTTTCCTGTCATCCGGACGGCCCAAGTTATATCGTAAACGGAGAATATGCAGGGAAAACTCTGCAGCAGTATATTGATGAAAACGGTAAAGAGATTCTGGGAACTGACTGCCAGTCCTTCGAGCAGTTCCCGGTTCTGATCAAATTTATTGATGCGAAAAAAGATCTTTCCATTCAGGTACATCCGGACAATACTTACGCATTGAAAAATGAAGGACAGTACGGAAAGACCGAGATGTGGTATGTGATGGATGCGGCAGAAGGAGCAAGCCTTTTCTACGGATTTGCAAAAGAAGTTTCTGAAGAAGAATTTGAGGAACGTATCCGCAATCATACTCTTACAGATGTTCTGAATAAAGTAATGATCCATAAAGGTGACGTACTTTTTATTGATCCGGGCACCATCCATGCCATCGGAGCAGGAAGCCTGATCGCTGAAATCCAGCAGAATTCCAATGTTACATACCGTGTTTACGACTATGGACGTAAAGGACCGGATGGAAAAGAGCGAGAACTTCATGTAGACAAGGCTCTCCAGGTGACAAAACGTGAGCCTGCAGCTACAGACAGGGATTTCGGACCACACGTTGCATCCTGCGAATATTTCACAGTGGACAAAGTGATCCTGGACGGACTGAGAAGAAAGAAACTGACAGGAGAAGCTGATGGCACTTCTTTCGTAAGTGTACTGGTTATGAGTGGTGCAGGTAAGATCACGGCAAGCGGCCAGACTATGGAAGTGAAGAAGGGTGACAGTATCTTTATTACAGCCGGTTCCGGCGAGTATGAGCTGGAAGGTGATATGGAGGCACTGCTTACCACTGTATAAGTACGTGTATAAATAAGTGTACTTCTTAAAAAAATATTGAAGAAAAAGTTTTTACAGAAAAGCCTGTGAAGCCTGTAAAAACTTTTTCTTTTTTCGCTTATCAGACCGGATTATTTTGTATTTTTTAAAAAACATATAAATATATGAAGGAAAACAACAGGATTTCCGCAGAAACAGCCTTGCAATTTGTGATGAATACGTTATAATAAAAAAACGTAACGAACCTGAATTGGTTAGACCAATATGAAGGAGTTGAATATTTGAAAAGTAAAAAAGAACGAGACTGGAAGTTTATTATCGGTATGATTGTTCTGCTTGCCATTTTTGCTGTAATGGGAGG
>URXG01000076.1 GCA_900551715.1 uncultured Blautia sp. | reverse complement strand
AATTGGAAAGTATGATTTTGGCTACTAAGAGTGGTACCCCGATCATTGGTCAGATTGCAGTCGTAATGGGATGGATCATGAATGCAATCTACAAAGTACTGGATATGGTCGGAATCCAGAACCTTGGTCTTTGTATTATCATTTTCAGTATTCTGATCTATCTTTGTATGACTCCTCTGCAGATCAAACAGCAGAAGTTTTCTAAACTGAGTGCGATCATGCAGCCTGAGATTCAGAAAATTCAGAAGAAATATCAGGGTAAAAAAGATCAGGATTCTATGATGAAGATGCAGGAAGAAACACAGGCAGTATATCAGAAATATGGTGTATCTGCGACAGGAAGCTGTGTACAGCTTGCTATCCAGCTGCCGATTCTGTATGCTCTGTATCAGGTAATCCAGAACATTCCTGCATATGTTGGCAGTGTTTACAATGTATTCAATGGTGTCTGCACAAAGATCCTTGCAGTAGATGGATTTACAGATATCATCAATAATTTTATTGCAGATAACAAAATGACACGAGTAAGACAGGTTACAGATAATGCAGATTCTATCGTAGATTTCCTGTATGCTCTGTCTCCATCACAGTGGAAATCCTTACAGGATATCAGCCAGTTTTCTGGATTTTCAGATCAGATCAGCAAGACTGCTTCTGAAATTCAGAAGATGCAGACATTTGGTGTTCTGAACATTGCTGATCAGCCACTGAGTTATATCAAAACAGGATCACTGATCCTTATTATTGCAGCTCTTGCAATTCCGCTTCTTTCATGGGCTACACAGATGCTGAATCTGAAGCTTATGCCACAGGCAGCGACGCAGAATGGCAATGATGATAACAATGCCATGGCAAGTTCCATGAAGACGATGAACACAGTAATGCCTCTTATGTCCGCATTCTTCTGTTTTACCTTCCCGGTAGGTCTTGGTATTTACTGGATCGCCAGTGCGGTAGTAAGAAGTATTCAGCAGCTGCTTATCAACCGCCATCTGAATAAGATGAATATCGATGACCTCGTAAATGAAAATATGAGAAAAATGGAAGCCAAGAGAGCAAAAGAAGGACTTCCGCCTCAGAAGATCACAAACCAGGCTCATCAGAGTGCCAAAAATATCAATAAAGTAGAAAAAGGCATGAGCGGTACTGATGAAGCAAATCGTGCAAAAAAAGTAGAAGAAGCTTACAAGAATGCATCTCATGCAAAAGCCGGAAGTATCACAGCCAAGGCAAATCTTGTAAGAGATTTCGAAGAACGTAATAAGAAGAAATAAGGAAAGGAAGGTCGGGTTTTTACTATGGATGAATATATGCAGTTTTCAGCCAAAACAAAGAACGAGGCAATTACAAAGGCATGTATTGAACTGGGTGTATCCAGTGATCAGCTTGATATTCAGGTAGTCAGCGAAGGAAGTTCCGGATTTTTTGGAATCGGAAGCAAACCGGCAATTATCAAAGCTCGTAAAGTAGATGATAATTCTGAAGAAAAAGAAATCGAAAAAATCGTTGATTCTGTTAAAATTAATGCTTTTAAAGAAGATACCGTAAAAGAAACACAGAAATCTGCACCGAAATCCGTTTCCAGACAGAACGATGTGAAACCGGAGACTAAGACAGAAACCGCAAAAGCATCAAAAGAAGAAAAACAGCCGAGACCTGCAAAAGAAAAACCTGCAAAAGAGAAACCGGTAAAAGAACAGAAAGAAAGACCGGCGAAAGAAAAACAGGTAAAAGCATCAAAACCGATCGAAATCATTACAGATCCGGAAGAAATCAAAGATATTGAAGAGAGAGCAGTTGTATTCCTTCGCGATGTATTTGGTTCCATGGATCTTGGAGAAGTTCAGATCACTTCAAAATACAATACAACAGACGGTTGTCTGGAAGTTGATTTTGAAGGAGAAGATATGGGCATCCTTATCGGTAAGAGAGGACAGACACTGGATTCTCTCCAGTATCTGACAAGCCTTGTTGTAAATAAAGGCAAATCCGATTATATCCGTGTCAAACTTGATACAGAGGATTACAGAAGACGTCGTAAAGAGACTCTGGAAAACCTTGCAAGAGGAATTGCCTACAAGGTGAAAAAGACCAGAAAACCTGTTGTACTTGAGCCGATGAATCCTTATGAGAGAAGAATCATCCACTCTGCACTGCAGGGAAATAAATTTGTTGAAACAGTCAGTGAAGGTGAGGAACCTTACCGTCATGTAGTTGTTAAATTAAAAAGATATTAATATATGAATCTAAAAAAGATGTTATTCTAGGTGAAAGCGTGAATAACACGTCTTGACGTGTGTGCTTACCTGGGGTAACATCTTTTTTGTAAAGTTCTGAAAGCAATCGATTTTGTAAAAATAAATATTAAAGTATCTGTGTTAACAGATATTACCATGGAGGAAATATGGACGCAACAATTGCAGCAATTTCTACAGCAATGAGTGCTTCAGGTATTGGTATTGTCCGTATCAGTGGCGAAAATGCTATGGATGTGATCGCGAAGATCTATCGTTCCAAAAACGGAAAAAAAGATATTCGTACAGTCGTCAGCCATACCATTCATTATGGATTTATCTATGATGGAGAAGAAGTTGTAGATGAAGTACTGGTTATGATCATGAGAGGACCTCACACATATACGGGTGAGGACACCGTAGAAATAGATTGTCATGGCGGTGTATATGCCATGAAACGCGTTCTGGAAACTGTTCTAAAAAATGGTGCGGTGATCGCAGAACCGGGAGAGTTTACAAAAAGAGCATTTCTGAACGGAAGGCTGGACCTGTCTCAGGCAGAGGCAGTTATGGATGTCATTCAGGCAAAGAATTCCATGGCACTCAAAAGTTCTGTCGAACAGTTAAAGGGTTCTGTACAGCGGGCTGTTAAAGAAATTCGTGCAAGACTGCTTCACCAGATTGCATATATAGAAACGGCACTGGATGATCCGGAACATTTTGATCTCACAGACTATCCACAGGAACTGCAGAAAATTGTGGAAAAAGAGAGTGAAAATATCAGTGAACTGTTGAAAACAGCGGACGATGGAAGAATGATACAGGAAGGAATCAAGACGGTTATCCTTGGAAAACCAAATGCAGGAAAGTCATCTCTTCTGAATTTTCTGGTTGGAGAAGACCGGGCAATCGTTACAGAAATTGCCGGAACGACAAGAGATATTCTGGAGGAATATATTTCTCTGAACGGGATCACGCTTCGCGTGATCGATACCGCTGGAATCCGTGAAACGGAAGATGTTGTCGAAAAGATCGGAGTCGGTAAGGCAAAACAAATGGCGGAAAACGCAGATCTGATCCTTTATGTTGTGGATTCTTCACTGCCGCTGGATGATAATGACCGCGAGATCATGGAATTACTTTCCGGACGGAAGAGTATCGTAATTTACAATAAAACAGATCTTGAGGCGGCTGTTGATATTGAAGAATTAAAGGAAAAAACAGGAAGCCCGGTCATTCCGGTATCTGTTGTGGAAGAAACCGGAATCAGTCAGCTGGAGGATGAGATTAAGAGGATGTTTTTCCATGGAGAGCTTTCCTTTAACGATGAGGTATATATTACAAATGCCCGTCACAAGGCCGCACTTGAAGAATCAAAGGAAAGCCTGAAGCTTGTAATGGACAGTATTGCTATGGGAATGTCTGAGGACTTCTTTTCCATTGACCTGATGAATGCGTACGAGAGTCTTGGACGCATCGTGGGTGAATCTGTGGGAGAAGACCTTGTAAACGAGATTTTCAGCAAATTCTGCGTTGGTAAATAAGAAGGGAAGATAAATAATGGAGACAAAAACACTGGAAAAAACCTGTGATATTGTTGTAGTAGGAGCGGGACATGCAGGCTGTGAAGCATCACTTGCCTGTGCACGTCTGGGGCTGGATACAGTAATGTTTACGGTAAGCGTAGACAGTATTGCCTTAATGCCATGTAACCCGAATGTCGGCGGCAGCTCCAAGGGACATCTGGTAAAAGAACTGGATGCGCTTGGCGGAGAGATGGGAAAAAATATCGATAAAACTTTTATTCAGTCAAAGATGCTGAACAGTTCCAAGGGACCGGCAGTTCATTCACTGAGAGCACAGGCAGACAAACAGGCCTACAGCACAGAGATGAGAAAGACTCTGGAAAATCAGGAAAATCTGACCATTAAACAGGGAGAAGTCACAAAGCTTCTCGTGGAAGGAGGCAAAATTACAGGAGTGCAGCTTTATTCAGGTGCAGTTTATCACTGCCAGGCAGTTGTACTCTGCACAGGAACGTACCTGAAAGCAAGATGTATCTACGGTGATGTCAGCAATTATACCGGACCAAATGGACTGCAGGCAGCCAATTATCTGACAGATTCACTCAAAGAGCTTGGAATCGAGATGTTCCGCTTCAAGACAGGAACACCGGCACGAATTGCCGGAAATACGATCGATTATTCCAAAATGGAAGAGCAGTTTGGCGATGAAAGAGTAGTTCCATTCTCATTCTCAACGGATCCGGAGTCTGTACAGATCCAGCAGAAGTCCTGCTGGCTGACTTATACAAACGAAAAAACGCATGAGATCATCCGTAATAATCTGGACCGTTCGCCATTGTATTCCGGTATGATTGAAGGTACCGGACCGAGATACTGTCCATCTATCGAGGACAAGGTCGTTCGTTTTGCGGATAAAAAACGTCATCAGGTATTTATTGAACCAGAAGGACTTTATACGAACGAAATGTATATTGGAGGCATGTCCAGTTCTCTTCCGGAAGATGTACAGGATGAAATGTACCATTCTGTTCCGGGACTGGAACATGCAAAGATTGTTAAGAACGCCTATGCAATTGAGTATGACTGCATCAATCCACGGCAGCTGTATCCGACGCTGGAATTCAAAAAGATCAAAGGCCTGTTCAGTGGCGGACAGTTTAACGGAAGCTCCGGATATGAAGAAGCAGCAGCACAGGGGCTGATTGCCGGAATCAATGCAGCCATGGAGGTAAAAGGCCGGGAACAGCTGGTTCTGGACCGTTCCGAAGCTTATATTGGAGTACTGATCGATGACCTGGTTACAAAAGAAAACCATGAACCGTATCGAATGATGACAAGCCGTGCAGAATATCGTCTTCTGCTGAGACAGGATAATGCAGATCTTCGTCTCCGTAAAAAAGGATATCAGGTTGGTCTGATCGATGAAGAAACATATCAGGCAGTTCTTCGAAAAGAAGAGGCAATTCAGAAAGAAATCGAGCGTACCGAACATGCAACGATCGGCGGAACACCGGAGGTCCAGAAATTGCTGGAAGAAAAAGGAAGTACACTTCTGAAATCCGGAACAACGATTGCAGAACTGATCCGCAGACCGGAACTGAACTATGAAGATCTGGCACCAATTGACAAAGAAAGACCGGAGCTTCCATGGGATGTGAAGCAGCAGGTAGAGATCAATCTGAAATATGAGGGATATATCAAGAGACAGCTGAAGCAGGTAGAGCAGTTCAAAAAACTGGAAGCAAAGAAAATTCCGGAAGACCTGGATTATGAAAAGGTTGGCAGTCTTCGTATCGAAGCAAGGCAGAAACTGGAAGAATACCGTCCAATCTCTATCGGACAGGCATCTCGTATTTCAGGCGTATCTCCTGCGGATATCTCTGTACTGCTGGTTTATCTTGAACAATACAGAAGAAATTCAAATTCCTGAGAATAGGAGGATATAATATTGTCTTATGATCTGAAAGTACTGGAGCAAGGATGTGAAGAACTCGGAATTGCTCTGAATGATACACAGAAACAGCAGTTTATTGCTTTTTATGAATATCTGGCAGAAAAAAACAAGGTCATGAACCTGACTGGTATTACCGAGTTTCAGGAAGTGCTGGTAAAGCATTTCCTGGACAGTCTTGCCTGTGTGAAGGCAGTAGATATGACAAAAGTCAGCAAAATTATGGATATCGGAACAGGAGCCGGATTTCCGGGAGTACCACTTAAGATTGCGTTTCCGCATCTGGAAGCCTGTCTCCTTGATTCATTGAAGAAGAGAGTTAATTTTCTCGAAGAAACCTTTGCTCTTCTGAAACTGGAAAATATTACTGCAATTCATGGCAGGGCAGAAGAATTTGCCAAAAATAAAGCATACCGTGAGCAATATGATCTGTGCGTATCCCGTGCGGTTTCCAATCTGGCTACGTTGTCTGAGTACTGTCTTCCGTATGTAAAAGTGGGCGGAAATTTTATTTCTTACAAGTCTGGCACGGTTCAGGAAGAACTGCAGCAGGCAGAAAAAGCAGTTAAGATCCTCGGTGGTAAGATTAAGGATGTGGTTTATTTTAATCTTCCGGATTCTGAAATCCAGCGTTCTCTTGTTGTGATCGAGAAAATGAAACCAACACCGGGCCGCTATCCGCGTAAGGCAGGAACACCACTGAAAGAGCCTCTTTCATAAACAGAAACTGTTTTTAGAAAAACTATTTCAAAAATACGTTTTATTTTCACAAAATCATCACAAATTTATCCAATTTTTATCACAACTTCCTCATAGAATATTTTCAGAGCAGACGTTAAAGCCGGCTCATGATGGAAGATGCTTCCAGGTACCCCCTATCTCTGTTTCACCTGGAGGCATCTTTTATTTTGTAAATATTTGCAGAATACAATATTCTGTTTAAAGAAAAAGGAGGAGAGACTTGTGATTGAAGTAAACAATCTGGTCAAACGCTATGGAGACCATACGGCAGTTGACCACCTTTCTTTTAAAATTGAGAAAGGCAAAATCTACGGCTTTCTGGGGCCAAACGGAGCTGGTAAATCTACGACTATGAATATGATTACTGGTTATATAGCATCTACGGAGGGAACGGTAACCATTGATGGTCATGACATACTGGATGAACCGGAGCAGGCAAAAAAATGCATCGGCTATCTGCCGGAGATGCCGCCTCTTTATTTCGACATGACAGTAGGCGAATATATGAATTTTGTTGCTGATCTCAAAAAAATCCCAAAAGATCAAAAAAAATCCATGGTAGAAGAAGTCATGGAAATGGTAAAGATTACCGATATGAAAAACCGTCTGATCAAGAATCTGTCCAAAGGTTACAGACAGAGAGTTGGACTTGCACAGGCAATTCTTGGTTATCCGGAAGTAATCATTCTGGATGAGCCAACCGTAGGTCTTGACCCGAAACAGATCATTGAGATCCGTGATCTGATCAAGAGCCTTAAGAAGAAACATACGGTTATTTTAAGTTCGCATATTCTGTCAGAAGTCAGTGCTGTCTGCGATTATGTATTGATCATTTCTCATGGAAAACTGGTTGCCAGTGATACACCTGAGAATCTTGGAAAACTTGCAGAAGGTTCCAATACCTTAAATCTGCTTGTGAAAGGTGATAAAGATCATATTCGCATTGCACTTGGACAGATCAGTGATATCAAAGATATTAAGATAGAGGATGCAAAGGAAGAACATGCATGGAATGTAATGCTTTCTACAAAAGAGGATATGGATATCCGTGAAGAGGTGTTCTTCAAAATGGCAGATGCACACTGCCCAATTCTGGAAATGCAGTCGAAGAAAGTATCTCTGGAGGAAATCTTCCTTGAACTGACTGAAGATGATAAGAAGAAAAAGAACGAAAAAGAGACAGACAAAAAGGAGGGGGAAAATAAATGATCGCAGTATATAAAAGGGAGCTGAGAAGTTACCTTACTTCTATGCTCGGTTACCTGTTCATATTTTTTATCCTGCTTCTGACAGGTATTTATTTTTCAGCATATCAGCTTGGAGCAGCATATCCGCGTTTTGAGTACACATTAAGTGCACTGACCTTTGTATTTCTGATCAGTGTACCGATCCTTACCATGAGAGTCCTTGCAGAAGAACGTAAACAGAAAACAGATCAGCTGCTTCTTACAGCACCGGTGTCTATTGAAAAAATTGTTTTTGGTAAATATTTTGCACTGGTTACGATCTTTGCGATTCCGATGCTGATTATGTGTCTGTATCCACTGCTCATGACAAAATTCGGAACAGTATCTCTGGGAGCAGCATACACTGCGATCCTTGGATTTTTCCTTCTGGGATGTGCAAATCTTGCAATTGGTGTGTTTATTTCCTCATTGACAGAAAGTCAGGTAATTGCGGCAGTACTGACATTTGTTATTCTGTTTGCTTTTTATATGATGAATGGAATTTCCTCTTTCTTCTCAGAAGGAGCACTTTCTACCTGTG
This sequence comes from uncultured Blautia sp., assembly GCA_900551715.1. Taxonomy (GTDB): domain Bacteria; phylum Bacillota; class Clostridia; order Lachnospirales; family Lachnospiraceae; genus Blautia_A. Next base: position 1,760 of record URXG01000076.1, on the reverse strand, counting down.
TTACATTTGGACTTCTGATTCTGGCAGCAGTGATCATAATCTATACAATGATCAAAAACTTCCTGATCTCAGCAGTCATCTGTGTAGTTGGTGAGATTGCCCTGGCAATTGTGTATGTTGTAAATTCCAGCTTCTTCTCAGGCGGAATTCAGAAAGTGCTGGATATCTTTAACCTGAGCAGCCATTTTGACAATTTTGCAAATGCAATCTTTGATGTCAAAGGCGTTTTGTATTTCGTGTCTGTGATTGCAGTCTGCCTGTTCCTGACTGTACAGTCGATTGCCAAGAGACGTTGGAATTAAGGAGGTGGGAGACAATGAAATTTACGGAAAAACTGAAAGCAAAGAAAGCAGATAAGATTGAAAACCCGGCAAAAGAGAAAGCCAAAAAAGAAAAGAAACCTTTAAAACAGAAAATAAAGGATTCCATGAATAAAAAATACATCAAGAACGGTTCTTACAGTGTTGTTATCAGTGCTGTTTTTGTAGTGATCGTTCTTGTGGTAAATATGATCGTTGGTTCCCTTCCATCTAAATATACAGAAGTGGATGTCAGTGCTCAGAAACTTTACAGTATCACTGATGATACAAAGAACTTCCTGAAAAAACTGGATAAAGATGTAACGATTTATCAGGTCGTACAGAGCGGCTCTGAAGATGAAACGATTAAAAAGTTACTTGAGAAATATGAAGAAGGATCAGATCATATTAAAGTAGAACAGAAAGATCCTGTTGTAAATCCGAAATTTACGTCAGAATATACCAGTGATGATGTTGCTGCAAACAGCCTGATCGTGGTATGTGGTGACAGAAGCAAAGTTGTAAATTACAGCAGTATTTATGAATCTTCGATTGATTATAATACGTATCAGTCCACAACGACAGGATTCGATGGAGAAGGACAGATCGACAGTGCTATTTCCTATGTAACTTCCGAAGACCTTCCAGTTCTTTATACACTGGATGGACATGGTGAAAAAGACCTGGATTCTACTCTTCAGGAAGATATCCAGAAAGCAAATATTGATATTAAATCTCTGAACCTGATCACAGAAGAAAGTGTCCCGGATGATGCTGCGTGCCTGCTAATCAACGCACCAACTTCCGATATTTCCGAATCTGAGAAAGATGCGATCATTGATTATCTTGAAAATGGCGGAAAAGCTATGATCTTCTCTGATTATACAGAAGAATCCATGGATAATTTTGATGCGGTTCTCAAGAACTATGGAGTAGAGAGAACAGAGGGTATTGTAATTGAAGGCGATTCACAGCATTATGCGCAGATGCCTTATTATCTGGTACCGACAGTCAACAGCACCGATGCAGTCTCTGATTTTGCATCCAAAGGTTATTATGTTCTGATGCCTTATGCACAGGGAATCAAGAAGACAGATGATGTCAGAGATACCGTTACGATCAACAGTCTTCTGACAACTTCTGACAGTGCTTATTCCAAAGTAGATGTCAATAGTGGAACGATTGAAAAAACCGATGATGATATTGATGGTCCGTTTGATCTTGGTGTAAGTATTACAGAAACATTGGATAATGACAAAGAGACACAGATCGTTTATTATGCTTCTTCAAATCTGATGGATAGCCAGATCAACCAGATGGTATCCGGTGGAAATGAGCAGATGATCATGAGTTCTCTGAGCTGGATGTGCAGCTCGGATGAGACATCAACAATTTCTGTTCCATCTAAAAACCTGCAGATTTCCTATCTGACGCTGACTGCTTATGATGTAAGCTTCTGGA